>CAZXPG010000035.1:0-21081 GCA_964643145.1 uncultured Rickettsiales bacterium
TGAAGGCGGCCGTACTGTAGGTGCAGGTGTTGTATCTAAAATCGTGAAGTAATGACAATAGATGGCGTTCTTTTGTTTGTATTTTTATAGAAATACGATATAAACAAAAGATGCCATCATATAAGGGACGTATAGGAGTGTAGCTCAATTGGTAGAGCACCGGTCTCCAAAACCGGGGGTTGCGGGTTCGAGTCCCTTCGCTCCTGCCATTTTGAATAGAGTAGAGGCTATATAAAGTTGCAGGGTGGTAATGGCAAAAAAAACAGGATTAATTGAATTTCTTGCACAAGTTAGGCAGGAAGTTGGGCGTGTTTCTTGGCCAACTCAGCGTGAAACTGTAGTTTCTACGGCAATGGTTCTTATAATGGTTGTGATAGCATCGTTGTTTTTTTTAGCAGTGGATATGGTTGCCTTTAAAACGGTGCATTTTATATTAATGTTGGGGAGTAAGTAGTTGTGTCTTATCGTTGGTACATTATACATACGCTCTCTGGCTATGAGAAGAAAATTGCTCAAACTATAAGAGAACAGGCGGAGCTCAACAATATTGCTGATTCCTTTGAGCAAGTTACTGTTCCTGTTGAAGGGGTTGTAGAAATCCGCAAAGGGCAGAAGGTTAATACCGAGCGTAAATTTTTGCCAGGATATATTCTGGTAAAAATGGAGATGAATGATACAACCTGGCATTTGGTAAAAAATATACCGAGGGTTACCGGTTTTTTGGGAAATCATGGTAAGCCCCAACCTATATTGGATGAAGAGGCTGAGCGTATATTGCGTCAGATGCAGGAAGGGGTTGGCTCATCTAAAGGGGTAATTGAATTCGAGGTAGGTGAATCGGTTAAGGTAACAGATGGTCCATTCGAGTCATTTATTGGTGTGGTGGAAGAGTTAGATGCTGAAAGAGGAAGGTTAAAAGTAGCCGTTTCTATTTTTGGTCGTTCTACGCCCATTGAGTTAGAGTATTCGCAAGTGGCGAAGATATCGGCATAACACGTGTAGTTAGAAAATAGTTAGGAAGTAAATTTAAATGGCAAAAAAAATTACAGGTTATATTAAGTTACAGATAGCGGCTGGGAAAGCTAATCCTTCTCCTCCAGTTGGGCCAGCGCTCGGTCAGCGTGGCTTGAACATTATGGAATTCTGTAAGGCGTTTAATGCTGCAACGCAACATATGCAGGTGGGGACACCGACTCCTGTTGTAATTACCGTCTATGCTGATCGTACCTTTACCTTTGTTACTAAGGCCGCTCCTGTGTCTTATTTCTTGAAAGAGGCGGCAAAAATAGCAAAGGGGTCAAGTGAGACAGGTAAAAAACTTGCAGGCACCGTTACAATGGAACAAGTACGGGAGATTGCTAAGAATAAAATGCAAGATATGAATGCTAATGATCTTGAGGCTGCTGCGAGCATGGTTGCGGGTACAGCGGTGTCAATGGGTCTTGAGGTGGTGGAGTAGAGAATGGCTAACCGGAAAGAACAAGTTAACCTTAACGAAAAAGGTGGAAAAAGAATTCGTTTGGCTCGTGATTCTTTTGATGGCGATAAACTGTTTGTGCTTGGTGAAGCATTGGCTCTCAACAAGCAGAATGCCAGGGCACGTTTTGATGAAACCATTGAGATTGCTTTAAATTTAGGCGTTGATCCACGTCATTCCGATCAAATGGTGCGTGGAGTGGTTCCTTTACCTAATGGCACCGGTAAACAAGTTCGTGTAGCGGTGTTTGCCAAAGGCGATAAGATAGAAGAGGCTCAAAAAGCAGGTGCCGATTTGGTTGGTGCTGAAGATTTGGTAGAAAAAATCAAGGCAGGTGAATTGGATTTTGACCGTTGTATTGCTACTCCTGATATGATGGCAATGGTTGGGAGTGTGGCAAAAATCCTCGGCCCACGTGGTTTGATGCCAAACCCGAAGCTTGGGACGGTGACACCGAATGTGGCTGAGGCCATTAAGGCAGCAAAAAGTGGCCAGGTGGAGTTTCGTGTGGATAAAGCAGGTATTATTCATGCTGGTATTGGGAAGGCAAGTTTTTCTGTGGAAGCATTGACAGAAAATGTAAAAGCATTGGTTCTGGCGGTGAGTAAAGCAAAGCCTGCTGGTGCAAAAGGGACATATTTAAAATCGGCAGTTCTTTCTTCTACAATGGGGCCTGCTGTCAAAGTAGAATTAGCTACTATTGTAGCATAATATATTAAGGCTCACCTTTAGTTTTGGAGATAGTTAAGTGGAGAGAGCATATAAAAGCCAAGTTGTTTCTGAGCTGAGTGAAGCATTTGAGAGTGCAAATACAGTGGTCGTTGCGCATTATCAAGGCTTGACAGTGCAGGAAGTAACAAAGTTACGCAATAAAATGCGTGGTCTGGGCGCAAGTTTTAGGGTAACAAAAAATAGCCTTGCTAAGCTTGCTTTAGCGAACGGTCAGTTTGAGAGCCTAACGGACTTTTTTAGCGGCCCGACTGCTATTGCATTTTCAAATGATCCTGTAGCTGCCGCGAAGGGAATGGTAGAGTATGCTGCGGATAACGAAAAACTGGTGATTCTTGGGGGAGCGTTTGGCGCGCAACGGATTGATGTAGCGGGGGTGAAAACACTTGCTACATTGCCATCCCTGGATGAACTGAGGGCGAAAATCGTTGGTCTTATTAATGCTCCTGCTACGCAGTTGGTGGGGGTATTGCAGGCACCGGCGGCCCAATTGACCAGGGTTGTAGCAGCTTATGCCGACAACCAGTAACCCAATACATTCGCTTTTATGCAATGTACATGTATAATTAACTTGTAAATTAATTTGTTTAGAGGAAGAAAATGGCGAATAATTTGGCCCAAATCGTTGATCAACTTTCAGCACTTACTGTGATTGAAGCTGCAGAATTGACTAAACTGCTTGAAGAAAAATGGGGTGTTTCTGCTGCTGCTCCTGTTGCTGTAGCTGCTCCTGCTGCTGCTGCTGCTGCTGTTGCTGAGGTGCAAACTGAGTTTACCGTGGTTCTTGCATCTGCTGGTGATAAGAAGATCAATGTGATTAAAGAAGTGCGTGCTGCAATCCCGAGCTTAGGTCTGAAAGAAGCTAAGGATCTGGTGGAAGCTGCACCAAAAGTGATCAAAGAAGGTGTATCGAAAGAAGAAGCTGATAAAATCAAAGCACTTTTAGAAGCTGCCGGTGCAACTGTAGAAGTAAAATAAGCTGCTAATACTGTAAAAGCCAGGGTGTTACAATTATTGTTACACCCTGGCTTTCGTTGCAGATTGCAGTACTCGTGTGTCTCATAATAAATAAGAAGCAATAATTTATATTGAGACAGGTTCGGTGTTCTGTAGTATTACAGACACTTTTGTGCTTTTAGTAAATATGCCGTGTGTAATGCAAGAATTAGTGGGGTTTCGTGCGATAAGTATGCATTTAAAACGACTAGTATCCTGTGTTTTTGCACTACAAAAGCTATAGTAAAAACACCCCTAAATAATCGTATAGCCTTGGCAATACGGATTGTTGCCCAAAGGAAGAATACAGTTCTAGGTTCTGTCGGCGTTTTAGTTTTTATGGACATACATAAAGTCACAAAGAGTTTCAACGCCTTAGGTGCATCAGACCATATGGCAGGACAGTCAATGTTTTTCTTTACTGCGTGCTTTATGAAAGCGATATGCTCCCATGTTCTGATGTTTATATTCTCAATACATAGTAATAGCCGTAAAAAAGACATTGTGTCGTCAAAAGCTGGGAGACGTGCAGTGGTTATACCAGAATGCCAGTGCCTTTCTTTAATAAAGTGGGAGAGGGTATTAGGGATTCTGGGATGTATGCGGAACATCACACATGACGCTGCGCTTTCTTCAATGAAGCCATGGAGAAACACTTCACTTGCAATAGTGAAGTGTAAAACTTATCTATAGAGTTAATTAATTTATTACGGAGATCGTAATGGGACATTCTTTCACCTCTCGTAAGCGTATACGCAAGAATTTTGGCCGCATTGCACAAGTGGCTACTATGCCTAACCTTATAGAGGTACAGAAAAATTCATATGATACTTTTTTGCAGATAAATATACCTGCTGAACAGCGGAAGAATGCTGGTCTGCAAGAGGTGCTGGGTTCAGCATTTCCTATTAATGACTTTCTGGGGACGGCTACGCTGGAATTTGTTAAATATGAATTTGATGCGCCAAAATATGATGTAGAAGAGTGTAATCAGAGGGGAATTAACTTTTCTGCGCCACTTCGAGTTACCTTGCGTCTGATTGTCTGGGAAGTAGATGAGGATACCGGTTCCCGTGAAATTAAGGGAATTAAGGAGCAAGATGTGTATATGGGCGATATACCGCTCATGACACAAAATGGTACTTTTATCATTAATGGTACAGAACGTGTGATTGTATCGCAAATGCATCGTTCTCCGGGTGTATTCTTTGACCATGATAAGGGTAAAACCCACAGTTCTGGTAAATATCTCTATTCTTCACGTATTATTCCATATCGTGGATCGTGGCTTGATTTGGAATTTGATGCGAAAGATTTACTTTACTTCCGCGTTGATCGTAAGCGCAAACTTTATATTAGTACATTACTGCGTGCGCTTGGCATGCAGACGAATGAAATTCTGGATGAGTTTTATAAGAAAGTTTACTATCGTAAAACGGAGAATGGCTGGTCTACGCGTTTTAGCCCTGAAAAAATGAAAGGATTAAAGCTGGCATATGATATTATTGATGCCAAAACCGGTGTTGTTGTCGTAGAAGCTGGCACTAAAATGACACCGCGCCTGGGTAAGAAGTTGATTGCGGAAGGGCTTGAAGAGCAGTTGGTTATGCCAGAAGATATGGTGGGTCAATTTATTGCTATCGACATTATTGGTAAGGACACCGGGGAAGTATTCCTGGAAGCAGGGGATGAACTGACGTCAGACAGTATTACACTGCTCGGTGATTTAGGCATTGATGAGTTTCCTGTACTGGCTATAGATCATATTACTGTTGGCCCTTACATTCGCAACACCTTGTTTGCTGATAAGAATATGAATCAGGAAGAGGCGCTGGTTGATATTTATAAGGTTATGCGCCCGGGTGAGCCACCTACTGTGGAAGCCGGACAGGCATTGTTCACCGGTCTATTCTTCGATGCGGAACGCTACGATCTTTCTGCTGTTGGCCGTGTGAAGATGAATGCCCGTCTTGACCTGGCACTAGATGAAGAGTTGCGTGTCTTAACCAAAGAGGATATTGTTGCTGTTGTCAAAACCTTGGTAGGGTTGAAGGACGGTGTTGGCACTGTTGATGATATTGATCATCTTGGTAATCGTCGTGTGCGTTCAGTGGGTGAATTGATGGAAAATCAATTCCGCCTGGGGTTGTTGCGTATGGAGCGGGCGATTGTAGAGCGCATGAGTGCGGTAGAAGTTGATACTGTCATGCCCCATGATTTGATTAATTCTAAACTGCTTGGTTCGGTAGTGCGTGAATTTTTTGGTTCTTCCCAGTTGTCGCAGTTCATGGATCAGACCAACCCGCTTTCAGAGATCACCCATAAACGTCGCTTGTCCGCTTTGGGCCCTGGTGGGTTGACGCGTGAACGGGCAGGATTTGAAGTGCGTGACGTGCATCCAACCCATTATGGTCGTATTTGTCCGATTGAAACACCGGAAGGTCCCAATATTGGGCTGATTAATAGTATGGCAACCTTTGCCCGTATCAATAAACATGGTTTTATTGAAAGCCCCTATCGCAAAGTGATTGATGGCAAGGTAAGTAATGAGGTCGTCTATCTTTCGGCCATTGAAGAAGGGAAATACACCATTGCCCAGGCCAATTCTCCGCTTAATGATGATGGAAGTTTTGCCACTGATATGGTGAGTTGTCGTAAGAACGGCGATTTCTTGATGTCAACCCCAGATTTAATTGATTGCATTGACGTATCACCTATGCAGTTAGTTTCGGTTGCCGCTTCACTCATCCCCTTCCTAGAAAATGACGATGCGAACCGTGCCTTGATGGGGTCAAACATGCAACGTCAGGCTGTTCCTCTTATTTATACTGATGCGCCATTGGTGGGAACCGGTATTGAAGGAGTGGTGGCACGTGATTCAGGAGCGGCTATTATTGCGCGCCAGGGCGGAGTGATAGACCAGGTGGATTCTACCCGTATTGTAATCCGTTCCGACGCATCGCAGGATGGTTCTCTAGGGGTAAATATTTATAACCTATTAAAATTCCAGCGTTCTAACCAGAATACCTGTATTAATCAGAAGCCGCTTGTACGGGTGGGCGATGTGGTGAAAGCCGGTGATATTATTGCTGATGGCCCGAGTACTGATATGGGTGAGTTGGCACTTGGCCGTAACGTGCTGGTGGCTTTCATGCCGTGGAATGGATATAATTTTGAAGATTCCATTCTGATTTCTGAGCGTATTGTAAAAGATGACGTGTTTACCTCTATTCATATTGAAGAATTTGAGGTGGTTGCGCGTGATACTCGCCTTGGCCCTGAGGAAATTACCCGCGATATCCCGAATGTAGGAGAGGAATCCCTTCGGCATTTGGATGAGGTGGGAATTGTGCATGTGGGTGCAGAAGTCAAAGCTGGGGATATATTGGTTGGGAAGGTTACGCCAAAAAGCGAATCGCCGATGACACCAGAAGAAAAATTGCTGCGGGCGATTTTTGGTGAGAAAGCTTCGGATGTGCGTGATTCCTCCCTGCATCTGCCGCCAGGTGTTTCTGGAACGGTGGTGGAAGTGCGTATTTTCTCCCGCCGTGGTGTGGAAAAGGATCAGCGTGCCTTGGCGATTGAACGGCAGGAAATTGAACGCCTTGCCAAAGATCGTGACGATGAATTAGCAATTATCGAAAATTATGTCTATGGTAATTTGCGTGCATTATTGCTTGGCAAGGACGCAGCTATTGGTCCGAAGAGCTTCAAAGCGGGCAGCGTTATTACGGAAGAAACACTCCGCACGTTCTCCAAAGGCCAGTGGTGGCAGTTTGCGCTTAGCGACGAAGTCGCAGTTCAGGAAATTGAAAGCCTGAAGAAGCAGCTTGATGAAGCCAATGACCGTCTTGCCAAGCGTTTTTCTGCCAAAGTTGAAAAGCTGCAAAGTGGTGATGATCTGCCGCAGGGAGCATTGAAAGTAGTAAAAGTGTTTGTTGCAATCAAACACAAGCTGCAACCAGGCGACAAGATGGCTGGCCGTCATGGTAATAAGGGGGTGATTTCTCGCATTATGCCTGTGGAAGATATGCCTTATCTTGAAGATGGTACGGCGGTGGATATTGTGCTGAACCCGCTTGGTGTGCCTTCCCGTATGAATGTGGGGCAGATTCTTGAAACACATCTGGGTTGGGCATCTGCTAATATTGGCCGTCAGATTGGTCAGGTACTCGACAATGTAAGCCATGATCCGGCACAGCTTGAACCCTTACGTGAGAAACTTCTGTCTATTTACGATAAGGAAGAGGATAGGGAAGAAATTAACAGTATGGGGCACAGTGAACTACTTGAATTGGGGCATAATTTGCGAAGAGGGGTGCCGTTTGCAACACCGGTATTTGATGGTGCTAAAGAAGAAGATATTGTGCATATGCTTGAGCGGGCAGGGTTGCATAAGTCGGGTCAGTCTGTGCTAATTGATGGCCGTACGGGAGAGACATTCGACCGCAAGGTGACGATTGGCTATATTTATATGCTGAAACTGCACCATCTGGTGGATGATAAAATCCATGCACGTTCGATAGGCCCTTATAGCCTGGTAACACAGCAGCCACTTGGCGGTAAATCGCACTTTGGTGGGCAACGTTTCGGGGAAATGGAATGTTGGGCACTACAAGCCTATGGTGCATCCTATACTCTACAGGAAATGTTGACTGTCAAATCAGACGATGTGGCAGGCCGTATCAAGATTTATGAGTCGATTGTTCGTGGTGACCATAATTTTGAATCGGGTATACCGGAATCATTCCATGTGATGATTAAAGAATTGCGTTCCCTGTGTCTGGATGTGGATTTAGAGCAATCAGACGAAATAGCATAATGAAGTGGTTAGTGGCTAGAGTTTAGAGTTTAGTGGCGGATCCTTGCTACTAAACTCTAACCACTAAACTCTATACTCTAAAATGGAGAGATCAAAAATGAATGAATTAGTGAATTTCTTTGGGCAAGTAGGTGGCGTACAGCAGTTTGATGAAATCAAAATCATGATTGCCAGCCCGGAGAAAATCCGCTCCTGGTCTTATGGGGAAGTAAAGAAACCTGAAACCATTAACTACCGCACCTTCAAGCCAGAGCGGGATGGGTTATTTTGTGCCCGTATTTTTGGCCCAGTGAAAGATTACGAATGTTTGTGCGGAAAGTATAAGCGCATGAAATATCGCGGAATTATCTGCGAGAAATGCGGTGTGGAAGTCACCACTTCTAAAGTACGTCGTGAGCGTATGGGGCATATTGAACTGGCAGCACCGGTGGCTCATATTTGGTTCTTGAAATCCCTGCCATCCCGTATCAGTATTTTGCTCGATATGGCACTAAAAGATCTGGAGCGTATCCTCTATTTTGAAGCCTATGGGGTGGTTGATCCTGGTGTTTCCCCTTTCACGTACGGTGAGCTCTTAACCGAAGAACAATATCTTCGTGCTCAGGATGAATATGGCGAAGATAGTTTTACGGCCTTAATTGGGGCGGAAGCTGTGCATTATATGCTCTCACACTTAGATTTAGAAGGTGAGAAAGTTACCCTGCGTACAGAACTTGCAGAAACTACCTCGGAAGCCAAGCGGAAGAAGCTGGTGAAACGGCTGAAGCTGGTGGAAGATTTTATTGATTCTGGCAATAAACCGGAATGGATGGTGATGCAGGTGATTCCGGTCATTCCACCGGAAATTCGCCCGTTGGTGATGCTGGATGGTGGCCGGTTTGCTACCTCTGACCTGAACGAACTGTATCGCCGTGTGATTAACCGCAATAACCGCCTAAAAAGGTTGCTTGAACTGCGTGCGCCAGATATTATTATCCGTAATGAAAAGCGTATGTTGCAGGAAGCCGTAGATGCGCTGTTTGATAATGGTCGCCGTGGTCGTGTGGTGAAGAATGCCAATAAACGGCCGTTTAAATCCTTGAGCGATATGTTAAAGGGCAAGCAAGGCCGTTTCCGTCAAAACCTGCTCGGGAAACGAGTGGATTATTCTGGCCGCTCGGTGATCGTGGTAGGGCCGGAATTAAAACTGCACCAGTGCGGGTTGCCCAAAAAAATGGCACTGGAACTGTTCAAGCCGTTTATTTATTCTAAGCTAGAACTCTATGGCATTTCGACCACTATTAAAACCGCCAAGCGGATGGTGGAAAGTGAACGCCCGGAAGTGTGGGATATTCTGGAAGAAGTGATCCGTGAACATCCGGTGATGTTGAACCGTGCGCCAACCCTGCACCGTTTGGGGATCCAGGCGTTCGAGCCAGTACTGATTGAAGGGAAAGCAATCCAACTGCATCCGCTGGTGTGTGCGGCATTTAACGCCGACTTTGACGGTGACCAGATGGCGGTACATGTGCCATTGTCGCTGGAAGCGCAGTTAGAGGCGCGTGTGCTGATGATGTCTACTAATAATATCCTCAGCCCATCGAACGGTAAGCCAATTATTGTGCCATCGCAAGATATTGTGCTTGGCTTGTATTATATGACGCTACAACTGGATAACGAGCCTGGTGAAGGCATGGTGTTTGGTGATGTAAACGAGCTGCGCCATGCATTGCATGTGAAGGCAGTGACCTTGCATAGCAAAGTGAAGTGTCGTCGTACCGTTGTGGGTGTGGGTGGCGAGGAAAAAGTGCAGGTGGTAGAATCAACTCCTGGCCGTATCCTGCTTTCCGAATTATTGCCTAAAGATAAAAATATGGGCTTTGAATTGGTCAACAAACTGATGACCAAGCGTGAAATCAGCAACCTGATTGATGTGGTTTATCGCCATTGTGGCCAGAAACAGACGGTAATTTTTGCTGACAGAATGATGGAACTGGGTTTTGCCAATGCCTGCCGTGCCGGTATTTCTTTTGGTAAGGATGATATGGTGGTGCCAGATAGTAAATGGAACCATATTAACCATACCCAGGATGAGGTGAAGCAATATGAACGCCAATATGCCGATGGTTTGATTACCCTGGGTGAGAAATATAACAAGATCGTGGATGCCTGGTCACAATGTACCGACCGCGTCGCCGATGATATGATGAAAGATATTTCTACGGGCATGAAGGGTGCAGATGCTGCTGCTATGAGCAACCAACAGCGTATCAACTCTATTTATATGATGGCGCATTCTGGGGCGCGTGGTTCTGCCGCCCAGATTAAACAGCTGGCTGGTATGCGCGGGTTAATGGCTAAACCATCGGGTGAAATCATTGAAACGCCGATTATTGCGAACTTTAAAGAAGGGCTGACGGTGTTGGAATATTTTAATTCCACCCATGGGGCGCGTAAAGGCCTTGCCGATACGGCCTTGAAGACAGCGAACTCTGGTTATTTGACCCGTCGTTTGGTGGATGTGGCACAGGATTGTATTGTGGTTGAAAAAGACTGCGGTACAACCAATGGCATTGTCGCCAAGGCCGTCATTGATGGCGGTGAAGTTGTCATTCCGCTCTCTGAGGCCATTCTTGGCCGTACCTCGGCGATCGATGTCCACCATCCTGTATCCGGTGAGGTGATTGTTCAGGGAGGTGAAATTATCAGTGAGGATATTGTTGAGAAAATTGATGCCGCTGGGCTTGAATCTATCCGTGTCCGTTCCGTGTTGACCTGTGAATTACAAACGGGTGTATGCGGCTGTTGTTATGGCCGTGACTTGGCAACAGGTGAACTGGTGGGTGTTGGTGAGGCGATTGGCGTTATCGCTGCGCAATCTATCGGAGAGCCGGGCACACAGCTTACCATGCGTACGTTCCATATTGGTGGTGCAGCGCAAAAAGGAGCAGAAGTCTCAAGCATTGAAGCGTCGCATGATGCGAAGGTGCTGCTGGTAAACCGCAATATCGTTATTGATAGCCAGGGGCGCAAAGTGGTAATGAGCCGTACCTGCGAACTGGTATTGGTGGATGCAAAAGGTCATGAAAAAGCCCGCCATAAAGTGCCGTATGGTGCTAAATTGCTGGTGGATGAAGGGGATGTGGTGACAAAAGGCCAGAAGCTGGCGGATTGGGATCCTTATACGATTCCAATTATTACCGAGCGTTCTGGCGTGGCGGCCTATCGTGATTTGCTTGAGAATGTGTCTATCCGTGAAGTATTGGATGAAGCAACCGGTATCTCAAACAAGGTGATCATTGATTGGAAACAGCAAAGCCGTGGTGCTGATTTGCGTCCGCGTATTGCCCTGCTTGATGATGTAGGTGAATTGCTGGTGCTGGCCAATGGCTTGGAAGCACGTTACTTCCTGCCGATCAATGCGATCTTGAATATTGAGGATGGTGCGCGTGTCCATGCCGGAGATGTGATTGCGCGTATCCCAAGGGAGTCAACCAAAACACGTGATATTACTGGAGGTTTGCCGCGTGTAGCCGAATTGTTTGAGGCGCGTAAACCAAAAGACCACTCTATTATTACGGAATTAGAAGGTACCGTGGAGTTTGGCAAAGACTATAAATCCAAACGCCGTATTATCATTAAGCCTGCGGATGCGTCACTGGAGCCGATTGAATATATGGTGCCAAAGGGTAAACATATTTCGGTGAATGAAGGCGATTATGTATATCGTGGTGATTTATTGATGGATGGTAACCCCGTACCGCATGATATTCTTAAAGTAATGGGAATTGAGGCACTGGCGCGTTACATGGTGTCAGAAATCCAGCAAGTATATCGTCTGCAAGGTGTGAAGATTGATGATAAGCATATCGAAGTGATCGTCCGTCAGATGTTACAGAAGGTAGAAATTGAGGATGCAGGGGAAACCACCTTCCTTGTGGGTGAACAGGTAGACCGCGATGAGTTTAATGAAGTGAACCGCAAAGCCCAGGAGCAAGGCTATCAGACGGCAACAGCGATTCCAGTGCTGCAAGGTATCACTAAGGCATCGCTACAAACACGCTCCTTTATTTCAGCAGCGTCCTTCCAGGAAACAACTCGCGTGTTGACTGAGGCTGCTGTGGCGGGAAAAACCGATAAGCTGGTTGGCTTGAAAGAAAACGTGATTGTAGGCCGCCTGATTCCTGCTGGTACCGGCTTCTATATGAACGAGGTGAAGAAGAAAGCCTTATCCAGGGATCGTCAGTCATTGGATAGTGAAGTCAATGCTAGTGAAGTGGTGTTGTCTGAGGTGCATGAGGATGAAACCATCTCTCACGCCAATGCAGGCTAGCCGTAACCACAATCGTTAAGCAGAAAAACCTCCCCATTGAAAAATGGGGAGGTTTTTTTGTGGTATGGGCACCTCTAAAAACCCATTGTTGAAGATAAGATAACCTCAGTTTTGGATAAGCAAAGCTTATCCAAAACTGAGGTTAAGATATAGGCAAAAAAATACCCTTCCTGAAAAGGAAGGGTATTTTCACAGCCAAGCATGAGGTTGGTTATTTCACTTCACTGCTAAGGGGCAAGGGGATAAAGCGCGTATCACCCTGATGGTTCACTAGCAGCAGGACAAATTTCTTCTTTGCCGATTTAGCCGCTTCGATAATAGTCTGGGCAGTTTTGATATCGGCAACATTATCCTGGTTAATTGCAACCACTACATCACCAGGTTGTACGCCACGATCAGCAGCATCGCTTGGTTTTTTCACCCGTGTGACCAGTAGCCCCTTAACATCAGTTGCGACTCCATACTTCATGCGCAGCTGTGAGTTAAGCGGAGCAACGGACATATCCAGTAATTCGCTGGCACTATCGGTGCTGTGGACAGTTTTAGGGGCTAGTCCTGCCTGCAATGCCTCAACGGACTCAGTGAGTTCAACCAGGGTAACACGCGTCGTTTTCTTGATCCCCTTATGCAACAGCGTTACATTAACGGTTTTGCCAATGGGGGTATCGGCAACAATCCGTGGCAGTTTACGCATAGCCAGAATATCTTTACCATCAAACCCGATGATAATATCCCCCACGGTAATGCCAGCTTTGTCGGCGGGGCTTCCAGGGGTGACATCCGCAACCAAGGCCCCATTTTTTTCTTTCTGGCCGAGGCTTTCGGCAATGTCCTCGCTGACATTCTGGATTTTGACGCCAAGCCAAGCCCGTCGAATACGGCCATGTTTGCGTAGTTCTTCAATAACAGGCCTGGCCATATCAGAAGGTGTAGCAAAGCCAATACCAATACTGCCGCCAGAAGGGGAATAAATAGCAGTATTAATACCAATAACTTCACCTTTGGCATTAAACATAGGGCCACCCGAATTGCCTTTATTAATAGAGGCGTCGGTCTGGATGAAATCATCAAACGGGCCTGCATTAATATCACGTGCCCGTGCTGAGATAATGCCAGCGGTCACCGTGCCGCCTAGGCCGAAAGGATTGCCAATAGCAATAACCCATTCGCCTACCCGTGCTTTATCGGAATCACCAAATTGTACGGCAGGTAGGGGCTTTTTGGCTTCCACTTTCAACAGTGCCAGATCGGTTTTGGCATCACGCCCAACCAGTTTAGCATCAAGTTGGGTATCGTCACTCAGTGTAACAGAAATTTCTTCAGCATTGCCCACCACATGGTTATTGGTCACAATATAGCCGGAAGAATCAATGATAAAACCCGATCCTAGTGAAATCATTTTCCGCCCATCACCTAACCCTTCATCGCCCTCTTTAGGAAGAGCGTCATAAAACTTCTCAAAAAAGTCCCTATATTCTTCTAAAGGTGATCCGGGGGGAATTTCAAGCAGGGGAGCATTTTGCTGGGAAGAACTGTTCGGTTTCTGCGTAGTGGAAATATTAACCACGGAAGGCATCAGCTTCTCAACAATGTCAGCAAAATTTTCCGGTGGCTGTGCCACTGCCAGATTGAAAGGCAGTAGAACACTAAAAACAAGAATAATAGAGAAGATAAAAGAATGTTGTCGCATAAGTCATTACCTTATTTGCACCCGTTGTGGTAAAAATAATTGATACTATCAGGGTCAGATGTAGGAAGCAGTCTAACCCTGATAGTATTGAAAGGCAGCACTTTTCGGCACTGCCTATTGTGCATTCGGTGTATTAAAGAAATGCAGGAATGCACTATCTGGTGATAACACTAGCGTGGTGTCACCTTTTTTCAATGTAGTTTGGTAGGCTTGCAGAGAACGGTAAAAATCAAAAAACTCTGCATCCTGGTTAAAAGCATCAGCATAGACTTTGCTGGAGATACTATCGCCCTCACCACGGATAATTTGTGCTTGTGATTGCGCTTCGGCAAGTAGGATATTGGCCTCTTTATCGGCCCGTGACTTAATCCGTTGCGCTTCTTCAGCACCTTCAGCACGGAACTGCTTGGCCTCTTTTTCACGCTCGGTCTGCATACGGCGGTAAATAGCATCGCTATTCTCTTTAGGGAGATCGGCACGCATAATCCGCACATCCATGACATCAATACCAAAATCAGCCGCCTGGTTGCTGACAAGTTGCTGAATGTTGCGCATAATAGTGGCGCGTTCCCCCGTTAGCAACGTGGCAAGTGGCACTTCTCCTAACACCTGGCGCAAGGAAGAATCTAAGATGGAATTCAGTCGTGTGCGCACCCCAGCTTCGTCTCTCACGGTCTGGTAGAACTTCAACGGATCAGTAATACGGTATTTAGCAAAAGCCGTTACAATCAGCCGCTTTTGGTCTTTGGCAATCACTTCTTTTTCATCAGCACTCAGGTTGAGTACACGATTATCAAACCAGGTCACTTTCTGAATAAACGGAATTTTGAACTTCAAGCCAGGCTCTTTGACAACGCGCATCACTTCACCAAATTGTAATACCAGAGCCTGTTGCCGCTGTTCCACTACAAACACCGAGGTTAGAAGCAGCACAATCGAGAGTCCAACTATAAAAATCATTAGGGATCGTAACATCATTTTTCAGCTATTGTCCTTTCTTGGTGACGGCTGGCAAGGGAAGATAGGGCAACACCCCTTGCGCTCCTTTGCTGTTATCAATAATAATTTTATCCATACCTTGCAGGATATCTTCCATAGTTTCAAGGTAAAGACGTTTTCTTGTCACATCTTTAGCCAGTTTATACTGGTTATAGATGGCTAAGAAGCGGTTAGCATCCCCTTTCGAGCGGGTAATAACGGTTTGTTTATAGGCCTCGGCTTCCTGGATAAGCCGGGCAGCATTGCCGCGTGCCCGTGGGATAACATCATTCTGATAGGCTTGTGCCTGATTGATTTCGCGTTCCTTATCGGCGCGAGCAGTCTGTACATCGCGGAATGCATCTACCACCTGGGAAGGTGGGTCTACCTTCAGCATTTGCAGTCGCACAATTTCGACACCGGCCCCATAAGAATCAAGAATAGATTGTAGCAACGCCTTGGTCCGCTGCTCAATAGTAGAACGTCCTTCGGCGAGTGCAGCGGCAATTGCCGTGTTGCCAATAACCTCGCGCATGGCACTTTCCGCCGCACTTTTCACCGTATCTTTGGGTTGGTAGACATTAAAGAGATAATCTTTCAGATTATTGATTTTCCACTGTACTTCAAAGTTGATATCAACAATATTCTCGTCACCCGTTAACATCAGGCTTTCTTCGCCAATATTGCGCTGGGCATTGCTGAGTTTATTAGCACTTAAATTAAAAGTGGAAGTCGAGCGGAAACCCACTTCTTCGCGTTCAATACGGGTGACTTTCTCAATAATTACACGCTCAAGTGGTGTGGGGAGGTGATAATTCAGCCCGGGTTCTGCAAGCCGACTAAATTGACCGAAGCGCAATATCAAGGCCTCTTCTTCCGGCTCAACCGTATAAAAGCCAGAGGCCAGCCAGACTAGCAAGGCAGCGAGGAGAATGAAGGGGATAAACCGATTGGCATTATCTTTACCATTTGAACCGCCTCCCAGCATATCCTTAAAACGCTGCTGGCTTTTATGCAATAAGTCGTCAATATCGCTGCCTCTGGGCGTAGGAGATTTCGGTTTCCAGGGAGATTGCCCCCAGGGGCCGTCATTGTGATGGGTAGTAATAGCATCGCCTTGTGGCATTGTCTTACCTTTTTTCAATTAATTGCTGGCTACTAAATCTAAGTAGGCTATAGTAATAAGTCGTAGGAAAACCAGGTTCTACTGAGGGTAAAAACATAAATAACCCCAGTTTTATTCCTAAAAATAAAGGAAAATTATAAGATCCTAGGTTCTTTCACGTTGGACTATATAACTAAACACTATGAATTGGCAAGAAGATGTCTCAGATAAATACAGTAACAAAGGAACAGGTAATGGAGGCACTCGCTGGAGTGATTGACCCTGCGCTAGGCAAAAATGTTATTGAGGCGGGGATGGTGTCATCTATCGTTATCCGTGGTGATGGTGTAGGTTTTTCACTGGAAGTGCCCGCACATAATGCCGGTGAAAAAGAGCCGTTGCGGAAAGCATGTGAACAAGCGGTGAAGCGTCTTGCTGGTGTGGCGCGTGTTACTGTAGTGCTAACGGCGCAGTTGGCAGGTGAAGCCCCAATACCCAAACGGCGAGAAGAAAAGAAAATAGCTGCACCGATTCCAGGCGTAAAGATGATTATTGCTGTTGCTTCAGGCAAGGGCGGCGTGGGGAAATCTACCACAGCCGTCAATCTGGCCGTATTGCTGCATCAGCAGGGGGTGAAGGTAGGAGTGGTAGATGCGGATATTTACGGCCCATCCATTCCGCATATGATGGGAATCAACCAGCAACCCGAGGTCAAAGGCAATAAGATGGTGCCACTTGAGCAATATGGGGTTAAATTTGCCTCTATCGGAGCAATATTACCCGAAGGGGCGGCAGCCATATGGCGTGGGCCTATGGCGACAAAAGCACTTTATCAATTGATGCGCGGCACCGAATGGGGGGAACTCGACATTTTGCTGGTGGATATGCCGCCAGGTACGGGTGATATCCATCTCAGCCTGATTGAACATTATCCGGTTGCGGGGGTGATTATTGTATCAACACCGCAACACGTGGCCCTGCTTGATGTAGAAAAGGCGGTTAATATGCTGGAGAAAGTGCAGGTGCCGGTGTTGGGGGTTATTGAGAATATGAGTTATTACCAAGCATCCGAGACGGGAGAGAAGCATTATCTATTCGGGAAAGATGGGGCTAAGAAACTGGCCAGCCATTTAAATGTACCATTTTTGGGGGAAGTACCTATTGAGATTGCGATCCGCGAAGGAGGCGATGCCGGACATCCCTTTATGGCAGAAAGGCACAA
The DNA here is from genome assembly GCA_964643145.1 of uncultured Rickettsiales bacterium. Classification (GTDB taxonomy): domain Bacteria; phylum Pseudomonadota; class Alphaproteobacteria; order Rickettsiales; family Arcanibacteraceae; genus CAZXPG01. The sequence continues at coordinate 17,332 of CAZXPG010000035.1, forward strand.
TGCAACGGCTGATGAAAGCTATCGCCATATCATGGATGTGCTTCTCCAGCATATCAAGCATCTTCATGTTGTTTCATCAATAGGGTAGGGGGAGATCAGCTATCTGCATGTCAGCTTCAGCAGAAATAACCGACCGCCCCACCGCTATCCTGCAAAAGACCTATGGATATACGCAGTTTCGTGGGCAACAGGAGGCTGTCATACGGCATGTGGTGGCAGGGGGGAATGCGTTTGTATTAATGCCAACAGGCAGTGGTAAGTCGCTCTGTTACCAAATTCCCGCCCTCTGCCGGAATGGGGTGGCAATTATCATCTCGCCACTGATTGCGTTAATGCATGACCAGGTGGAGGCCTTAAAGCAGCTTGGTATCCGTGCGGCAGCCATTAACTCCAGCATGAGTTATAGCCATATTACTGCGGTCAAGCGGCAGATAAGTGATAATGCCATTGATCTGGTCTATGTTGCACCAGAACGGGTGTTGATGGACGATTTCCTGGCATTGTTGGATGCGGTGCAACTTGCACTCTTTGCGATAGATGAGGCGCATTGTGTATCCGAATGGGGGCATGATTTCCGCCCACATTATAACCATCTTTCCTTGCTGGCTGAACGTTATCCTAACATTCCACGTATTGCCTTAACTGCCACGGCTGATGGCCCCACGCGCCATGATATTATGGAGAAGTTGCAGTTGGCGGAAGGGGAAACCTTCATTTCCGGCTTTGATCGCCCCAATATTTATTATACGATTGTTGAAAAGAAAAACTCTGCCAGGCAGCAGGCATTGAAATTTATTCGGGATAACCATGCGAGTGACAGCGGCATTATCTATTGCCTGTCACGTGCTGCGGTGGATGAAATGGCGCGGTGGCTGGTGGGGCAGGGCGTTAAGGCACTCCCTTACCATGCTGGGATGGACACGGCCGTTCGTGCCCATAATCAGCAGCGTTTCCTGCGTGAGGATAATATAGTAATGGTGGCCACCATTGCTTTTGGCATGGGTATTGATAAGCCTGATGTGCGGTTTGTCATCCACATCAACATCCCGAAGAATATTGAAGCCTATTATCAGGAAACTGGCCGTGCTGGTAGGGATGGGCTTCCTGCCAATGCCTATATGCTCTATGGGGTGGGGGATGTTGCTGTACAGCGCAGTTTTATTGAAACTTCCAATGCGCCCGAAAACCAGAAACGGATTGAACAGCAGAAACTGAGTGCCTTTCTGGGGTTGTGCGAGACAGCAGGGTGTCGTCGCCAGATCATACTTAGCTATTTCGGCGATAGTTGTAAGCCTTGCGGCTATTGTGATAATTGCGATATGCCTCCAGAAACCTTTGATGGCACGGTGGCCGCGCAAAAAGCACTCTCCTCTGTCTATCGCACCGGCCAGCAGTTTGGTGTAGCGTATCTGATTGATGTGCTGCTTGGCAAAACAAGCGACAGAATGATCAACGTTGGCCATCATACGCTCAGCACCTTTGGTGTTGGCAAAGAATATAGCCGACAGGAATGGAACGGCATTTTCCGCCAACTAGTTGCTTCTCAGCTTTTGCGGGTGGATATAGTGGGCTATGGCAGTATCAGAATCACCGACCAGGGTGTTGCCTTCCTCAAGGAGAAACAGCAGATTTTCTTGCGGAAACCCACGTCAAGACGCAAGGAAAAGCCTGTATACAGCAAGCAGGCTGTTACATTTAGCCAGGCCTCTGATGAACAGTTATTTGCGCGTTTAAAGGAGTGCCGGATGGCCATTGCCCGTGCGTTAAACCTGCCACCTTACCTGATTTTTAATGATCGTACCTTGCGCGATATGGTAATGCAGAAGCCCCAAACGCCCAAACAAATGTTGCAGGTGAGTGGTGTGGGGGAAGAGAAATTAGTGCGATATGGTGCAGAATTTCTAGAAATAATTGCAGCATTTACGGTAGCGTGAGTAGATTTTAGCATCAAAAAATGATAAAATAACCTCAGTTTTGGATAAGCAAAGCTTATCCAAAACTGAGGTTAAAATAAAACCTGCACCAAGCTGCTCTTCACAGGGGTGGGTGCACGTTGAACGTAAAATCGAGCAGGAAAAGCTTATGTGTAGATGGATCGCCTATATTGGTAAACCCGTTTTTATTGATACGCTGGTTACTAAACCCTCCTCTTCTCTGGTGGAACAAAGCCTGAATGCTAAAATGTCATTCCGGCGTGATGGCAGCATTCTTGCCACCAATGGTGATGGTTTTGGGGTGGGGTGGTATACAGAAAGGGATGAGCCGGGGTTGTTTAAGGGAGCCGAACCTGCCTGGAATAATGAAAACTTGAATGAGGTATGTTCGCAAACCAAAGCGCATATTTTTATGGCCCATATCCGCGCTGCTTCCACAGGTGCCATACAGCGCACAAACGCGCATCCGTTCAAATACAAGAATTGGTTGTTTCAGCATAATGGCTATGTTGATCATTTTCCGCTGATCCGGCGTGATTTGCAGTTTGATATTGCGCCAGAACTTTTTCCTTTCCTCAAGGGTACAACAGACAGCGAGACATTTTTTCTATTGGCACTGAGTTTTGGTCTGGAGGAAAACCCCAAACTGGCAATAGAGCGTATGATCTGCCGTGTAGAGCAGGCCTGTTATAAGCGCGATATTCCCTGCAATTTAGTGCTCTCATGTGCATTAAGTGATGGTCGCACCTTATATACGCTACGTTATGCTTCAGGTAAGCGTAACCATAGCCAATATTATTCCAACCATGCAGAATGTATGAAAGATATTAGTGGTGATTTTGCCACTGTGCCGACTAATAGTGTGGTGGTGGTATCCGAGCCCCTAGATCAATCCGGTGAATGCTGGCAGGAAATGCCACTGCAAAGCTTTGCTACCATCCGTAATGGATTAATTGAAATTGAGGAACTTAACTGTCGTGCTCAGTTGTGTATCTAGGAAAAGAACATGCAAGATGATTGGATGTGTTGGTAACCAACTGATATATAGCGGTATAACCATTATAGTGAAAAAGAAATAAAAGAAAAATGTGATTTTTTTGAAAAAAATGCATTTTTGTTGTTGACAGTGTCGGAGTTAATGCGTATAACACAATCCTCTTCGACACGAAGGGCGACAACAAAAACGAATTGAAATGAAAATGACGATTCAAAAAATAATCGCTTGACAGTCTGAAGAAAGCCCTATAAACATAGGGGGCTGTTTGAAATTGTGAATAAAACTGACACCATGTGGAAAGTTTTAATAGAAATATTAAGACAATTCATATGAGTTGATACTAGCAATAATTTGCTGTTTTGTATGTAGATTTAATTCTGCATATGGCATAATGATCTTAAGTGCTTAATTTTTAAGCAAAATAAGGGCATTTGGTGGATGCCAATGGCGTTAAGAGGCGATGAAGGACGTAACACGCTGCGATAAGCTTCGGGGAGGTGCGAGTAGCCTTTGATCCGAGGATTTCCGAATGGGGAAACCCACCCGTTTATGCGGGTATTCTATAATGAATAAATAGTTATAGGAGGCAAACTCAGTGAACTGAAATATCTAAGTAGCTGAAGGAAAGGACATCAACCGAGACTCCGTTAGTAGTGACGAGCGAACGCGGACCAGGCCAGTGGTGCATAGTTAAGAATTAAAACAACCTGGAAAGGTTGGCAAAAGAAGGTGATAGCCCTGTATAAGTAGAAATTCTATGCATCCTTGAGTAGGGCGGGACACGAGAAATCCTGTCTGAACATGGGGGGACCACCCTCC
>CAZXPG010000036.1:0-20410 GCA_964643145.1 uncultured Rickettsiales bacterium
ATTTTTCAATAACATGTCAGTTTTGGATAAGCAAAGCTTATCCAAAACTGAGGTTTATTAACGATAATAAGGCGGATGGCAGATTGCTGAATTTCCCATGAGCCATCCGAGTAATACACTCCTGCTTTGCTATTTAGGGAAGGGGTTTGGAGGATTTATGCGGTGGCGGGCGGCGCATCATTTCTGCCAGCACTACCCGTTCTTCCGGTGGCCAGCGCAGTGCCAACATTTTGATCCCATTAGCCATTTGTTGCCATTGCTGCCCTTGTAATAGTTGCAACTTATCGACTTGTGCCTGATAGGCTTCTGCATCAAACGGTTCTGCGATTAGTATATTGGCTATTGTTTCGCGAACAATGCGAATATCACGCCACCGTGCTTTTTTTTCATTCCGGCTTTGTTCTATAATATGGAGAAATTCCTCTTGCCGTGCCTGTGGCAGTGTATCTAGCAGCTTCTCCATAGAGGGTGGCATAGCGCGATGGTTAAAGCGGTGCACTATGTGGCCAGCCGTTAATCCTAAAAGTAAGATGTTTAAGAGGACGGAAGCGGTGACAAAATATTTCAAGATACGGTTCATTATAAGTTCCCATCCTCTGATACGAAAGATACGGTGAAGCTGTTATCATCAGTTTCGATCTGCGTGCTGCTGAGGTCGCTAAATCCCAGAATAAAACCTACGAGTAAGAGGGGGGGCAGTATATAAGCTGGCCGTGGCAGCATACATTCAGCAAACGTCTTGCGTAACCACGCCAATAATGAAAAATATTGTTTCTGTGGCAATTGCTGGGCTGCATGAATAATCGATGCGGCAAGGTCAAGGCGGCAAGGTTCAAACTGCCGGAGTTGCATAAGTTCAGTGATGTTTATATCGTTATTATCATGGGTCATAATACCCTCATTACATTCTTTCGTAGTGTTTCTTTTGCTCGTATCAGCAGGGATTGCAGCGCTTTCAGCTTTATGCCCATAATATCTGCCGCCTCCTGGTTACTGAAATTTTCATAGAAACACAGGTTCAGTGCGGTCTGTTGCTTATCGGGCAGGGCAAGAATAGCGGTTTCCAGTATTTGTTGTTTTTCACGTAACAGCAGGAGTTGGTCTTGTGACGGCCTATGGTCTATAAGTTCCTTCTCTTCTGGTAGGGGAACAGCGGTTTTTTTCTTGCGTGCATCCAGGCACTGGTTAACAATAATCCGGTAAAACCAGGTGGTGAATTTGGTCTGTTTCCTGGCATCCCACATGGAAGGCGATTCCCATAGTTTGAGTAAGCTGTGCTGCACCATATCTTCAGCCTCCTGCTGGTTGGCAAGAAAACGGTAGGCAATTGCATAAAAACGCGTATGGTGCCGCCGTACTAGCACGGCAAATGCGGCATGGCTTCCCTGCTCGATTGCGGCAAGCAGACTGGCATCATCACTACTATCAAACGGTGGTAACATAATGTGGGGAGGGGAATATATCCCCTCCCATATTCCCTTCACTATTCTTGTTCAGGTTGATCATCATGCTCCATGGCTGGGGGCATATCTCCTTTCATCGAATCTTTGCCCATCTCTTTGCCCATGTCTTTGTGTTTTTTCATATACATATGCCGTTTCATCATAGCAGGGAAAACGGCTTTACGTTCCTCTTGCGTCAACTGGCTGGCGAGATCGGCTATACGCTCCATACGATTTGCTGCCATCTTATCCTGTAAGGCTTCTAATGCTTTGCTTTTGCTAAGGAAGGCGTCTTTATCAAATTTCTCGGCGGTGAGTATTTCGTTTATTTCCTTGCGTAATGCACGCATTTGTTCAAACGATGCTTTATTAGCCTCTCTTCCTTCCTGCATGGATTTCTTGACCAGTTCTTGTTTATCCTGTGGCAATGTGCTGATCGCTTCCTGCATATGTTTTGGCATGGGAGCGCGTTTCATATCGTCGGCAAATGCGGTACCACTGGCAAGAATGGTAGCAGAAAGTAACGTGCTTATAAGTAACTTCTTCATAATAATAAAACTCCATGGTTTCAGGATTTGAGAGGAAAACCACTTTCCCCTTCACATAATGATACGAACCTGTCATCAAAAACCTTCGCACATAATTTAAAAATATGCTTCTTCGGCGTTGCTTGCATATTTTTCTGATATAGGCTATGTATGCTATGAAACATTGTCCTATCGCTTGTGACGATAGGGGGTAGCCACAAAGAAGTGAAGGAAAATCATGCGATTGACACCAAAAGTACAAGAAATATTACGTTATTATGAAAGTGATAATCCGGGCACGAAAGCAAATCTTGCCCGCATTTTAATGAGTGGAAGGCTGGCAGGCACGGGGAAGTTACTGATACTTCCAGTTGACCAAGGGTTTGAGCATGGCCCGGCACGCAGCTTTGCCGCCAACCCGCAGGCGTATGATCCGCACTATCATTTCCAGTTGGCGATTGATGCAGGGCTTAGTGCTTATGCTGCGCCACTTGGAATGCTCGAAGCCGGTGCCGCCACCTTTGCAGGCAGTATTCCTACGATTCTGAAAGTGAATAGCTCCAACTCTTTGGCTGCTAAGGATGGTATTCCTTATCAGGCAATTACCGGCTCTATTTCTGATGCGCTGCGCTTGGGCTGTTCTGCGATTGGCTTTACCATTTATCCTGGTTCTGACGCTGCTTTTGATATGATTGGAGAAATCCGTGAGTTGGCCGAAGAAGCGAAAGCCTATGGTCTGGCCGTGGTGATCTGGTCTTATCCGCGTGGTGGTGATCTCTCCAAAGAGGGAGAAACGGCGATGGATGTTTGTGCCTATGCGGCTCATATCGCCGCTCTTGCTGGTGCTCATATTATTAAAGTAAAACCGCCAACAGATGTAATCGAGCAACTAGACGCTAAGAAAGTGTATGAGAAGGAAAAAATTGCTATCGGCAGTTTGCAGCAGCGCATTCACCATGTGACCCAGGCATGTTTTAATGGTAAGCGTATTGTGGTGTTCTCCGGTGGTGCAAGTAAAGATGTCGAAGATATTTACAATGATGCCCGCGCTATTCGTGATGGCGGTGGAAATGGCTCGATCATTGGCCGCAATACCTTCCAGCGCCCGCGTGAGGAAGCCTTGCAGATGCTAGATAAACTAATTGCCATTTATCAGGGGAAAGCGTAAGTGCAACCATCCTGCCGTCTTTATCTTATTACGCCCTCCCATTTTGAACTGAACAGTTTTCTCGATCAGGTGAAGGCTGCGTTTGATGGGGGGGATATCGCCTGCTTGCAACTGCGCATGAAAGAAGCAGAGGATGCTGAAATACTGCGTGCTGGGGAGGCGTTGCTGCCCTTATGTAATGCGCGTAATATTCCATTTATTATCAATGATCGCGCTGATATTGCCAGGAAATTAGGCGCAGATGGCGTGCATGTTGGCTTTGACGGGGTTGCAAAACCGGAAGGCATGATTGCTGCGCTCAGGGAATCGCTAGGGAGCGAGGCTATTATCGGAGCAAGCTGCTATGATTCGGGTGACCTCGCTATGATTGCGGGGGAAGAAGGGGCAGATTATGTATCGTTTGGCGCGTTTTTCCCCACTAAAACCAAACAGTCACCTGGTAAGCCTACCCCTGAACTGCTTGAGTGGTGGAGCACTTATACGGTAGTGCCCTGTGTAGCGATTGGTGGCATTACTGCTGAAAACTGCGCGCCACTGGTGAGGGCTGGGGCCGATTTCCTGGCGGTAATTTCCAGCATATGGGAGCACAAAGACGGGCCGGGAGCTGCGGTAAAAGCGATGAATGCCGCAATCGAAAAGGCTGTTGCTAAATAGGGAAAGAGCGAGTAAGAAAGCGGTGCTAAAAAGTTAGATGTTAGATGCCAGAAATAATGCGCTAACATCTAATATCTAGAATCTAACATCTAAACACATACAGGTATATTATGCCAAATATTGGGGCAAATTCCATACGTGCTGGAAATATATTAAACTATAACGGAAAATTATGGATTGTCAGCAAAACACCTGAACATACCATGCCAGGAAAAGGCGGGGCGTTTGTGCAGGTAGAAATGAAAGACATCAAAACAGGTACCAAGCTGAATGAGCGTTTCCGTTCAGCAGAAACTGTAGACCGTGTGACACTCGAACAGAAAGATTACCAGTATCTCTATGCAGAAGGTGATATGCTCACGCTGATGGATCTGGAAAGCTATGAGCAGATTACTGTTAATAAAGAGTTGGCAGGGAATGCTGCGGTGTTCTTACAGGACAATATGACTGTAATGGTAGAAAGCTATGAAGGAACGCCACTTAGCATTAGCCTTCCTGATACGGTGGTACTTACCATTGTTGAGGCTGACCCAGTAGTGAAAGGCCAGACGGCTGCTTCATCCTATAAGCCTGCCGTGCTTGAAAATGGCGTGCGTGTTCTGGTACCGCCCTTTATTGAATCTGGCACCCGTGTGGTGGTAAAAACCGAAGATGGCTCTTACGTTGAAAGGGCAAAATAATCAAACCATCCTCCTCTTATCGTTGGAGGAGGATGGCCTTTAGTAACATACAACTCATTCTGGAGAACATGGCTTATTCTACTACCATCAGCATTATGCTTAAGGCCGCACGTAAGGCGGCGCGCGGATTAATACGCGATTTTGGAGAAGTCGAAAACCTCCAGGTTTCACGCAAAGGCACGGCTGATTTTGTCTCTTCTGCTGATTTGCGTGCGGAACAAATTCTGATTAATGAATTGCAGGCGGCGCGCCCTGCCTATGGCCTGCTGCTTGAGGAAAAAGGGGAAATTCCTGGCAGCGATAAAAACTATCGTTTTATTGTTGATCCGCTGGATGGCACTACTAATTTTCTACATGGTATTCCGTATTTCTGTATTTCCATTGCACTGGAGAAACTGTTGCCTAGTGGTAAAAAGGAAATCATTGCTGCGGTAATTGATGCACCCGCCCTGAGGGAAACTTTCATTGCTGAAAAAGGCGGCGGTTCTTGGGTAGAGCGGGGTGGAGATACGCTGGTTGGCCAAAGCAGATTGCGAGTGGCGGCGCGTAAGTCAATGACAGAAGCCCTCATTATGAATGGTGGTTTTGAAGCTGAGGAAGGGGTTTACCGCCAGAAGCTTTTTTCATGGATTAACCGTGGTGCTATTGTGCGTTCGTTTGGCTCTTCCGCGTTGGGTCTTGCTTATGTTGCCGCAGGCCGTGGTGATATTTACCTACAGTCTGGCGAATGTCCCTGGGATATTGCTGCGGGCATTCTGCTTATCAAAGAAGCTGGAGGCTTGGTAACCGATGGTGAAGGCGGCGATGCGATGATTGAAACAGGTGCAGTAATTGCCTCGAATCTTACGTTACATAAATCTATCTTGTCATTGGTGAACCCAAAAACATAGAGGTTGAATATGAAAAAAGCACTTTTTGCCTGTGTCATGCTTGCTCTTGTGCCTTATGTTTCTCTGGCAGAAACACAAGAAAAACAAGCTGTGCATATAGAACATCCCTGGGGTCGCCCTACGATGGGAGAAATGCGTACCACCGCCCTCTATATGACTATTAAAAACGATACAGACATTTCTGATGTATTGCTTGGGGTTTCAACGCCTATTGCCGAACAGGCGGCATTGCATAGCACAGTGCTACAGGAAGGGATAGCACGTATGTTGCCACTTGATAGGCTTTCAATTCCTGCACATGCCGAGGTGGCTTTTACACCGGGGAAATTGCATATTATGCTGATGGGAATAAAAAAGCCTTTGGCTAAAGGAGATAGCATTCCACTCACCCTGTCCTTTGAGAAGGCGGGGGAAAAAACAATAGAGGTGATGATAGAATAGCCTTTATGGCATTTTGCCATCAGGCGTAATCCACCAGTTCTCAAAGCCTAAATCATATTTGGGGCTGGTGGTTGGCCGTGCAAATTTATTCCAGTATACCACCCGAAATACCCGTGAATGCCAATTAGGAATTACATAAAAATTCCATAATAACACTCGGTCAAGCGCATGGGTAGCAGTCATCAACGCTTCCCGACTGTCTGCGGCAACAATATGCTCAACCAGCGTATCAATAGCGGGATTTTTTATACCAATCAGATTACGGCTGCCACGCACATCGGCACGGCTGGAATGCCAGTAGTTAAGCTGTTCATTACCAGGGGAAGGGGATTGGGCAAAGCTTTCAATAATAACGTCATAGTCAAACTCCTGCACCCGCTTTTCATATTGGGCACTGTCGATGATGCGAATGGAGGCATTAATTCCTAACTTCTTTAAATTGACAATAACCGGGGCAATAGCTCGTTCAAATATAGGGGCATCAATAAGGAACTCAATATTCATAGCCTGCCCGCTGGCCTCGTTGGTTAAATGGCCATTCTTCAGCACCCATCCTGCTTCCTGTAGCAGCCTGCGCGCCGTAAGCAGGTTCTGGCGGATACCATAGCCGCTGCCGTCCGTTACCGGGGCTTTATAGGGTGTGGTAAATACACGAACTGGTATTTCGCTTTTTAGGGGGGTAAGTAATGCCAGTTCTGCTTGGCTGGGCAGCCCGCTTGCTGCATAGTCAGAGTTGGCAAAATAGCTGTTGGTGCGGCTATAAGCGCTATAGAACAGGTTTTTATTTTCCCATTCAAAATCCAACGTATATTGCAGTGCCTCACGTACCCGTATATCCTGGAATTTGGGACGACGGATATTTAAAATAAACCCCTGCATGCCGGAAGGAATGGAATGCGGGATCATTTCTTTAACAACTCTTCCATCCCGCACAGCCGGGAAATTATAGCCGTTTGCCCAGATTTTAGAGACATTCTCTACCCGTATATCATATTTCTCGGCTTTGAATGCCTCAATGGCTACAGTTGTATCGCGGTAATAATCATAACGTACTGTATCAAAATTATACCTACCCTTATTGACCGGCAGGTCTTTACCCCAATAATCCTTTACGCGGGCATAGGTAATGGAATGTGATGGATCTACTGCCGTCACTTTGTAGGGGCCGCTGCCAAGTGGTGGTTCCAGTGTTGATTTCTCAAAATCATGGGTGCTGTAATAGGCTTTGGAGATGATGGGCAATTGCCCAACAATCAGCGGTAATTCCCGGTTTTTGTTAGTTGCAAAGCTAAATTTCACCCGATATGCATTTAATTTTTCTGCTTTTTCTACATCTCTATAATAGGCACGGTAGGCAGGGTCACCTTTGGTTTTAAGGGCGGTGAAGGAAAACACCACATCATCAGCGGTAATCGGGCTGCCATCATGCCACTTGGCGTTATGGCGGAGGTTGAAAATAACCGAGCCTCTGTCACCTGCTACTTCCACGCTTTCGGCAATTAAGCCATATTCAGCAAAATCTTCATCAGCAGAGGCCTGCATCAGCGTATCAAACGTGCTTCTAATACCCGCTGCCGGGTTACCTTTCAGAATAAACGGGTTCAGGCTGTCAAAGCTGCCAATCACCGCTTGCGTAACCTTGCCGCCTTTTGGGGCATTGGGATTAGTATAGTCGAAATGGGTAAAATCCGAGGGGTACTGTAAATCACCAAACATGGAAAGCCCATGGCTGGCAGAAGAAGAAGCATAGCTGCTGAGGGGAAGAAGAAGAGCAATAGCAAAAGCAACAAAGCGCATAGAAGCCCTCACCCTCTCCCTGAGGGAGAGGGAAGTAGAGAAGTGATGGTTTAAAGCTTATTTTTCCACTTCTGGCAGTGGTGGCGGATTGTCATTCAGCGTCCGTAAATAGGCAATCGTATTGGCAATATCCTCAGGTTTTTTGAACCCGGCAAAGCCCATTTTGGTACCAGGTATAAATTTACGGGGGCTATTTAAGAAGTGATATAAATCTTCATAGCTCCAGGTGCCACTTTTTGCTGCCATAGCGTCAGAGTAGGAATAGCCTGGATGCTGGCCACGCGGCCCTGTAACAACGCCCCATAAGTTTGGCCCCACTTTATTTGCCCCACCTTTTTCAAAGCTATGGCATACTTCACATTTTTTGCTATCAGCTTTTCCAGCTTCTGCACTGGCTTGTGCCATCAACTGGCCGATTTTGATTTCTGCCGGTGCTGCTTCCTGGCCGCCTGCTCCACCGCCTGCGGCTGGTTCTTCAGTAACCGTTACTTGATAGCCGCGCTTTTCGTCTTTGGTTTCGGGCTTATAAAGCGCATCTGTTACGGTTCCTACCACCATCGCCGTTAATCCCGCAATCAGGATAGAAGCGGCAATTTTATTCAGTTCCAATCCAGCCATATGATTTCCCTGTGAGGTTTTTTATAACATGAGTAAAAGGATAATGCTTGTTTATTAGGCCATCTCGTTTTATTGGTCAATAGCGTTTGCATATTTTTTACTGATACGACCCTAAGACTACCATGAATAACACGCGCACTATTCCTGTTGAACGCCTAACAGTTGACGAGGCAGCCATTGAACTTTCCCGCTTAGCAGAGGAAATTCACTACCATAACCGGCGTTATTATCAGGATAATGCACCGGAGATTAGCGATAGTGCCTATGATGCCCTGTTTCAGCGCAATAGCGCCATTGAAAAACGGTTTCCTGCACTCATACTGCCTGACAGCCCTTCGCTTACTTTAGGGGCGGCACCGCTTGAGGCGTTTGGCAAAGTGCAGCATAGTGTTCCCATGTTATCACTCGCCAATGCGTTTTCTGCTGAGGATGTGGCGGAGTTTTTAGGCCGGGTGCGCCGCTTTTTAGGACTGAAGCAACCGGATGTGCTGGAAGTAACCGCCGAGCCTAAGATTGATGGATTATCCTTTTCGGCACGCTTTGAGCATGGGGTGTTTGTGCGCGGGGCAACACGGGGCGATGGTTATACGGGAGAGGATATTACCGCCAATCTCCGTACGGTAATAGGATTCCCATTACGGCTGCAAAACAATAACTTCCCCGATATACTTGAAGTGCGTGGTGAAGTGTATATGGCACATGCTGATTTTAACGTGTTGAACCACGAACGTGAAAAAGCCGCCGATCCGCTCTTCGCTAACCCCAGAAATGCAGCGGCAGGGTCGTTACGCCAACTCGATAGCAGCATCACTGCCAAACGCCGCTTGCGCTATTTTGTCTATGCGCTGGGAGAGGTGAGCGCACCTGTTGCTGCTACACAAAGCGGTATTATGGAGCAGCTATCGTCTTATGGGTTTATAGCCAATACACCCTTCCAGCTATGCAGCAGCCATGAAGAAATTATGGCGTTTTATGAGGATATTTATCAGAGACGTTCTAGCCTTTCCTATGATATTGACGGGGTAGTGTATAAGGTCAATCGGCTAGATTTACAGGAGCGGCTTGGAACCGTAGCCCGCAGCCCGCGTTTTGCCATTGCCCATAAGTTTCCGGCTGAACAAGCTAAAACCGTGATTGAGCACATCAATATTCAGGTGGGGCGCACGGGAGCCTTAACGCCTGTTGCTGAACTGCGTCCGATTAATGTGGGTGGAGTGATGGTGGCGCGGGCAACGCTACATAATAAGCAGGAAATTGAACGTAAAGATATTAGGAGTGGGGATACGGTTGTTATCCAGCGAGCAGGGGATGTAATTCCGCAGGTGGTGATGGTGGATAAGGCCATGCGTCCGGCAGACAGCACGGCTTTCGTGTTTCCCACCCATTGCCCGGTATGTGGCAGTATTGCCGTCCGTGAAGATGATGAAGCGGTAACGCGCTGTAGCGGCGGGTTGATCTGCCCCGCGCAAATGCAGGAAAAACTGCGGCATTTTGTCTCACGAGATGCATTTGATATTGAAGGCTTGGGCGATAAGCAAATCAGTTTCTTCTGGGAGCGCAAGCTGATTATGGAGCCTGCCGATATTTTCCGGCTGGAAGAGCGTGACAAGCAGAGCTTGACACCGCTACGTAAGCTGGATGGCTGGGGGAAAAAATCCGCAGAAAATTTGTTTGCAGCGATAGAGCAGGCAAAACGCATTCCTTTTGACCGATTCATTTACAGCTTAGGAATACGTCATATTGGCGAAGTGACCGCCAAGCTTATTGCTCTTCACTATGGCGATTTCTCGCATTGGCAGGAGCGGATGATAGAAGCGATAGACCCTACTTCATCAAGTGCTAAGGAACTGCTTGCTATTAACGGCATTGGCCCGAGAGCAGCCGAAGCGATGGTGATGTTTTTCCATGAACCTGCCAACCGTGCAGCGGTTGCGGCACTACTTGATTATGTTACTATTGTCGCTATCCCAAAACCTGCCGTAGTTGATTCAGCATTTTCTGGGAAAACCGTGGTATTTACTGGCACATTAACCGCAATGACGCGCAGCGAAGCCAAGGCCAAAGCAGAGAAGCTGGGGGCCAAAGTGGCAGGTTCCGTTTCCGCGAAAACCGATTTTGTGATTGTGGGGGAAGATGCAGGCAGCAAGCGGCAGAAGGCGGAAAGCTTAGGGGTAAAAGTGCTGACAGAACAAGAATGGATGGAGATGATAGATGCAGGATAAGGAAAAATTGGCGCAACTTCGGGCTGAACTGGCTAAGCAAGGACTAGACGGGTTTGTCATTCCGATGAATGACGCATTTCAGTCGGAATATGTGCCAGATAGCGACAAGCGTATTGGTTTTCTGACAGGCTTTACTGGGTCGGCAGGCACAGTGGTGGTGCTAAAAGACAAGGCAGCGTTTTTTACTGATGGGCGTTATACGTTACAAGCCGCCGAACAGGTGGATAATGGGCTGTATAGCCTCCACGATTCCACAGAACTTTCGCCGCAAGACTGGGTAAGGGAACAGATGCAGCCCGGTGAGGTGCTGGGGGTGGATAGCTGGCTGCATACGGAAGCCAACGCCAAGAGCTACCAGAAGGCATGTAGCAGGGCAGGGGCGTTGCTACAAACCGTCACCCATAACCCGGTGGATGCTATCTGGCATGAGCGGCCAAATGCACCGCTGGGGCAGGTTTATTTGCACGATATAGGCTACGCAGGCGAAACAGCACTTTCCAAACGCGAACGCTTAGCTAGAACCTTGCAAGCATCAGGGGTTGATGCTACAGTATTAACGCTGGCCGATTCCATCTGCTGGCTGCTGAATATTCGCGGCAGCGATGTGCACTGCACACCATTCGCCCTTGCCTATGCGTTCCTGCACCGTGATGGCACGGTCGATCTTTTTATCGATGAAAGCAAATTATCCGTAGAGGTGCGCACTCATATTGAAGCGAAGATATATTCACCCAATAGCTTAGAAAGCTATATTAATACACTGGAAAACAAAAAAATACAGTCTGATCCATATAGCACTCCCTTATGGTTCTTTGCCCAGCTTGAGCAAGCTGGGGCTGCAATTATCCGGGGTGAGGATATATGCCAACTTCCCAAAGCCTGTAAGAATAAAACTGAACAACAAGGCGCGATTGCTGCCCATATTAAAGATGGTGTGGCAGTGGTGGAATTTCTCTGCTGGCTAGATAAACAGATAGGCAGAATGCCAGTCAGTGAAATTAGTGTGGCAGAGCAATTGCTGTTATACAGACAGAAACAAGAAGGGTTTGTGATGCCAAGCTTCGACACCATCGCAGGCTTTGGCGCGCATGGGGCGATTATCCATTATCATACCACTGAAAAATCTAATATCCCTATAGAAAATAATGGGTTACTGTTGCTTGATTCGGGTGGGCAGTATCGTGAAGGCACTACCGATATCACCCGCACAATTGCTATAGGCTCTCCCACAGAAGAACAAATCCGCCGCTTTACCCAGGTGCTTAAAGGCCATATTATGCTGGCTATGGCCAAATTCCCACAAGGCACAACAGGTACGCAACTTGATGCGCTGGCGCGTTATGCCTTATGGCAGGAATGTCTCGATTATGGCCATGGCACCGGCCATGGTGTGGGTAGTTATTTGAGCGTACATGAAGGGCCAGCGCGTATCAGCAAAATGCCAAACACTATTGCCTTGCAGCCAGGGATGATCCTTTCCAACGAGCCGGGCTATTACAAAGCTGGGGCTTATGGCATACGGATTGAAAGCCTGCTGCTGGTGGAAGAATCTAGAGAGATGGGCGAAAATAGCAAAAAGTTTTTACAGTTTAACACATTAACCCGCGTTCCAATTGACAAAGATTTGATAGATACAACTTTGCTAACCGTCCCTGAACGTGCATGGTTGAACCAATATCATCAACAAATTTATGCCGATATTCTGCCATATTGCCATACGCTAGAACTTCATAAATGGCTTGAAGAACATACTTCATCTATCTGATACTAGGCGTTAGTATAAGCATTAGTTTCCATAATATGGATTATCATCTTTTTCTATTTTTATATATTCTTATTCTCTATGACTATTTTTGCCTTAGCGACAGCTCCTGGGAAAGCCGGTGTTGCAATTATCCGTATTTCCGGCAGCAACGCGCATCATGCCTTAACCATACTCACAGATAAAGCAGAAATAAAACCACGCTATGCGCACTATACGCAGCTATATCACCCACAGACGCACGAACTGATTGATGAAGCGGTAGTGCTGTGGTTTCCGGCTCCGCATAGTTTCACTGGCGAAGATGTGGTGGAACTGCATATCCATGGCAGCCGTGCCGTAGTGAATGCGCTGTTTCAGGTGCTCAGTGAGTATCTAGCTTTACGTCTGGCCGAGCCTGGGGAATTTTCCCGCCGTGCTTTTATCAATAATAAAATGGACTTAACCCAAGCGGAAGGTATTGCCGATTTAATTGCCGCCGAAACCAGCCTTCAGGCACGACAGGCACTACGGCAAGTGAGCGGTGAACTAGAGCAGCTTTATGAGGGCTGGAGAATGCAACTTATTCATATTCTAGCATTCCTAGAAGCCTATATTGATTTCCCTGATGAAGATTTGCCAAGCGACGTGATACAGGAAGTGACAGCAAATATCAGCGCACTGCGTGAAGCAATTACAGTACATATCAATGATAAACGCCGTGGGGAAAAACTACGTGAAGGTTTATATGTGGCCATTATTGGTGCACCCAATGCCGGGAAATCAAGCCTTCTCAATTATTTGGCCAAACGTGACGTGGCCATTGTCTCCCATATTGCCGGCACAACGCGCGATGTGATCGAAGTGCATCTGGATATTGCTGGCTACCCGGTGATTATTGCTGATACCGCAGGGCTTAGAGAAAGCGAGGATGTGGTTGAAAATGAAGGCATTAAACGGGCACGCAAACGAGCGGAACAGGCTGATCTTAAAATTGCCTTGTTTGATGCGGGAAAAGTGCTGGATAACAGCACGTTAGAGTTAATAGATGAGAATACACTTATTGTAATCAATAAGATAGATACGGCCACTCACTTTCCCTCCTCCATTGGCAGCACCCCTGCCCTGCCCATCTCGCTGCATAAGAATATAGGACTCGATATGCTTCTTAACATGTTGGAGAATAATATTTATAAACATATACAACCCTCTCATAACCCAGTGATTACCCGTGCCCGCTACCGTGAGCATTTACAGCACTGTTTGTTGCATCTAGAACGGTTTAACTTAGGAAATGCACTGGAGCTGGCAGCAGAAGATGTGCGTATGGCGGCGCGACAACTGGGCAAAATCACTGGCAAGATTGAGGTGGAACAGGTGCTTGATGTGATTTTTTCCAGTTTCTGTATTGGCAAATAAAAGAAGTTGTTATATCTACTAAGATGCTAAAATAATACATGACATCGTGTACAAGATGAAATTCCTCCCCCTTGAGGGGGGAGGCTAGGTGGGGGTGATCAAATTATAATGAGTGAACGGAGTGAACACCTTAAATTTATAAGTAATTCGCTACGCTCACAAATATTCTTTATCACCCCCACCCCAACCCTCCCCCCTCAAGGGGGAGGGAGTGCGCCTGTCAACTGTTATAGTAGTGGAGTAGTAGAAACGTTTACTATAGTGTATAGGAAAAGCAGATGGATAATTTACAGCGTATTGAAGAAGAGGCATTGGAAACCATTACGAGTGCCACTTCGCTGGAAGCACTTGAGCAGTTACGCATCCAGTTCCTGGGCAAGAATGGCGTAGTCACCCAGCAGATGAAACAGCTTGGCAGCTTGGCAGAAGCAGAACGAAAATCTTTTGGCGCTAAAATTAACACAGCAAAACAACGCCTAACCAGCGCACTTGAAACCCAGAAAACTCAACTGGAAGCCGTTGCGCTCAATGCCCGCCTTGCCCGTGAAACCGTCGATATTACCCTCCCCTGTCGGTTTGAAGCAAAAGGCACTATCCACCCGATCAGCCAGGCCATTCAGGAAATTACGGTAATTCTGGCCAATATGGGCTTCGCTGTAGCAGAAGGCCCCAATATCGAGGATGATTACCATAATTTCACGGCACTCAACATCCCAGAGAGCCACCCTGCCCGTATGATGCACGATACATTCTATCTGCCGGATAGCCCAGATGGTAGAAAATTGGTGCTTAGAACGCATACTTCCCCCGTGCAGATACGCACTATGATGAACAATAAGCCGCCTTACCGTATTATGGCGCCAGGGCGTACTTACCGTTCTGATTCCGATATGACCCATACCCCTATGTTCCACCAGGTGGAAGGGCTGTTTGTCGATAAACATATCCATATGGGGCATTTGAAGGGCTGTATTACCGAATTTATCCGCGCTTTCTTTGAAATGGATAACGTGCCTGTACGTTTTCGTCCCAGCTTTTTCCCCTTCACCGAGCCCTCTGCTGAGGTGGATATTGGCTGCTCCCGTACTGGTGGTGAACTGAAGATTGGTGCAGGCAGTGATTGGCTGGAAGTGCTGGGTTGTGGGATGGTGCATCCGAATGTGCTCAAGAATGTGGGCATTGACCCAGAAGAATATCAGGGTTTTGCCTTTGGTATGGGCATCGAACGGCTGGCAATGCTGAAATATGGCATTGCGGATTTACGCACCTTTTTTGATAGCGATATACGCTGGCTGAACCATTATGGTTTTAGTGCTTTTGATATACCATCTCTGGTTGGAGGCTTGTCACGATGAGATTTACCTTATCCTGGTTGCAGGACTATTTAGACACCACAGCAACACTTGCAGAAATCAGCCAGCGATTGACAGCACTTGGCCTGGAAGTGGAGAAAATCGTGGATAAAGCGGCAGAACTTTCGCCCTTTACTATCGCTGAAATTATTGAAGCAGAGAAGCACCCCAAGGCTGACAAATTGCGGGTGTGTAAGGTAAATACAGGCAGTGCTATATTACAAATTGTCTGCGGCGCACCCAATGCCCGCGCGGGGATTAAGGTAGTGCTGGCACCGGTTGGCAGCGTTATTCCCACGAACGGCCTGAAGATTAAAGCTTCCAGCATCCGTGATGTGGAAAGCAACGGCATGTTGTGCTCAGCCAGAGAACTTGGCATAGGTGATGACCATAACGGCATCATTGAACTCAGCGCTGACGCCCCATTGGGCAGTAGTTTTGCCGCCTGGGAAGGCTTGGACGACCCAGTGATTGAGATTGCCATCACCCCTAACCGGGGCGATTGCCTAGGGGTATATGGTATTGCGCGTGATTTGGCGGCAAGTGGGCTTGGCACATTAAAACCGCTTGATATTGCAGCGATTGCCGGCAATAGCCCCTGCCCTGTCACCGTAGCATTCCAGGATGTTGACCCGGCGGTTTTCTTTACCGCTCGTTATTTCAAGAATGTAAAAAACACTGAAGGCCCAGCATGGCTGCGCCAGCGTTTAGAAGCAATTGGCATTAAACCGATTTCTGCACTTGTTGATATAACTAATTATATTTCCTTCAGTTTTGGCAGGCCGCTGCATGTATATGATGCTGATAATGTCAAAGGCAATATCCTGCTTCGCCCTGCTAAAGAGGGGGAAAGTTTCACGGCACTGGATAATAAAACCTACCTGTTACAGGCCGGTATGCCAGTGATTGCCGATGAAGAAGGCGTTATCAGCCTGCCTGGCATTATAGGCGGTGTGCGTACGGGATGCAGTTCCACCACCACCAACGTCTTGCTGGAATCGGCCTATTTCCCTGCCAGTGTAGTCAGTAGCACCGGGCGCACCCTGATGATTGATAGCGATGCCCGCTACCGTTTTGAACGCGAAGTGGATAAAGGCTTTGTAGTTCCGGGGGCAGAATTGGCAAGCAATATGATCGTTTCCTTATGTGGCGGTGAGGCAAGTTTCTATAGCGTGACAGGGGATAATACATTTGTAGCGCGGGTTACTCCCTTTAATGAAAGTAAAGTTGAAACACTTGGCGGTATCCATCTGGAAAATAATATTATTCACTCTATTCTAACCAAACTTGGCTTCCACATAGAGGCAGGAAACGTCACTGTTCCCAGCTGGCGACATGATGTGCAGGGCGAAGCAGACCTGGTGGAAGAGGTGCTGCGTGTTCATGGCTATGATGCTTTGCCTGCCACCCCTCTGCCTCCGGCAAATAATTTTACTCCGGCGGTACCAAAAGAGCAGCAGCGCGCTACCACAACACGCACCCTGCTGGCTAGCAGAGGTTTTACGGAAGCGGTAACCTGGTCATTTATCCCCCATTCGGTTGCAACTTTATTTGGTGGTGGACAATCGGAATTGCGCCTGCAAAATCCTATCAGCACGGAACTTGAAACCATGCGCCCTTCCCTGCTGCCCAATCTGCTGGAGGCAGTGAAACGCAATAGCACCCGTGGTTATAGCGACCTGCGTTTATTTGAGGTCGGCCCTGTCTTTCATGGTGTTAACCCGGATGAACAACCAGTTGTTGCTGCTAGCCTCCGTTCCGGGCAGGCTGCGCCCAAAACGCCTTACGGTAATGCGCGTTCAGTCGATGTGTTTGACAGCAAAGCTGATATTCTGGCGTTAATTGCCGAATATGGCCTGGCTACCGATAAGCTCACCGTCACCCGTGACGCACCCGCCTGGTATCATCCTGGCCGTTCGGGTGCACTGCGTTTGGGGAATAAAACGATAGGCGTGTTTGGCGAATTGCACCCGGCAATATTGAACCAGCTTGATATTAACGTGCCAGTAGTGGCGTTTGAGCTTTTCATGTCGTATGTTCCCTTCCCTAAACCCAAATATGGCCGCAAACCAGCAGCGGATTACTCCGATTATCAAGCAGTAGAGCGCGATTTTGCTTTTATTGTTGCAAACGATATTCCTGCCGATCAAGTGCTAAAAGCCGTGAAAAGTGCCGAGAAGGAACTGGTGCGGGATGTGGCACTTTTTGATGTGTATAGTGGCAAAGGGGTGGAGGATGGCTATAAATCGCTGGCACTTTCCGTGACGCTGCAAGCCAAAAATTGCACATTGAGAGAGGAAGAGATTGCCACTGTCAGTAGGAACGTGATAGACTCGGTCAAGAAACAAACTCAAGGAAAATTACGAGGGTAATATGCCTATTTTATATGCAGCATATGATGCGCCTAATACCGGTGATTATAATAATGCAGTAGCACTCTATAACGGCCTTGACATGAAAGACGTAACCAAGGCCGGGCTTGTGCAGAATAGTGAGCTAGGGAAGGTATTTAACGCTGCCGCCACTACTCCAGAAGAAAGCTATCATATTATTCTGGTCGGCGATGCAGGAGCGAAGGCGGTCGAGCAGCTATCCGTGCCACAAAATGTGCAGCTTTTCTGGAGTGGCCACCAGCGGAGCCCTGCACTTAAACATGCGGTGGAATCGGGGAAAATCAACACCGTCTCTATTGCCAGGAGTGGTATTAGCCGGGCAGAAACTATTCACTTTGCACGTCATGCGCAGGTACATTTAGTGCCTGGCGTGCCGGTTGAAATGAAAGAAGACGTAGTTCATGCCAGCTACCTACAGCATCAGGAACAACTCCTCGCCCAAGAAGATAAGCGCCGTATAGTGCTTATTCTTGGCGGTGATGCCCCTGATTTAGAGGGAAACAGGGGATACATTCCCCCTGAAGAAGGCAGGCAGATTGGCGTTATGCTTGCGGCACTTGCGAAACAGCATAATGCTGTTGTTGCAATTATCAACAACCCACGTACGGGAGAATATGACCCGCTTACCGGCCAGGAAACACTGGCGCATCATAACTGGCACCCTGATACTGGAGAGACATTAGAGCAGAATTACGATAAAACCACACAAGCTCTATGCGCTCTGTTAGAAGAAGAAACCGTCCCTTTCCAGATCTACGATTTTCGCTGGGGAACACAAAAATTACGGACAGAAGCGGCCAAAACCGCCGTGGGAAGCAGCCACCCTGTCACCAGTATGTATGACCCTGTCATGGGGCTTATCCTAAGCGACCCAAATGCAATGGTGCTTTACACCGGCGAGTCTATTACGGAAGGCAATAAATGCGCTAAATACCTGCTGGGACGGCAAACCTATGCCATTACGGTTGCGAGTATGCATGAAGGGCATGAAGATTTTACCCAGGAACTGCATGAAAGGGGCTATATCGGCAGGATAGACCTAAAAAAACAACAAATACTAGAACCAATACAGAAGGCAACAACCCCACTTAATATAACTGCAACAGCGTTACAGGCGTTAGAGAGGATGCTGGCTCCTGGCAAGCAAATGGAACGGTAAACGTAAGGCTAAAAGCCGTGAAAAGTGCCGCGAAGGAACTGGTGCGGGATGTGGCACTTTCCGTGACGCTGCAAGCCAAAAATCGTACATTGAGAGAGGAAGAGATTGCCACTGTCAGTAGGAAAGTGATAGACTCGGTCGAGAAACAAACCCAAGGAAAATTTCGGGTCTAATTAACTTCCGTGTTGGATAAGCCAAACTTTATGCCCCATACCCATAATCATCAGCATTGTATTACCCAGGCTTTTGTGCAGGCAAGTGCTATTTGCAACGAAAAGGGCGTGCGTTTTACCCCGTTGCGTAAGCGCGTGCTGGAGTTATTATGGCATAGTCATAAACCAGCCAAAGCCTATGATATACTTGAAATATTGCAGCAGGAAGATAAATCAGCTAAACCTTCCACTGTCTATCGGGCACTTGAATTTTTACAAGAAATGGGGTTGGCGCATAAGATAGACAGCTTGAATGCCTATATCGGATGTGCCAGGCCGCAAGACGGCCTGCATTGCCAGTTTATGATCTGTGCCCACTGCGGTATCATGGAAGAATCCTCCGATGTGGATATTTTTACCGCCATTGCCGAGAATGCTGCACGCCATCACTTTAAAGTGGAACGACAGGTTATTGAAATACATGGGCTATGCCAGGAATGCCAACAGATACGTTTAGCTAACACGGAGGTCATCTAACACGGGCTTTCTTACGGGTATGGATATAACCAATATTCTGGATTAGCAAGTATACAATACAGATAAAGGCGATGCTATAGGGCAGGCCCTCTGGCCCCCAAATGTCCATAGCCACACCGCTCACTATCACACCACTCAACCCCCCTACACTATTCATCATGGCAAACGCCGAATTAGCGGCAATCAGGTCTTTGCCTCTGAAGGTTTCACTGAGTAGTGCTAGGCTTGTGCTGTAGATGCCGCTGAGTGCCCCTGAACAGAAAGCAAATATTATCCATGGTTCATAGGTGCCGGTGATAATCACTGCCAGAATCTGGCTGCATATCAGTGGAATAATGGTACAGATTAACACCATTAAACGACGGTTAATATGGTCGGAAAGCCAGCCAACCGGCACCTGGATAATAATCCCTCCACACATCATGGCTGTAATGAGTAGAGCAGCCTGCGCTTCCGAGAGGCCATGTGCCAGCCCGTAGAGCACCAGGAACGATGTCATACTGAAAAAGATGAAGTCTGATACGGTGCCGCCCAGCACAGCTATAGGAGACTGACGTATTACGGCCAACACATGCACCCCGCGCTCTTCCATACGTTCGGGCAGGCTCGCACGCCGTAAATAGAACGGTAAAGCAATTAAGCTGCACAGCATACTGCTAACCAAGAACGGGAAAAATCCCGTACGCCCCGTCAGTTCAAGAATAAGCGGCCCCGCCGCAATGCCCAATGAAAGCAACGCCGTAAGCGCACTTAGCACGGTGGCACGGCGTTTATCCTGGCTCAAGCTGTTTAGCCATATTTGCGTGGTAATATAGAGGCTGAAACCACCGCTGCCAGCGCAAAACATGGCAGGAAGCCATAAGGTTGCGCTGTTACATAAGGGAAGGATGAGTAGCATGCTGTTTCGTATTATGCCTGCAATGAATAACACCCTCCCCATCCCCCAGTGCCGCACCAGCCGTGGCAATAGGGGAGCCATAATAAAGGCGGCGGCAATCTCAATGCCCATTAACACACCAATCGTACTCTTGCTTAATCCTGCATTTGTGAACATCAGCGGAATCAGTACAAAATTCATTCCAATTGAAAGCCCATAGAAAAAACAACTGCTGATTATGATGATGATAGTTTTTTGTGCTGGTGATGCAGAATTGAGCATAAGATAACCTCAGTTTTGGATAAGCACGGCTTTCCAAAACTGGCATGATATTGAAAAAT
>CAZXPG010000037.1:0-19586 GCA_964643145.1 uncultured Rickettsiales bacterium
CAAAAACGACGCTTTTTGCCATTATTTTAGAGTAACATGCCAGTTTTGGATAAGCGCAGCTTATCCAAAACTGAGGTTATACCATCACCTCTCCGGTTAGCTTATCGCCTTTCACACCAGTAATGCGCATTGTTATAATTTCCCCTGGCATTACAGGGGCATTTATTTCAACTAACGCAAAGTTTTCTGTTCTTCCGATATTTCCTTCTTCTACAATAACTTGCCTGATAGAATTAATGTTAGAATTCAAGAACTTTTTAAGCTCATCTTCACCTGCTGCACGCAACTGTGCCGCCCGTTCTTTCCGCACCTCCATTTCCACTTGTGGCATACGGGCAGCGGGAGTGCCTTCGCGTTCGGAATAAGGAAAGACATGCGGATAGACAATGCCCGCCTCTTCTATCAGCTTCAGTGTATTTGCAAACATTTCATCCGTTTCCGTAGGGAAGCCAGCAATAATATCGGCCCCAAAGGCCATAGAAGGGCGTAATTCCCGCACCTTAGCACAGAATTCCACCACCTCTTGCCGGTTATGACGGCGTTTCATGCGCTTGAGCACCATATCATCTCCCGCTTGCAAACTAATATGCAGATGCGGCATCAGACGCGGTTCATGGGCAATAAGCTGCATTAAATCCTCGTCAATTTCCGCCACATCAATGGAAGAAAGACGCAAGCGCGGCAATTCTGGCACCAGCGCCAGCAAACGGCGCATCATCTGGCCAAG
The DNA here is from genome assembly GCA_964643145.1 of uncultured Rickettsiales bacterium. Classification (GTDB taxonomy): domain Bacteria; phylum Pseudomonadota; class Alphaproteobacteria; order Rickettsiales; family Arcanibacteraceae; genus CAZXPG01. Next base: position 728 of record CAZXPG010000037.1, read on the forward strand.
CGTAGGGCTGCCGGGCAAATCTTTGCCATAATCGGAAATATCTACACCGGTTAGCACAATCTCGTTAAAACCCGTTTCCACCAGTTTCCGCACCTGGGCTACGATGGAGCCAATCGGCACGCTGCGGCTATTGCCGCGCCCGTAAGGGATAATACAGAAAGTGCAACGGTGATTGCAGCCATTTTGCACCTGGATGAATGCACGTGCCTTGCCTTCAAAACTGCTGATAAGGTGCGAGGCGGTTTCCGTAACCGACATAATATCATTTACACGGATTTTTTCCTCATCTGTAGCAAAATTATAGCTATCAGAACGTAGTTTCTCTTCATTCCCCAGCACCTTATCCACTTCTTTCATTGAAGCAAATTGTGCCGGGTTAATCTGTGCCGCACAGCCTGTGACTACAATTTTAGCTGATGGGTGTTCGCGTCGTGCCTTACGGATCGCTTGACGTGCCTGCCGTTCCGCCTCTTTGGTGACGGCACAGGTGTTAAATACCAGCACATCCTCCTCACCAGAGGCTTTAAGCGCGTCACGGATCACTTCGCTTTCATAGCTATTTAAGCGGCAACCAAAGGTAATAATTTCCTGGGACATTGGCTTAGAACTCCACCTCCCCTTTGAAACTGGTAACAGCTTCTCCGGTCATCAACACTTCGCCATTCTCCAGCCATTCAATGACCAGATTGCCACCTTGTAGCTGTACCGTCGCTTTTCTTCCGGTTAAGCCCCGCCTGCTCGCTGCAACTAGTGCCGCACAAGCCCCGCTACCACAGGCAAGCGTCTCCCCTGCTCCACGTTCCCATACACGTAGGATAATCGTGTCAGGCGCAAGCACCTCGGCAATACCAATATTAGCACGCTCTGGAAATAGCGGATGATACTCAAGAATGGGGCCAATGGCAGCAAGTGGCACGATGGCTGCCTTTTGCACAAAAAACACCGCATGCGGGTTGCCCATACTCACTGCAACCGGATTACCAACTCCTGCGGTTTCAACAGGCAGGGAAAGCGTATCCATTTCACTGGCAAGTGGGATTTCATCCCATCGCAAACGAGCTTGGCCCATATTCACCGTGATATGGTTATTTTCAGCACGTTTTGCAGTTAATATTCCAGCTAATGTTTCTATCACAACCTGCTGTTTATTATAGTCTTTGAATAAAATATCAGCAACACAGCGCGTCGCGTTGCCACAAGTGGCAGAACTACTGCCATCGGCATTATAAATCCGCATAAAGCAATCCGCCACAGCAGAAGGCTCAATCACCACTAGCTGATCGCAACCCACTCCTTTATGGCGGTCTGCCAAAAAGACAAGCTGCGCTGTTGTAAGAGAAATAGTATGATCTCTGGCATCAATCACCACAAAATCATTCCCTGCCCCATGCATTTTTACGAAGGAACGTGCTGCCATACCATTATTTTCCTACTGTTTTTTTATCTGTTTCTGGGTGTTTCAATGCCCCCTTCACTCCACAGGCGGTAAGCGGCAATATAAGCAAAAAAACACATAATATCAATCTATTCACAGATACTTCTCCCGTGCTACTTTTACATTCTCCGCTACCAATGAGGGTGATGTTCCGCCGAAACTGCAACGGCTTTCCACCGATTTCTCTACGGTCAATACCTCAAACACGGCCTGGTTAATAGCCGGTTCCACAGTCTGCATCTCTTCCAGGCTTAGTTCTGCCAGTTCACACCCTTTAGCCTCTGCCAGCCGCACAATTTTACCTGTAATATGATGGCATTTGCGGAATGGTAATTTCAACTCCCGCACTAGCCAATCGGCCAAATCGGTAGCGGTAGAATAGCCTTTACACGCTGCCACATGCATGGCCTCTTCATTCACCTGCATATCATGCACCATGCCAGTGGTTGCCACAATTGCCAACAACAGGCTATCTGCAGCATCAAACACCGGCTCTTTATCTTCCTGCATATCTTTGCTATAGGTGAGCGGCAGCCCTTTCATTACGGTCATTAACCCCGTAAAACTGCCTAGAATCCGCCCGGTCTTAGCCCGTACCAGCTCAGCGGCATCGGGGTTGCGCTTCTGTGGCATAATAGAACTACCGCTAGTAAAACTATCGGAAAGCGTAATGAAACGGAAGCCATAGCTGCACCATAACACCATTTCTTCAGCAAAACGGGAAAGATGCATAGCGCATAACGATGAAAGCGAAAGGAATTCCAGTGCAAAATCACGATCAGACACCGAATCCAGTGAATTAGCCGTTGGCCTGTCAAAATAAAGGCTTTTTGCCGTCTGATGGCGGTCAATCGGGAAAGAAGTGCCAGCCAGTGCCGCCGCCCCAAGCGGGCATTCATTCATGCGGCTTCTGGCATCATGGATGCGCGACCTATCACGCCCAATCATTTCTACATACGCCAGCAAGTGATGGCCAAAAGTCACCGGCTGTGCGGTTTGCAAATGCGTGAAACCTGGCATGATGGTGGCGGCATGGGCTTCTGCTTTGCTAAGTAGTGCCGCTTGTAAATCACGCAAACGGATATCGAGCACATCCAGCATATCACGCACCCACAGGCGCAGATCGGTTGCCACCTGGTCATTACGGGAACGGGCCGTGTGCAACCGGCCTGCTGCATCACCAATAATAGCATGTAGACGTGCCTCAATATTCATATGAATATCTTCGAGTTCTTCCTTGAACCTAAACTCTCCCCTATCAATTTCCTGTTCAATCTGAGTTAAGCCCGCTACAATATCGGCACCATCTTCAGGGGTAATAATGCCTTGCTGCACCAACATCGCGCAATGTGCCCTTGACCCTTGAATATCCTGGCGGTAAAGTCTGTGATCAAAGGAAACGGATTGATTGATTTCTGCCATAATGCGAGCAGGCCCCTGGTCAAAATGCCCTCCCCATAAAGGATTGGCCTTTTTCAGGCATGCATCATCTAGCTTTTTCTCTACAGGCGAATTATGCGTCATTTGCTATATATTTATTAATTGTTGGGTTATATTATGAGAAATGCGTTATTATACACTACTCTTCTTACACTCACTCTTGGCCTTTCCCCTATTGCTGTTCTGGGAAAAGAACCAACTCAATCCCCACAGTCTGAAGCAAAAAAGCCTGCCGGTAAAGCAAAAAATACAGTTACACATGCCTGGGTGAACCGTGAGGAGGGAGTGCTAGAGCAGCATGAACCGATTCCCGTGCCAGAAGATGTGCCGTTTTATGATGAAAACGACCAGCCGCATATCTTTGATGAATTTTATGGACAGGTGTTGCTTGTCAATTTCTGGGCCACCTGGTGCACCCCCTGCACCCAGGAAATGCCTGCTATTGCAAAATTACAGCATGATTTCCGGCGCAAAAATTTCAAGGTACTGGCTATTTCTGGTGATTTTAAGGGCGTAGAGGCAATTCGCGATTTCTATACTGCCCATGAAATTAGGAATCTGCCTATCTATCATGATCCTAAAAATGTTCTAGCGAAAACTTTTGGTGTTACTGCTTTTCCCACCTCGCTCATTATTGATGCGGAAGGTAATGAAATTGCTCGTATTTTTGGCAGCTATGTTGATTGGGAAAGCGAAGAGTTCCGGCAGTTTATTCTTGATCACACCGACCAAAAGACCTATAATGTTCCGGCGGCCATTCCCATTAATGCCTCTTCGGCAGCCTCATCGGAAACAACGGAAAAGATAGACGAAAAACCCTACGCAATCCCAGAGAGCGCAGTGACAGTACAAGGCCCACTGCCCCCCGAAAAACCTAAAGAACGCGTTGATCTGGCGAACCCAGAGATACGAAGGCCGGTAAACCTTCCAGCTAAATAACCTCAGTTTACTACAGAAAATTTATACGGCTCTTGTTATTTGTCTGCAAGTAAAAGCATCAACGCTTGATGAAAACCCTGTAACATGAGGATATATCGATGAACCGTAGTGCCCTTCTCTCCTTTAGCCTATTACTGCTTGCCGCCACCTCCGCCTCTGCCAAAGAACTATCTTGCAGTGTCCATCCTGGTAAACACCTGTCTGATACAGAACTTGCAGGGATGGCGAAAGTTTCTCCTTCTGATGCGGAAAAAACGGCCTTAGCAGCCATAGATAATGCCTCTGCCACTGTGGCACGCAACAAACTGGTGGCAGAGGATGAGTGCCTGGTCTATTCCGTGCATGTGACCATCCCCAATAAATCCGGCAGTGAGAAAATATTAATTGATGCGGGAACGGGGAGTGTGCTTTATCAAGAACATGAAAACAAACTCGAGCAAATGTACGAGAAAACAAAAGACAAGCTGATGAATAAGAAGGAATAGTTTTTTTCGCTCTCACTCTCACCCTCTCCCAGAGGGTGAGGCTTAGGGGCATCAACTAAAAAGCTGCAAGAACCTATCGACCACCTTCCTCACTCCTGCTTTATCAAAAGCCACTTCCACATGGTTACCACTGATGGAACGAATATAACCATAGCCAAATTTTTCATGAAATACCCTGCCTCCTGGCTGTAACCCTGCTGCTTCTTTAGGTGCTGCTGGCACTGCAAGCGCCTTGGCGGCCTGGGCAATTACCTGCGAGGTAGAACGTGTTGCTACCGGCAGTTCTGCTGTTGGTGCTGCCCGGCGGAAATTCATACCGTTTTTATTCACCGTTTCAATATGGGCTGCTGGTAGCTCATCAATGAAACGAGAGGAAATACTGCTTTGCCACTGGTTATACACACGACGGTTAGCGGCAAAGAGAATAAACAGCCGCTCTTTAGCACGGGTAATCCCCACATAGGCCAGCCTACGTTCTTCCTCTAAGCCCGCTGCTCCCTCTTCATCCAGGCTGCGCGGATGCGGAAAAATACCTTCTTCCCAACCAGGCAGGAATACGGTTGTAAATTCCAAACCTTTGGCAGCATGTAGCGTCATAATATTCACCATATTATCATCCTGCCGCGCATCATTATCCATCACCAAGCTGACATGTTCCAGGAAATCCGTTAGCGTGGGGAAATCCTGCAAAGCGCGCAGCAGTTCTTTGATATTTTCCACCCTTCCCTGCGCTTCTGGCGATTTATCATTCTGCCACATCGCCAGATAACCTGATTCTTTCAGCAGGGTTTCCACCACTTGTGCATAATGCAGATGCTCTAACTGCTCTTTCCAGCGGTCAAATAATGTAATCAACTCTTCCAGTGAATGTTTCGCCCGCTTAATTTCTCCCTCTTCCAATAAAATGCGCGCTGCTTTCATGAGTGACACACCATGCGCACGGGCATAGCTATGCAATTGTTGCAGCGTGGTATCACCAATGCTACGCTTGGGGGTGTTAATAATCCGTTCAAACGCCAGATCATCATCATTATGCACCACCACCCGCATATAGGCAATCACATCCCGAATTTCCAGCCGTTCATAGAAGCGTAACCCCCCTATCACGCGGTAGGGTATAGCATGAGAAATGAAACATTCTTCAAAAGCACGCGTCTGGAACCCTGCGCGCACAAGTATTGCCATATCACTTAAAGAATGCTTTTTAAGATGTTGTAAATACCCTATTTCACTAGCAATTGTTCCGGCTTCTTCCCGCTCATCCCACACGGCCATAACCTTGATTTTCTCGCCACCATCCTGTTCTGTCCACAGGGTTTTTCCTAAGCGTTCGCTGTTATTGGCAATAAGCCCGGAAGCCGCCGCCAGTATATGGGTGGTAGAACGATAGTTACACTCTAGGCGCACCACTTTTGCACCGGGGAAATCCTGTTCAAAACGTAAGATATTACCAATTTCTGCGCCACGCCAACCGTAAATAGATTGGTCCTCATCGCCTACACAGCAAATATTTTTATGGCCTTGTGCAAGCAACCTAAGCCAGAGATATTGTGCTACATTAGTATCCTGATATTCATCCACCAAGATATAACGGAACCGTCTTTGATATTCAGCAAGTATTCCAGGATGTTGCATTAATATATTCACGTTATATAACAATAAATCGCCAAAATCCACTGCACCCAGGCCACGCAAGCGTGATTGATATTCCTTATAGAGCTGAATGGCATAACCCTGCATAGCACGGCTGGCTTCGGCTGTTGGCACTTTATCTGGCAATAGCCCCTGGTCTTTCCAACGCTGGATGATGCCAAGCGCCAGTTTCGGGGTGAATTTCTTTTCATCCAGATTCTTCGCCACAATGATAGATTTCAACAGCCGTAACTGGTCATCCGTATCAAGAATGGTAAAGCTGCTTGGCAGCCCTACCAGTTCAGCATGGCGCCTAAGTATCCGAGAAGCAATCGAATGAAATGTACCAATCCACAATCCATCAGCGGCATGAGGCAGCACATCCGCTAAGCGGGAGAGCATTTCCTTGGCAGCTTTATTGGTAAAGGTCACGGCCAGAATCTGGCTGGGAAAGGCGCGGTTTTTCCATATAATATGGGCGATACGGGAAATCAGCACGCGCGTTTTGCCCGTACCCGCCCCCGCCAGCACCAAAAGCGGGCCATCCAAGGTTTCTACAGCTTCCTGTTGTTCACTGTTTAAACGTTCCAGATGAGCAGGAAGCTGATTCTCCAGCATAGTATTCATACTATCTCTCACTATATTAACCTCAGTTTTGGATAAGCGTACCTTATCCAAAACTGAGGTTATATTAATTATAATGGGGGGAGAGTAGAGGATAAGGCCGTTGTTAGGCAAGTATTTTATTCCGTGCTGCCGCCTCATGGGCAAGCAGCCAGCGTTTCCGTTCCACCCCGCCTGCATAGCCGGAAAGGCTACCATCTGCCGCTATCACGCGGTGGCAGGGGATAATCAGCGCCACCGGGTTACGGCTATTAGCCATCCCCACGGCACGCACTGCATTTGGCTGCCCTAGTTTCTCAGCAATGGCCCTATATGAACAGGTTTCACCAACAGGAATCTGGCGTAACAACCGCCATACATGCTGCTGGAACTGTGTTCCTGCTGTGTCGGTTGGGATAGCCGATAGCGCATGAAGCTCTCCATCAAAATAGGCTGTTAGAACCTCTCTGATGCTCACCAGCGGCTGCGGCTGCAATTCCACCTGGCCATAATAGCGCTTTCTAAGCAGCATGTGCATACGCGCTTCATATTCGGCAAAATCCAGGCTGCACACCGCCTCGTTATTACTCACTACCCGTATAGGGCCAAGCGGAGAAGGGATTGTGTCTGTTGTAAATAATGTCATAGGATATTCCCCTGTTGGTAGCGCATCTGGTCAAGCACGCCTTGCAAAATATAGGCGGCTGCCATTTTATCATCAAGTGCTGCTTTTTTCTGCCGGGTCAGGCCGGTTTCGTTCAACGTGCGGGTAACAGCAGCGGTTGACATACGTTCATCTTGTAGCACCATAGGCAGTGCCAGTGCTTTATCAAGCTTGGCTGCAAACTCACGCACCATCTGGCAGGATGCCCCCTCCCCGCCATTCATTTCAAGTGGAAGCCCTAGTACAATTCCAGCAATTTGATGTTCATTTACTAATGCGCGTATCGCACCAATATCCTTGGCAAAACTCTTGCGCATGATGGTGCTGTGCGGTGTGGCAATCATACGCAACACATCACTTAACGCCACCCCAATTTTCTTCCCTCCCATATCCAGCCCCAGCAACCGCTGCACTGGGGGAAGGGAGAGGAAAAAGAGAGGCAGGCTGTTGTGTAACATAAAAAATCGCTAAATAAAGAAGTGACGAAGCAGCAAACAGCATGATATAACCGTTTCTAATGTTATATAATGCTTGCAGGAAGATGTAAATGCTTTGGATGGTTGCGGTTGGCGGCGCAGTAGGGGCGACATTGCGCTATGTGATTATGGGAAAACTTGCCCATCTGCTTGGCAGTAATTTCCCCAGCCCTACCTTAATCGTGAATGTATCCGGCTCGTTACTAATGGGGCTACTGGTAGCACTACTTGCCCGCACCAGCTTCGCCACCATGGAACTGCGTGCTTTCCTGGCTGTGGGCGTACTTGGCGGCTATACTACCTTCTCTTCCTTCTCACTGGATTTCCTCACCCTGGTTGAACGCGGCGACATCCTCCCCGCCTGCCTCTATGCCCTCAGCTCGCTGATACTCTCCCTGATAGCCGTGTTCGCCGGGATATATATCGGACGGGTGTTTTAGATAATTTTTTAATGAGTTGTTAAGGATTCATTTGATAACACGCTTAGCATTTGCTATAATTGGTTGCATTGTATTGTCAATATCAAACGCAGCCAGGTAGTTTTATGTCAAAACAGCAGCAAGCAGATAGTAGCACAGATTATCTTTCTCCTGAACAGGCAGACGAGGCCTTAAAAAAAATGATTCGTGGTGATAAAAATGGGAACAGAACACTGGTTCTAAGCCCCGAAATTGATCATATCCCTGGAGAAACCATTCTGAATTTTATACAGGAAAATAATATTACGGCTGTTGGGAATGTGATTATTGCGCTCATGAGCCAACGCAGAGAATGTTCGTACGACCTCTTTACTTATCAATGTTCTGAATATAAAATTAACCCTAATTTTTTAAGAATTTTAGATATTATTAAAGATGCTAATATCACCTCCCTAGATTTAATCGGCTTAGATTATGGAGCATCTGACTGGGGTTTTGACTATTTCCGTCATAGGGGGGAGGATGGCAATTAACACAAGATTTCTTACCACGGGATCCAGCAATCAAGTTCAAACCAAACTGGAAAGAGGTAAAAGAAGCAGCTGTTACTGCCGTAATGGAAAGAATCTCTTCCTTCCAGAATCTTACTTCTCTTAGCCTAAGTGGTGATATTGGAGAGCATGGGGCACAATTATTGTTAGGCATTATACATAAACACAATATTACTGACCTAATGCTTGGAAATGTCACACTCCTTCCAGAAACTTTTGCCAAGCTATTTGATGCTGACAGCCCTCTTACCACTCTTGAATTATGGGAAACTCATAGTCCCGGGCCATTATCATTTGCGGCGCTTCAACACAATCAATGTTTAAGATCACTAACAGTTAATGGCCATAGTGATATACGTGACAAAGCTGTAGAAGAACTCTTACATATTTCTAATAGTTCTGCTCTTGAGAGGATTGTTTTTAAAGGGCGTTGTGGTGTTCAATGGGGGGTCGATAGAGATGATCCTAATGGTGATTTTTATCCACTTAGATGCGGCTCCTTCGACATACTTACACGTAAAGCTGCTGAAGCTACTTTGCGTAAGAAAATCAGTGAGTTCCAAGAAAGCGGAGAGAAAAGGTTTGTAATACGTAGCTACGACCATATTCGCCAGGTACGCCCAGAGATAGAGGAACTGGATGAAAAGCTGGAGGCACTTTCGTTGAAACTGGAAGAACAGCAGGAAGTGGTGGAGGAAATAGGCCATACGCTGGCACGACAGAGCAAGCGTATGCAGCAGCTGCAACTTTTTGTAGAAAACACCCAGAAGCTGGCAATCCTGGCAGAAGCTAGCCCGCAGACACTCAACTATTTGCGCATACTTGGCGATAATGGCAGCCAGGCCGAAGTGCAATATGCCACTATTCACAGCAACCCTGCACTTGCCAGCTATTACACCACGCTGAACCGCTCTATCACCAGCACGCTAATGGCAAGCCAAAGTATCTTCTCCGGTATGGTAGATGCCTCACATGGCACAGCCGTACAGCTGCTCTCAATAGCAAATAGCGCAGCAAAATCAACCAACATTCCAGCGCTACCCTTGCTAACCGGTATTATGAAATTGGTGGGCGAAACCATAGAAGCACGTGGGCGGCAGAAAATTATCAACCGCTTAACAACCCGCACCCCTACCCTACAGCATTATGCCATTATTGAAATGATGGCACGAGAACTCACCCTTGAGTAGAGGGAGCTGATTGCCAATAGCGAAACCAGCGGAAAACCCCCTATCCTACAACGGGTAAAAACGGCCATACGCTGGCTACAGGTGGATGATATTGATACGCCTGTTAAAGCCTTAGCTGTTAGCCATGCCGCAGCACTCCTGGATAAAATGATGCATACCGACCCAGCCACGGCTTTAGAACAGGAGCATATCCCTATGCTGAAAGCCTGGGCAACAGGTAAAAACTTCACACTCCAACCCACAAGCCAGGTGTATGGTGGGCTTAATGCTCCTGCCATCAACATAAGTAATATGAATATTGAAGAGGTTACACAACAGCTTACCTTGCTTGAAAAGCAAATGAAGGCACTGGAATCACGCCTTCCCAAACCTCATACCACCACAACATCCCACCGTTCTTATGGTGGTGGTGCACCTGGCAGTATACAAATGCAGTTGACGATGCAAGACGAATACACTGCTAGAAATGACAATGACGGGAAAAGCACGGTCGTACATGCGCATGATTTCTACGCCCTCGTACAGGTAGTAAGTGAACAGGGAAAAAAATTGGAGGAAGCATCCCAGGAAATATTACTTCTACGTGATAACCAAACAGGAACTTCTTATCAACAACAGGTGCAGAACTCACGAAAATCACATATGCACACACCCATAATCTAATAAACCTCAGTTTTGGATAAGCGCGGCTTATCCAAAACTGAGGTTAAAGGTAAGTTATGTGGAAATGACGATTCAAATTTGAGATGAGACAGAATACAAACTCAACCGTAAACTATAGCATTTGATACGACTACCCTTCTATCTTGCCAACCTCTCCCCTGCCCTCACCGGTCTGGAGTTTCCATAGCGCAGCATAGATACCATTTTCCTCAAGCAATGCGTCATGCGAGCCATGTTCGCGGATTTTGCCATGTTCTAGCACAAAAATAGTATGGGCGTTGCGCACAGTGGATAGCCGGTGGGCAATCATCAGTGTTGTACGCCCTATAACAATTTTTTCTAGCGAACGCTGAATGGCCATTTCCGTTTCATTATCCACCGCAGAGGTGGCCTCATCCAGAATCAGCACGGGAGGGTTTTTGAGAATAGCACGGGCAATGGCCAGACGCTGCCGCTGGCCACCGGAAAGTTTCTGTCCACGTTCACCCACAATCGTATTATAGCCTTCAGGCAGGCGCATAATAAACGCATGCGCTTCTGCCGCCTGTGCCGCAGCAATAATAGCCTCCATTGCGGTGCCTGGCATAGCATAGGCAATATTTTCAGCAACAGTACCTTGAAATAAAAATACATCCTGGCTGACAATCGCAATAGAGCCCCTTAGATCAATAGGGTTCAATTCTGCAATATCCTGACCATCTAACAATATATTGCCACTAGATGGCATATAGAAACGCAGCAATAGCTTGACCAGCGTACTCTTTCCCGAGCCCGTTGTACCAACAAAGGCCACGGTTTCCCCTGCGGGAATATTCAGATATAAATGCTCAATGATTGGGTGGCCTGGCGTATAGCTGAAGGAAACATCGTTAAAGGTAATTTGCCCCCGCACCTGGTCTTTTTCAAGCGGTACGATACCTTTAGGAATGGCGATTGGCGTATCCAACAGCCCCAGCACCCGTTCTGTAGAAGCCATGGCACGCTGATAAAGCAGGGTAATATCGGCTAGCCGCGTAAGTGGCCACAATAAACGCTGGGTTAGAAACACCAAAATACTGAAAGACCCTACACCAAGCTGGCCATTGATAGTTAAGAACCCTCCATACATCAGGGTAGAAAGGAACCCAGCCAACACCGCAATACGGATCACAGGGTTTACCATCGAGCTGAGTGCTATCGCCTTACGGTTGGCTGCTGCATAGCTATCACTATCTTTCTCAACCTGTTTACATTCATATTCCTCCGCTGTAAAACTTTTGATGGTAAAAATACCCGTAATGTTGTTAGCCAGCCGCGTATTCAATTCACCTGCTTTATTACGCACCGCTAAAAAACGGGGTGCCAAACGGTTCTGGAAATAAAATGCCCCAATCAATATCAAAGGAATAGGCAATACGGCAAACACCGCTACTGATGGGGTGATGAAAAAGAAAATACCACCAATGATAAAGGAGGACACAAACACCTGTATTACCTGGTTGGCTCCTTCATCCAGGAAACGTTCCAGTTGGTTTACATCATCATTAAGGATGGATAACAGATTGCCACTGCTTTTATCTTCAAAATAGGCCATATCTAAATGCTGCACATGGTCGTAACCATCCAGCCGCAAACGATGCTGCATCGTTTGCGCCAGGTTGCGCCAGGAAACAGACAAAAGATATTCAAACAGTGATTCAAAGCTCCAGATGAGGAAGGTAAGCACACCAAGCACCACCAATTGCTGCCGTATATCGCCTGCTCCCATGCTGGCCAACCAGGATTTATCCTGTTTTACCACCGAATCGACCGCCACCCCAATCAAGATTTCCGGGGCGATATCAAAAATCTTATTCAATATTGAATAAATCGTAGCACGGATAACCTGGCCTCTATAGCCACGCGCATAACGCAACAGACGAAAAAGCGGATAAGTCATATGGTTACAACCTCAGTGCTGGATAAGATTACCCTACCCAAACTGGCATGATAGTAAAAAAATAATGTCAAAAAGCGTCGTTTTTGTCATTATTTTAAATTAATAATAACGTTAATCCTATGAAAGGAAGCCTGTAGCTTCGTATCGTAACCTCACTTTTTGATAAGCGTAGCTTATAAAAAAGTGAGGTTACAGTTACATAACACCATCCCTTGAAATAAACAATTGTAGATTTTTATATTGGTACAGTTTACATTATGGGTTAGAGTGGTTCCAACTAAGAATCATACTAGGAGCCTGAGTGGTGAGGCGTGCTGAACCTACTACAAACTAGGTGGCACGATGAATCCCGAAGGGCGACGACGTGGAAACTTAGTTGGAATCACTATAGAATCCCATAGAAGCTTTTAGTCAAGGAACCAGGATGTTTGCTTTTCTTCGTGATACCAAAAATTTTAACCTACGAGGCCGCTTAACACAACTGCGTCGCTATAGTGATAAAAAAATCCGGATATTTCTTGAAGAAAGCTATATCATGCGTGAGAAGCTACGAGACTTAGCGCGGACAAACTATGCGCTGGGGTTAGACCATATGCGCCGTGGCAACCTCCATGATGCAAGTTTACGTTTCAGGATTGTTCTTCTTCTCAAGCCTGATTTCGCAGCCGCCCATTACAATCTGGCAAGGGTGATGCTCATGCGCAATAAATTTAAACAAGCGACTGATTCTTTTAGTATGGCACAGCATTTTCAGCCAGACTATCCTGAAGTAGACTATATGCTAGCATGTATGCAACAAGATAAATCACGTGTTACTGCTATCCCCCGTTCTATTATTGAAGAATATTTTGACGACTTAGCACAGCACTATAACACCGAATCTATTCACAATAACCAATATGTTGGCCACCATGCTATTATTGATATACTAGCCGACACGTTAGAGAACAACACTATAGCCCTGGATATTGCTGATCTTGGCTGTGGCACTGGCCTATGCGGTAGCGTTGCCCGTGAACGGCTTGTGGTCAATAGTCTGACAGGTGTTGATATTTCAGAAAAAATGCTACGGGAAGCACGTAAGCTTACGCATAATGGCACGGTTGTCTATGACTATCTGAAGCATCAGGATATGCAGGTATTTCTTACCAGAACCGAACGGAAATATGATATTATTATCGCTGCTCTTTCCTTCAATTATGTTGGAAAGCTGGATGAACTACTCATTGCCTGTAAAGCAGCACTACGGCCTGGGGGAATGCTTGCATTCTCTACCGAAGAATCGCCCTCACAAGACGTGATGTTGAATGACTCTATGCGTAACTTCTGCCATTCACTAGAATATGTGAGAGAATGTGCAGCGCATATTGGCATGCAGGAGCTTTCCCTGAAGAAGACCCTCCTGATGGAGAATTATCTTGCCGTGCAATGCGTACTCAAGAAACTGTAGAAATACCCCGATAAAAAAAGCCCGATAAAAAATTATCCCGATTGTATAGAATTTAGTTGTTGATCCCTTATTTATAATCTGTTAAAGTCGCCCCCGGATGGATGGCCGAGTGGTTTAAGGCAGCGGTCTTGAAAACCGCCGAGGGGCAACTCTCCGTGAGTTCGAATCTCACTCCATCCGCCAAGCCCTCATGTTTTCCCGTACAATACAATCAAAAAAACATAATAATTTCAATAACTAACGCCTGATAGATGATCAGCGCAGTTTTGGTACCTCCAGCTACATCTGGGGTATTTATGGGTAGATTTCCGGGTATCTTGGGGGGCATGTGGGTAAAAGGCACCCGAAAAAATGGGCCTCCTCCAAAAGCGGGGGCACGTCTTACCTCCTATCATCCACATAAAATCCTCACCCGCAATCTATAATTTTCAAAATTCTTAAAGCCATAGGCCCTGCGCTGTATCAGCTTCATTTTCCTATGGAACCCTTCTGTAATCCCATTGCTTTTCGTAAATCTCCACATTCGTGCCACCTCTTCCAGCCGTCATCGAGCGCATTCCCCAAAGCCCGCATTGCCACAAACCCGGATGCTTTGAGTGCCTCCACCTTCTCAAGCAACTCTGGGATAATACACCGTGCCTGGTTTCTGGTTTGTTTCTTAATGCACAACAGCCTGTGTAATTCCTGCTTGAAGTCATAAATGGCGCGGATGGCGGGATAAGCCTCAAAATAATGGTTCAAGCCGCCTTGAATCATTATTTTTCAAATAGTTGACAGTTTTGGATAAGCGTAGCTTATCCAAAACTGAGGTTAATGAACCAGCACCAGAGGTTTGTGTAATTGAAAATCCAGGCAAATGTACGGTACTATGAATATAAGGCATGTTGAAACCTCTGTTTTGTCGTGATTGCAGAGTGTTATGTTACCATAACTCTTTCAAGATGCCCCCACTTTTGAGGGAGAGCCTTGCTACCAGTTCAGAAAGGCTATTGCAAACTTCTTTTCTATCACTTGGCCCCAGATCGCTACCTCTTTGGTTGATCGTATCAATGATAATTTTCAGAAGATCAATATGACTTCTTCAGCTTAATTGGGGATATAAGCCCCGTCATATCAATATCGGGCGTTTTACCCTTAATAATATCTGCTACAACACGGGCACTACTACATGCCAGCGTCCAGCCGAGCGTGCCATGTCCGGTATTCATAAATAAGTTCGGATAGCGGCTTTTTCCAAGAACAGGAATGCCACTCGGGGTAGAAGGGCGCAAACATGCCCACTTCTGGATGGCAGCCCTATTTTCATCCGTTACCATGGTTGGAAAGAGCTGCTGGGCACTGTTCAGAATAGGAGCAATCCTGCGCTCTTTAATACTATGGTCATAACCAGCAAACTCTGCCGTTCCAGCCACACGAATAATATCGCCTAAGCGGCTATAGACAATTTTATGGGTTTGATCAGTAAGACTGATAGCGGGGCTGCCCTCATCATGCACAATAGGAATAGAAATACTATAGCCTTTCATGGGGTAAATAGGCAGGCTTATCCCTATTTGACGGCTATAAAGCGAACTATAGGCACCAAGCGATAACACATAACTATCAGCAGTGAACACGCCTTTGTTGGTTTCAACGCCCGTCACTTTATCGTGCGAGGCCGTGATACGGGTAATGTTGGTATTATAATGAAACTGCACCCCTAGCTGTTCGCGGCATAATCCTGCCAACATTCTGGTAAATAGATAGGCATTTCCCATTTCATCATCAGGAAAAAACACCCCACCTATTAATGGTTGCTCCGTATAACGCAAGGCGGGTTCTTTCTGCATACATTCTTCCCTAGCAAGTGGCACGAAAGGAACCCCCAACCCCTGCTGGAATTGCGCTTGCTCTATTTCCGCATCCAAGGCTTTCTGGTCATGGAACACATGCAATATCCCCTTTTTCTCATAGGAAAACGGTAAGGCACATTCCTGTTGCAATGCATGCATCAACTCACGGCTATAGAGGGATAAGCGCAGCATATGGCGTGTTGTTTCCAAACTTTGCTTATGGGTGGCTGCCTTCAGGAACTGCACCCCCCACCGCCACATGGCATAATCAGCCCGTAGCCGGAATACCAATGGCGCATCTTCTTTTCCTAGCCATTTAAGAATATTGGGGAGCACAGCCGGATTTGCCCAAGGTTCCATATGGGCGTAGCTTAACTGGCCACCATTTGCAAAACTACACTCTCCCGCAGATTCTGACTGACGGTCAATGACGATTACCTCATGCCCGTCTTTTGCCAAGAAATACGCCGTGGTAACCGCAATTACCCCCGCACCTAAAACCACTATCTTCATTTATATACTATATCCCATCAAAAGTAGAACTATACCAGAATCAGGCGAAACGTTGTTTGGTATACTAAAAACAGTAACCGTTGTCTACCTTAGAAGCCTGGATTTTTTATGTGCAATGTGCATCTGTCCTTCAGCACGCTCTATCCTTCACTCCACTAGCCTCTGCCACGGTAAGGGGGAACGCCCTGATCAGGCAACCACACACCTTCCGGCAACGGCCCAGATTGGTAGAATATATCGATGGGAATACCGCCACGCGGATACCAATAACCGCCAATACGTAGCCACATTGGGGCAAGTTCTTGCTGTAGCCGCAGGCCAATATCAACCGTACAGGCTTCATGGAAAGCACCATGATTGCGGAACGAGGCCAGGTACAGTTTCAGCGATTTACTCTCCACCAGAAAATCCTGTGGCACATAATCAATCACCACATGGGCAAAATCGGGTTGGCCAGTGACGGGACAGAGCGAGGTAAATTCTGGACAGGTGAAGCGTACCACGTAAACCGTACCAGGATTAGGGTTCCGCACCTTCTCAAGCGTAGCAGCAGCAGGAGAGCCAGGCAGATGCGTAGCACCACCAAGCATGTTAAGTTCATTGTAAATAGTGTTATTGCTCATAAACTTATATCAGAAAGTTAAATCTTTTTGTAAATAGGACATCATATAAAAATCTTTCTTTTTTCCGTGCAAGATACCATAATCACGCATGATCCCTTCTTGCTGGAACCCTACTTTGCTGAGTACACGGATCGAAGCGATATTATCCATAGCAACCGTGGCCTGAATGCGGTTGATATCCATGGCGGTGAAGCCATAATCGCAAATGGTCTGTAATACACGTGTCATGATGCCCTTGCCCCAATGCGGACGTGCCAGGTCATAACTCACTTCCCCCCGCCGGTGCGTGCGGCTCCATACATTAAAACCAGCCGTACCAATCAACATATCGGTGTTTTTTAGAGCAATACCCCAATAAATGCTACGCCGGTTATGAAACAGATTCCCCCAATACTTCAATTCCTCCTTGGCACGCTCAAGCGACTTGGGTGTATCCTCTTCCGATACATAACGGTTCACCATCGGGTCAGAAAGATACGTATAGAAGGGTTTATAGTCTGTTACTCGCAATTCCCGTAAAACAATATCGTTCATATCCAATACAGGAAATGCTTTAAAAACACGTTCATTCATATGGTTACTAATGATTATTAATTTATTACGTTATTATTAAAGAAGCAGTATACACGGCAGGATCGGCTATTCCATTGGCAGCAAACCCTTGTAGTCGCAGGTAGCAGGCATCGCAATAACCACATGCGCTACCTTTGGGAGAAGGATCATAACAGCTCAGCGTATGCGCATAATTAACACCAAGTGCCAACCCTTCGTTAATAATGGCCGCTTTAGACAGCCCAATCAATGGTGTATGCAGCCGAAAACGCCCCGTACCTTCTACTCCCGCCTTGGTTGCCAAATTTGCCATGCTTTCAAAGGCCTGGATAAATTCCGGTCGGCAATCAGGATAGCCGCTATAATCCACCGCATTTACTCCGATAAAAATATCAAACGCCCCCAGCACTTCCGCCCAGCCTAGGGCAAAACTCAAGAAAATTGTATTTCTGGCAGGCACATAAGTAATGGGGATATGGGGCTCTACAGTCTCCCCTTCCCTTCCTTTGGGCACAGCAATATCATCGGTAAGGGCTGAACCGCCAAACAGCCGCAGATCAATCTGGGCAATTTTATGCTCTTTCACCGGCATATCATACAGCACACGCTGCACCGCTTCTAACTCCTGTGCATGGCGTTGCCCATAACGGAAACTAAGCGCGTAAACATCGAATCCTTGCGCCTTGGCCATCGCCAGCACCGTTGCGGAGTCGAGCCCGCCGCTTAACAAAAGCACTGCTTTTTTCGGTATATCGTGCGACACTCAGGCTATTCCCATAATTTTGTGGAGTTGCAATGAAATGCGGTAGCCATGTATGCTGGCAAGCCGCAACGCATATTCCAGGTTTTGTTCATTCTTATGTTCATCATATTCATCCATCGGCTGCACATAGACAGGCAACCCCAATGCTCCCTGCCCTACATCCACCACCTGAGTATAATGGGGGTTGCTGGCAGAAACCAGAAATTTTAAGGCGGTGAGATGGGAAAGCAGATCAGGACGCACACGGTGATAGCCCTCACCATTATGTTTAGGAGAGCAAATAATCGATACACGGCTGTCAATAGGCCGGTATAAGGTGCCATTGGTTTCAATCTGCACCCGGTAGCCAGCCGCAAGCAACCCATCACATAAGGGAGCAATAGGCTGCCGGAACGGTTCACCACCCGTGATAACCACCAGTTCTGCCTGGGGGTGCTGCGTGACGCTTGTGATAATAGCCTCAAGCGACATCAGGCTGAATGTTTCAAACTCGGTATCACAGAATGTACAGGCCAAATTACATCCCCCCAAACGGATGAAAACAGCAGGCCAGCCCACATAAGGCCCCTCACCTTGAAAGGTAAAGAAAATCTCTTGCACTTCCAGCACATTACCCTCACCAGTGAGGGGCTTCCGAATAGGATTATTACCAAACATAATATAACCTCAGTTTTGGATAAGCTTTGCTTATCCAAAACTGGCATGATATTG
>CAZXPG010000038.1:0-19382 GCA_964643145.1 uncultured Rickettsiales bacterium
ATAGTTGACAGTTTTGGATAAGCGTAGCTTATCCAAAACTGAGGTTAATATACTGCTCACAGTGCAAGAATTGGTTAGGTTGCAATGTGAGCAGACTATGCTTGAGTACAAGCAATGCTGCATAAAGCAGGCATAGCGCGGCATTTCCCCCTGCAATACATCTTTAGATGTATCTAAAGATAACCTCAGTTTTGGATAAGCTTTACTTATCCAAAACTGAGGTTAACTCATATTATTGAGGCAAAAAGCAGAGGAATTGTAAAAGAATTCTCCCGCGGAATAGTACCCCGCTTAGCCTCGGTAGGCCTTGGGTCCGCAATATCTTATACCACCTATGTACGGTTAACATCCGGCTCTTCCGAAAGGTCAGTATAAGAGGTGCCCAGAGGGTTACATAAATGTAATGTGTGCGACATGATAGGGTAATATGGGATGGGGCATAGTGGTCATCGTGGTTGCGAGACAACCCCATTCATTACTAACATTATAGTTTTAGGGATTTACTATGAAAGCTACTCTTATCGTTGGCCTGTTGGCTGCATCACTGGTTAGCGCATCTGCTTTTGCTGCTGCAGAAACTGCTCCTGTTACCACTGAAGCTCCTGCTGCTGAAGCTACACAGGCTGCTCCTGCTAAAGCACAGGAAGCTGCTCCTGCTGTGAATAAAGAAGAAAAAGCTGAAAGCAAAAAAGAAGAAGGCAAAACAGCAAAAAAACACAAAAAATCTTCTAAGAAAAAACACAAAGAATCTAAACCAGAAGAAAAAGCTGAAGCTGCTCCTGTTGCCGCTGAATAGTCTAGTAGCCACAGCCCACACAAAGAGGCAGTGCCCTTCCGGCACTGCCTCTTTTGTTATGTCCTAGGGCGATCAGCGTGAAGCACGTAACGATGCAGTGTCACCCCATGGCACTTCAGCCATGTACGTTGATGGGTGAAGCCTGGGCAGAGGCGAGCAACAAGCCACCAAAAGCGAGCACTATGGTTCATTTCAATAAGATGTGCCACTTCATGGGCTATCACATAATCGAGTACGTCTGGTGGGGCAAAGACCAATTTCCAACAAAATGCCAAGCTGCCCTGAGAAGAACAACTTCCCCAGCGACTGGACGTATCTTTCAGCATGATACGCTGGTAGCTGCATCCCAGCATATGGGCATAATGGGCAGCCTTTTCCGCAATAAACACGCCAAGCCGTTGTATTAGTGCCCGTTTCACCCGCAACGCCACCTGTTCTTCCAGCCCGCTGATAATCAACCGGTCCTCTTCCCACCTAGGCAAACCGCGCACGCTGCCGCTATGAGCAATGACGACTTTCCTACCAAGCACCGGAACCACTGCACCGCTTTCCAATACAATGGCTGGCGGAAAACATTGAGACTGCGCCGCAATCCACGCCTGTTTTTCATCCAGGAATGCCTGTGCTTTTATACGGCTATACGCTGGCGGCAGCACCAGTTCTACCCGTAATGGATATGGCATCACGCGCAATGTAACACGCCTCGCCCTGGGGTTGCTACGTATTACAGTGGGGATAGTGCCCGGTGGCGTTATACTATTTCTGAGCGTTTCCATATCATACGTGTGACACCATGTGCGGTTTTCTCCCAGTAGTGTGGCCTGAAAATAAGCTGCCATAAGGCTTTAAAACTGGCTATGGAATGCAGCACCCAGTAAACGGGGAACGCAAAACTATAGAGTGCCATATCCCACCAGTTAGAATAGGCCACCACCATCAAGGAAAGAATAACAGGCGCAATCAGCCCAGCCACCAGATTATAGAGGCCAATAATATGCAGGTAGCCGGTAAAATAGAGCGGCACATACCAGCCTCCCCAAAGCTGCATTATCCAGAATAGCCAAATAAAGGGCGTAACCAGAAACAGAATACAGGGTGCCCCAATAAAAAGCTGGAACCCGAAAAAACCCGTAGGCCCTAGCGAATGATAGAGGAGCAACGGGTGGCGCATATGGACAATATAGGTTTGCATATAGCCTTTGATCCAGCGCGAACGCTGGGCTAACCATGCGCGAACCTGCACTGGTGCCTCCTCCAGGGTGAGAGAATCAATCACCGATACACGGTAACCATAACTAGCCAGCCGCACGCCAAGATCTGCATCTTCCGTGACATTATAGGGATCCCACCCGCCCAGTTCACGCAGTTTTTCAAGGATAAAATGGTTGCTGGTACCACCAAGCGGAATAGGAATACGCAGTGCTTCCAGGCCAAGCAGCATAAAATCAAACCACGAAGCATATTCAATTGCAAACATACGCGTGATAAAATTCTCTCTACGATTGAAATAGTTGAGTTTAGCCTGGATACATACCACATTTTTAGGAAGCTGCCGAAACTTAGCAACCACCTTTTTAAGCTGTGAGGGGTGCGGCGTGTCTTCCGCATCATAAATCGTTACATACATACCTCGCGCAAAGCGAAGGGCATAGTTACAGGCTTTGGGTTTGGTGCGCGGTAGGGAATAGGGCACACGGATAATCTCAAAATAACTCTCACAACGCAGTGCTTTAAGGGCATTGATGGTGCATATATCATCTTCTTCTACAACAAACTTAACATCTAGTTTCGATTTGGGATAATCCAGGTTACGGATAGATTCCGTCAACTTGACTAATGTGCTTTCCTCTTTATATAATGGAATTAAAATGGTGTAGACCGGCAGCTCAGAAGGCACAACCCACTCGTTAAGGGGCGAGGCACGGCTATTGTGGCGGCGCAAGTAACCAACCAGGACAAGCACCATTTTAAACGAAAGTGTAACGGCATAAAATACATTAACTGCCAGAAATGCCAAGAACGCGACTTCTGATGGGTGATAGAATACAGCAACTCCACTGCAAATAACCGCAATAAGAAGCACCATTTTTTGCGGAATGGTCAACAGTGTTTTAGCAGATTTTTCAGGAGAAGTACGGTAAAGCTGTTCCCTGGATTCCTCATCATCTTCCACAGCAAAATGCCGCTGCAACGTCCAAAGTATATCAAATGGCGAGGTTATCACACAACGATAGCACGCTCCATAACGTTGTTCTGCCCAACTATGCAGGGCTTCACTCGGAGAGGGGGTGGCAAGCAGGGTCACACCCTCTTCATTCCGCCAGGGGAGGTATTGCAACCTAAGATAATCTTTTCTATCTTCTACACAAAGTAGAGACTTGTCGCCTTCTTCCTGTATTAAATCAACAAACGGTAATTCAAGCTGCTCGGCAAGCACGCGGTGCAGCGGGTAATGCTGGATATATCCCTCTCCAAGCAATATGTTAGCAAGCAACGACTTGCACTGTTGTTGTAGGCAAAGTGCTTTAGCAAGCTGTTCAGGAGTAATCAGTTTTTTGTTAAGTAACAATTCGCCAAGAGGTAAGGACTTATGTTGTAAAACCATCAGAAATTTACCCATACAGAGACAAGGAAACCGTTTCCTACCCATTCCTCCCCATTACGCATATGGGAGAATGTGCCTAACTGTAGTGATATAGTATTTGTGACAGGATGTACAACAGAAATTTGTGCAAGCGTATCAAAATAAGTATGATATAACGGATATTCTACTGTATGCGGATAGCCCCACGCATCTTTGGTGGTATAATTTACAGATTCAACTACTTTTGCTGGGCGATATTTCTCGAATAATTGTAATAATAGCATCCATTTGGGAAAAAGATATATCCCCAGGCTGTTATCCAACCGCCACTCTTCCGCATCATTATCAAATCCGCTACGGTAAGCAATCGAACTATCGATAAAAAAAGGGGTATGGTATAGCACATTACTATACCCGAACAGAAGACGCATTTCGGCTTGCGTATAGTGTTGATTGTCAATTATGGCTGAATCTGCCATGCTATAGGCACCAGGAAGTTGCAATAGCGGCTGGATAGAGATGACTGATTTCTCTCCTTGCCATAGGCATTTCCGCACAAAAATCTCGCCAGAAATAGTATTATCCGACGATGAAAGCACTTGAAACCGCGGAACCACTCCCAATGCCATGCTATCGGTCACGCCTATTTCAGCATAGCTGCTAAGTTCGGTTTTCTGGAAGGTTGCAGTGGTAGGAGGATCTACTCCAACAAGAGCATCGCTGATACGATAATGGGAAAGCGTAGTAATAATCTGGCCAGAGCCTTTGGGCGGCAACCACGCTGCGGCGTAGCAGATAATAGGCGTTAAACAGAACCATAGCAGGAAAAATGAACGTGCAATATAGCATGGTTCCATAAGCTCCTACGGTTAAAAGAGGTTACCCAGCCAATGTGTAACTTGTTAGTGGATAGTTCTACTAATGTCCTTAATCGAATCATCAACAAGTTTGGTTGCTACATCGCTCTCCATATGCTGCGACGCAAGCGTATGGATGGCACGAACAGCACTATCGACTGCATGTTCACGTATTTCCTGCACCACTTTATGTTCATAGCTGGAAATTTTCTGCATCGCCAGTGTTTCACGCCGCACCAATTCCGCCTCAAGCGTTACATGTGCCTCACGGGTAAGACGCTCCACTTCCTGCCCAGCATGATCAAGGATACGCTTGGCTTCATCCATGACTTCTTTCTGCTTACGCTTATAGGAGACTAACAAATCCTCAGCTTCTTCTTTAAGGCGCACCGCTTCATCTAATTCTTTCTGAATGCGCGCAGAGCGGTCATCCAGCATAAGCACTAACATCCTGCGAACGGGTTTAAAAATACACACAACCAGCGCTACAATGCTGACAGCCACCCAAAATGTTGCATCAAATGCTATCATTACGATAATCCCCTATTGTTGTTTTGCAACAGCAGAAGCCAACGCTTCCTTGCTAAAGGCAGTTCCCATTAATTTTTCACCAATACGCTCAGCCACCAGCAGCGTTACCGGTGCTAACTCAGCCTCTGCTTCCGCCTTAATACGCTGAATCCGCCGCTCCGTTTCTTCCGCCTGGGCCGCAAGCTTGCCATCAAGATCGGCATGACGGCGCATTGCTTCCTGCTTAGCGCCAGCGAGCGTCTGGGTTACTTTGTCAGCAGCACTGCGACGTGCCTGCTCCAAAGAGCGTGTATAGTTGATCTTTGCTTCTTCTGCTTCCGCACGGGCAAGTTCGGCTTTCTCCAGGTCACTTGCAATACGATCTTGCCGTGCCTGCAACACATCACGAATAGCAGGCAAAACTTTCCGTGCAAGCAACAGATATAACACACTGAAAGTCAGTGCCAGCCAAAATAGCTGCGAAGGAAAAGTAGTGTAATTTAATTGAGGCATACTAAAGCCCACTTAATATTAGTAATATATGAGCACGGTTTCCTCCCAGCATGTATACTGGGAGGAAAAAACGTTTCTATCCGAAGATAAGCATGAAAGCAATAACCAACGCAAACAAGCCCATCGCTTCCACCATACCCGCACCAATCAGTGCGTATTTAGAGAGTTTGCTTTCAGCAGCAGGGTTGCGCGCAATAGCACTTACCACCGCCGCAAAAATATTGCCTACACCCAGTGCCGCACCTAACATACCCAGTGCCATCGCACCAATTGCAATATATTTTAAACCTTCAGCGTCCATGAAAATATCCTTTTTATGATCCAAATAATTAATAATACCTTGCCTTCACGTTGTGCCCTAACCTATAGCCATTATGCGATCTTCCCCCGCTTATAAACTATAGAAAAAAACTCCGTTAAAAGCATGGTGGTTGATCAGTGCAAATGTATCGCATCATTCAGATACACGCACACTAATATAGTGAAAATATAGGCTTGCAGCACGGCAATGAACATCTCAAAACCACTCAGAACCATAATAACCGGTATAGGCAACAAGCCCTGCACCATACCCATCGCCACCACAAAACCAGCGATCACTTTCAAGAGTACATGCCCCGCTACCATGTTGGCAGCAAGACGGAGGGAAAGGCTGATAGGGCGAGCCAGATAAGCAAACAATTCAATTACCACCATCAGCGGCGCAAGCCACCAGGGAGTGCCCCCAGGCAGAAACAATGAAAGAAAATGCAACCCATGACGCATGAAGCCAATAAGGGTAATGCCAATAAAAATAACAATGGCAAGCGCAAAGGTAACGATAATATGGCTGGTAACAGTAAAGCCGTAGGGTGTCATCCCCAACAGATTAGCCACCAGGATAAACATAAACAGCGTGAAGATGAAAGGGAAGTAGCGCAACCCCTCAACCCCTACCGTATCTTTAAGGGTCGTGCCAATAAACTGGTAGAGCAGCTCCGCTACACCCTGCATACGGCCAGGAACCAATGCCCGATGCCGCATGGCAATGCTCAAGAAAAAGAAGGTGATTGCCACCGCCAACACCATAAACAGTGATGAGTTGGTGAAGCTGATATCGACTCCCGCTATTTTAGGCAAGGTAATGAGTGGATGAATCTCAAACTGGTGAAGGGGACTATGCTGTTCTGCCATAAATAAAACTACATGATTTATATATAAAATTTATACGTTGTCTTTGGGGTTCTGCATCAGCATTCTATAAATATTCAAGCCTCCGGCGGCTACCCCTAGAAAAAAACATATCAAAAACAATATAGGCCAACTACCCAGGAACTTGTCAAGGAAATAGCCTGCTACCCCACCCACAATTACCCCTGACACCAGTTCGGTGCCAATACGCAGCGGGCTGGAGGAAGGTTCTCGCGGCGATGGCGACGCGGTTTCCTGCTGATGGCGGGCGGCTGAAATCTTCTGTTCAAGCTCTTCCAAGGAAGGCAGAGAGCCATCACTATCCGACATACTACCCCCCTTTGCCCATGCTTTTTTTTCATAAAACAAGAAACGTACATTAAAAGCGGTACGCTAATTTGTCAATCAAAAAATAGCTACTGTTTTCCCTCTGTTGTCTTTGCCAATTCTTCATCAAGAATCTGGGCAAAAGCAGGATAAGCACTAGCCCCGCTATGCTTCTTTCCGTTGATAAAGAAGGTGGGAGTAGAGACAATATCCAGCGTATTCGAGGCTGCCAACTTGCTTTCCACTACACTATCTTCTAAGGCTTTATCCTGCATACAACTCTGGAATTTTTCGCCGCTGATACCGCCCAGCTTGGCAATATTTTCTAGAATTTCCAGGAAATTTTTCTGGTATGCCCAGCTTTCCTGCTTATCAAATAACACTTTTACAAAGGTATAAAAACGGTCTGGCCCGGCACAATGCGCTAGCATCGCACCACGCAATGCCGGTTCATCCAGTGGAAAATCACGGTGGATAAACAGCACCTTACCCGTATCTATATAGTTTTCTTTGATATCAGGAAAAATATCCTTCTGAAAATGGGCGCAATGCGGACAGGAGAGAGAAGAATACTCCACCATCACCACCTTAGCATCCGTCGACCCCATCACGATATCAGAAGGCAACCTGCCATAATAGCTGCTTGCCTCCGCCTTATGAGCCTCCTCCTCCGCCTTGACCGGGTCTGCCGCTACCGCAAATGCCATACAACTTAAAAATACCATCATTAGCAATGTGTATATACGCATATCAATTCCTCCTGGCTATCACCATTATTGTGGGCCAAGCATATCCTGTGGCCGTACCCAGGCATCAAACTGGGCTTCATTTAACAATCCAGATTGCAATGCCGCCTCCTTGAGCGACAGCCCTTCCTTGTGGGCAGTTTTAGCGATTTTAGCGGCATCATCATAGCCAATATGAGGGTTCAGCGCGGTAACCAACATGAGGGATTGCTCCAACAAATCATTGATTCTGGCAGTATTTGCCAGAATACCTGTCACGCAGTTATCTACAAAACTACGCATACCATCGCTGAGCAGGCGAATGGATTGCAACAGGTTGTAAATCATCACCGGCTTGAACACATTCAACTCAAAATGGCCATTAGACCCGGCAATAGTAATGGTCGTATGATTCCCCATCACCTGCGTGGCAAGCATCGTGAGTGCCTCACACTGGGTAGGGTTAACTTTGCCCGGCATAATAGAGGAGCCAGGTTCATTTTCTGGCAGCAGCAACTCACCAAGCCCTGAACGGGGGCCAGAACCCAGCAGGCGGATATCGTTGGCAATTTTCATCAGGCTGACCGCTAGCACATTCAGCGCACCGGATGCCTCGACAATAGCATCATGAGAAGCCAGTGCTTCAAACTTATTGGGAGCAGTAACAAAAGGCAGCCCCGTCATCTCCGCTACTTCTGCTGCAAAGGCCTCCGCAAAACCTTTCTTGGCATTAAGGCCAGTGCCAACGGCGGTACCACCCTGTGCCAGGAAGTAAAGCCGGGGCAATACAGCCTTCACCCGCTCAATTCCATAGGCAATCTGGGTAACATAACCGGAAAATTCCTGGCCAAGTGTGAGCGGAGTGGCATCCTGCAAATGCGTACGGCCAATTTTGATAATATCCGCAAATTCCGTTTGTTTGGCTTCTAGTGCATTCTTCATATAGTCAAGCGCAGGCAGCAGCGAATGCTGCAACTCTTCCACCGCAGCAATATGCATGGCAGTGGGGAAAGTATCGTTGGAAGACTGGCCACGGTTCACATGGTCATTGGGGTGCACTGGGGTTTTGGAACCCATTTCACCGCCTAAGAGTTCAATGGCACGGTTAGAAATCACCTCATTGATATTCATATTAGTCTGGGTGCCAGAACCAGTCTGCCACACCACCAGCGGAAAATGCTCTGAAAGTTTGCCTGCAATCACCTCATCAGCGGCGGCACAAATTGCATCGCCAAGCTTGGCATCCAGCACCCCTAAACGGACATTGACACTAGCAGCCGCCTTCTTCAGGATAGCGAGTGCCCGTATCAGCGGCGCGGGCATGGTTTCGCCACCAATCTTGAAGTTCTGCAAGGAACGCTGCGTTTGCGCCCCCCAATAACGGTCTGTAGGCACTTCAATCGGGCCAAAGGAATCGGTTTCAGTACGGTAACTGCTGGCCGAGGGCGCTTGTGCTTTAGATAGCATGGTCATGCTCCTTGAGTAGTTGGGATGTATCTCCCTTTTATTAACCATGCTTCACGTAAGCTGTCAAGTACACAACAGCAACAGGCTGCAAGCATTACACTTACAGCCTGTTGCTGTTGTGCTGGAACTACTGCAACAACGGTGACCAGGCTGGGTCGGATGCATCCATTGGGGTGATAATTTCCCGCTGATTATAGCCGGTCAGATCAATCGAGTAGATACGCGATGCCCCTGCCCTGCCACCGCGGCTGGGCGCACCTTGCGTATAGGCAAGCACGCGGCCATTAGGTGCCCAGGTAGGGCCTTCCACCAGATAGCCCTCTGCCAGCAGCCGCTCACCGCTGCCATCAGGGCGCATCACGCCAATATAGAAAGTGCCGCGCAGCATTTTAGTGAAGGCAATCAGGTCACCACGTGGTGACCATACCGGCGTACCATAACGGCCATCGCCAAAGCTGATACGCTTAGCATTGGAACCATCATTATTCATCACATAAAGCTGCTGGCTGCCACCACGGTCGGAGTTAAATACCACCTGCTTTTCATCAGGGGAATAGGAAGGAGAAGTGTCAATTGCCGGATCTGCGGTCAGCCGTTTTTTGGCGCGTGTGGTCAAATCAAGCACATAAATATCGCTATTGCCATTTAGTGCTACCGACATAATCGCCTTCCTGCCATCAGGTGAGAAACGTGGTGCGAAGGACATGCCAGGAAAATCCCCCAGTATCGTAGAACGGCCAGTATTAAGATCATGCACATAAACCCGTGGCTTGTTACCAACATAGGAAAGATAAATAATATGCTGAGAGGTGGGAGAGAAGCGTGGTGTAAGTGCCATATTACGGCCGTCAGTCAAGAACTTATGGTTCTCTCCATCCTGATCCATAATCGCCAGCCGCTTAATGCGAGCTTTAGCGGGGCCACTTTCAGACACATAGACAATACGCGTATCGAAATAGCCATCTTCTCCTGTCAGGCGTTTATAAATTTCATCGGCAATCAAATGTGAGACACGCCGCCAGTTACTTACTGTGGTGTTATAGGAACGGCCAGCCAATTGCTGTTCCGCAAACACATCCCACAGGCGGAATTCCACCTCCATCTTTTGGCCACTCACCGTGATTCTACCCGTCACCAGCCCAGCAGCATTAATCTGCCGCCAGGAGGGAAAGCTTGGCACGGTTACCGCTGCCGTAATATGCTCAAGGAAGGCGGCCGGTTCAATGGGGCGGAATAGGCCGGAACGCTGAAGATCGGCGCTAATGACCTGCGAAATATTATACCCCACCTGTCCGGCTTCCTGCGATGTGCCACTCAGGTCGGTAATGGCAATCGGCAGCGGTTCCGCATTACCACGCGTAATGTCGATATTCATGAGTGCCTGGGCGGGCAATGCCCATAACAGGAAACTGGCAACTATCCCAACAATGGCATAATATTTACGCATCAGAAATTCTCCGGTGTAAAGGTAAAAGTAAAATCTTTCCATGTATCATATTTATCCTGTGGCAGGCTTTCAAAGGGGCTAGCCATCAGCACCGCCCGTCTCGCACTCTCACTGAAACTACGGACAAAAGAGGCATCCACATCAGATGGTGCACGGCTATCTTCAATTGTAACGCTAGTAACCGTACCATCTTGCGCCACACGGATACGCAGCACCACACTCATATCACTCACCCCCTTGGCCCCAACGGGCGGTGACCAGTGTTTTTCTACCTGGCTGCGGATAAAATCCATCTCCGACAAGGAAAGCGGTTGGCTCTCATCAAAAGGCTTATCAGACTTGTTATCCTCATCGGCATCATCAGCACTCTGTTCTTCTACAGGCTTTGCCTTCTTTTTCTTTTCCTCGCTCTTGTCTTTGCTGTCAACAGAGTCTTCCAGATTTTTTAGTAAAGAGTCAAGGTCGTTATTATCCTTTTTCTTCTTGGGCTTTTCTTTGGGCTTATCCTTAGGTTTTTCTTTGGGTTTCTCAGGCTCTTCGGGCTGCTCCTTAGGCTTAGGTTCTTCCTTTTCAGGCTCTGGCTTCGGCTCTTTTTTGGGCTCCGGTTTTTTGGGCTCAGGCAATGGTTCAGGTTTCTTTGGTTCTGGCTTGGGTTCCGGCTTGGGTTCAGGTTTCTTCGGTTCTGGCTTCGGTTCAGGTTTCTTCGGTTCTGGCTCTTTCTTGGGCTCAGGTTTAGGCTCAGGCTTTGGCGTAGGAGGAGTGGCTGCGGCCTGCGGTTTTTGAGGGGCAGGCTCTTTCTTTTCTACCTGCTGCTTTTTCTTTGGTTTCACGTTAGAAATTTCCGATAGCGGCAACATTTCTATCGATATAACCGTTTCCTGTAGCGGCTCTTTGTGTGAGAACCAGGGCAGGCCAAAAACCAGCAGCAATAATAGCAGCACATGCAGGATTATAGAGAAAATAAACCCGCGCTGGAACATTAGTTTCTGCCACCCTTGTCAGGAGAAGAGGGAGTAATGCCCGTCACCAGTGCCACTTTCGTGAAACCGGCTGCATTAATCGCCCCCATAACTTCAATCACCTTGCCATAGTTAATGTTTTTATCGCCTCGTATGAAGATGCGCGTATCCATTTTTTCTTTGGTGATAGCTCGCATCTTGGCAGTCAATTCTGCCAACGCCACTTCATTATCCATGATGTAGACCGTACCATTCTTATCGACAGTAATCGCCAATGGCTCGTCATCGCCCGTTGCCGGGGAGGCGGACGTTTCCGGCAGATCAACTTTCACGCCCGCCACCAGCATCGGCGATGTCACCATAAAAATCACCAGCAACACTAGCATCACATCCACCATGGGCGTAACGTTGATTTCACTGGAAAGATGGTGCTGGTTGCGTTTTGACCGCCTGCCTGTTGCCGTCAGTTTGACACCCATTTACATTCTCCTATTTTATGCCCTGATCCAACTCGCGGGAAAGTAGCGCGCCCAGTTCACTAGAAAAATCTTCAATCCGGCCCGTTAGATTATTTAATTTCGTACTGAACATATTATAGAAAATCACCGCCGGAATCGCCGCAAACAACCCAACCGCCGTGGCAAGCAGCGCCTCAGCAATCCCTGGTGCCACCACTGCCAGCGTGGTGTTTTTAGAGGCAGCAATAGATTGAAAACTGTTCATAATGCCCCATACGGTACCAAACAAGCCAATAAACGGCGAGGCCGAGCCAACTGTTGCCAGGAAGCTCAAGTTACGCTCCAATTTCTCCATTTCACGGTTTGAAGCCACCTGCATAGCCTGAAAGATACGCTCCTTCACACCAACAAACAAATGGTTAGCAGTTGATGAACCAGGTGCACTATGTTTGCGGCTCCATTCCTGCATGGCCGCAACAAACACTGCTGCCATTGGATGATCAACCCGATTCTGAATACGTTCATAGAGTTGGTCAAGCAACTGGCCAGACCAGAATACCTTCTCAAACCGCTCTGTACGCGCAAAAGCGGTGCGGAACTTCACCAACTTATCAAAAATAATCGTCCATGACCATATAGAGGCAAGCAGCAACAATAACATAACGGTCTTCACCACCATATCAGCATGGCCAATGAGTGCCATAATCGACATATCTGAAGCAGCAACACTCCCTGCCACTTCCGCTGTTTGCATTACCATATCCGACATAACGACCACCTCTTGTTGTTTTTTAGAATACGCACTCTCTCTTCCCCTTCAGCACAGGTAAAGAAAAAATCCTATCAAACGAGTTTATACATATCTTCATCAAATCTGCAATGGACATTATGGCAAGGGTATGTGCTCATTTGAAAAAATACCATAAAAAAAAGCGTCATGCTTTAAACATGACGCTTTTTTCACTCTAATACGCAATACTCTCTACGCAGCTTCCTGTAGTGCTGTAAGAGCCTTTTTCAGGCGCTTTTTCAAGCTCACCCCTTCATCGGTCAATTTGCTGTTTGCCGTAGAAAGCATATAGGCATCCAAGCCACCATTGATCTCAATTGAGCGGAGCGTGCTTGCCGTTACCGAAAGCGGAATTGTTTTACCCAGAATATCACTAATCAGCGATACATTCTGAATATTAGGGAGAAAACGCCTGCGCGTCTTTCTTTTGGAGTGCGACACCATATTGCCTGCCTGCACACCTTTACCTGTTAAACCACAGCGTCTTGCCATTTCTAGCCTCGTTAAATTAATAAAAGAGGATTATTAATCCATAACCCTCTCGTTCGTCAAGATAAAAAACGATATTTTAGGCATCCGCCTTGTCATCTGCCTGGTCGTTCGCCTCAGCACTGCTCGCAGGACGTATGCCAGAAATCGCACCAAGACCAGCAAAACGCTTATTGAAACTGGCTACCTTGCTGGCTTTTTGGTTAATCTGAGAAACACCGCCTGTCCAGGCTGGATGGTTGCGATAATCCACATCAAGCAGCAATTTGTCGCCCGGCTTCCCGTAGGTAGAACGGGTCTGGAATGTATCCCCGTTTGTCATCACCACAGTAATATCATGATAGTTAGGGTGTATGTTTGGTTTCATAATACTTAATCTAATCCTTTCCAGAAAAAAAATAGAGGCGATTAACCTTCTATTAACACTAATGGGGCATAGTTATACAAGAGGTCATAATAATTTGCAAGCAAAAGGAATATAAAAAACTCCGTGCAATAAGGCCATCACTAAGATGTTGTTATTCATATTAAACACACATGTTTCTTACATGGATTCCGGCTATTTCTAAGGGACATGCAACGATTTTACTGGCTTAAAAAAGGCTTTGCGGCTATAGTGCTCCGGTAAAAACTATCGCGGTTCCTGATCTGAAGAGCATAAAAAGACGTTGAGACAGGGTGCCTGGTTAGCTGTTATTCATAGCCAGGGCACCGTAATATCATAGTCTTTTTACGTTAAAACAGGCAGGATAGTTTTATCACTGGAAGTTCGTTGGCCAGAAGTTCGTTTCATCTGAAGCTTGCCATCGTTTTGTCTGATGTGTTTTTGAAAACAGCTTTTATTAACCTGGAGGATGTGGGGCTGTAGGCAACAGCCTGTTGGAGTGGTTAGCGTTGGAATGTTATGCACCCGTTTGTTGTATAAACGGGATAGTAAGCCATTATAACCTACTGTTCTCCTGAAAATAAATAGGTGTATTTTGCGATTATTATCTTTATTACTGTTAGTAAGTGCCATGTTCATTATCTACCCTGTAGCAGGGCAGGCAGAGGCCATAGGCAGCGGGCACGACAGGAACCTTTGCAACCGTCATTTTGCGTATTACGAAAAGACATTTAACATCCCAACGAACCTGCTGAGAGCCGTTTCTATTGTAGAATCCGGCCTGGCTGGCGAACAAGGAACATCCCCCTGGCCATGGACCTTTAACGCGCAGGGAAAAGGATATTTCTTTAAAACCAAGCGTGAAGCTGTTGCTGCGGTGCGTGCCCTGCAACGTCGTGGTGTTTCCTCTATTGATGTAGGATGTATGCAGATTAACCTGCATTATCACCCTAACGCTTTTGGCTCTCTTGAAGAAGCCTTCAACCCCGAGAACAACATTGCTTACGCAGCAACATTTCTGCAAAATAACTTTGCCCGCTACAATAACTGGAAAAGTGCTGTTGCCGCCTATCACTCTGAAACCCGCTCTCTTGGTCATCCTTATGCCGAAAAGGTGCTAGCGGTATGGCGAAAAGCCCCAAACAACGAGGGCGTATCGTTCGCCTCACTGGAACGCTATAACCGACTTTCAGCTAGCAATATACGCAAAGACAACCTTGCCTCGCTTTCCGCCCGCGAACGGGAACGTCGGATGAGTTCTATGATGATTAAAGTCTACCGTTCACCTTCCTCGGTCTATGCAAAATATAACGCTGAGAAAGTGGCAATGGTAGAAAACATTACCCAAAATGCGCTGCATAATTTTAATAAGGGAAAACAGCTCAAGGCTGTTACTTTGCTAGATTAACCACAATTTCGGATACGCTTGTAGTTGCTTTAACCTAAACAGGGCTGTATGCTGGTGCAGCCCTGTTTTTATGTATTCATTCAGGATTATCTCTATGATTCCTACCCAACCTCTCACTGCCATTGCCGTTTCTGCAGGCAACATACTTATGCAGCATTATAATAGCACTATTGAAGTGCTGAAGAAAACCGATAATTCTCCTGTTACCCAGGCTGATATTGCTGCCAATACCTATATTGTTGAAGCACTGCGGCAACTCACACCCAATATCCCCGTGGTGGCAGAAGAGAACGCCGAAGCCGCCAATGCCGCGGTGCAGGGGGCTGCACATTTCTGGCTGGTTGATCCGTTAGATGGTACTAAGGGCTTCATCCGCAAATCCGGTGAATTTACGGTGAATATCGGGCTGATCCGGCAGGGTGTACCTGTTGCTGGGGTGGTCTATGTGCCGGTGACTGAGGAACTCTATTATGCCGGAGAAAATGCACCCGCCTATAAGCAGGTGAGAAATGCCTCCCCCCAGCCCATCTATGCCACAACGCCCGATGATGAGGGGATGGTAGTGGTTGCCAGCCTTTCCCACCGCACCCCGGAAACCGACGCTTACATCAGCACTGTGAAGGTGAAATCATTCATGGCCGCCGCCAGCTCTCTGAAATTCTGCCTGCTTGCGGAAGGCAAAGCCGATCTCTACCCCCGTTTTGGCCGGACAATGGAATGGGATACGGCTGCCGGAGATGCCGTGCTGCGTGCGGCTGGGGGCAAGGTGGAGACGCTGGACGGCACACCGCTGACCTATGGCAAGGCCGGGTTTGAGAATCCTTATTTTATCGCACAAGGAAAAACAGCATGAGCACACATAAATTGCAACCGGTACGGGGAACGCGTGATATTTGGGGGGAAGACCAGCGCAAAGCTTCCCATGTGCAACACACCGCCGAGCACATTGCCGCACTCTATGGCTATCAACCCATCGCCACCCCGATTTTTGAATTTACTGAGGTATTCAAACGCACCCTTGGCGATGTATCAGATATCGTTACCAAGGAAATGTACTGTTTTGAAGATCGCGGGGGCGAGAGCCTAACACTCCGGCCAGAATTCACTGCCGGTATTGCCCGTGCCTTCATTTCGGAAGGGATGACGCAACATTTGCCACTGAAATTTTTTAGCACGGGCCCGCTTTTCCGCTATGAACGGCCACAAAAAGGCCGCTACCGCCAGTTTCATCAGATTAATATGGAATGTTTAGGCATTGCCAGCCCCAAAGCCGATAGTGAGGCCATTTCTCTGGGCGCGCATATATTGGAATGCTTAGGGATTCTTGACCAAACCATCCTACAGCTAAACTCGCTGGGTGATGCGGAAAGCCGGACACGTTACCGCGCAGCCCTGGTGGACTATCTTCAGGATTACCGCGAGAAACTTTCTGATGACAGCCGTATTCGCCTGGAAAAGAACCCGATGCGCATCCTCGATTCCAAGGATGAAACTGACCGTATTATTATTGCCGGTGCGCCGCTGATTCACGATTATTTCACCAGCGCGGCGGCTGATTTCTTTGCCGACGTTAAAGCTGGGCTGGATCGCCTAAGGGTGCAGTATGTGACAAACCCGCATCTGGTGCGTGGCCTCGATTATTATTGCCATACTGCCTTTGAATTTACCACGCGAGATAGCCGTGCGCAGAACACCGTTATGGCCGGGGGGCGTTATGACGGGCTGATTGGCATGATGGGTGGGCCTGAGACGCCAGCCATTGGCTTTGCAGCAGGCGTTGAGCGTCTATGCGACTTAATGACCACCCCCCCAGCAGCAACACGCCCGATAACACTGATTCCGCTGGGTGAACATGCCGAGCACCGTGCCGAACAGCTTGCCAGCCAACTGCGCCACCACGGGGTGCATGTCCTGCTGGATTTTGCTGGCAATGCGGGAAAACGCATGAAACGGGCGAATAAAACCGGCGCGAAAGCAGCTATTTTCTTAGGGGAAGATGAACTCGCCAAAGGAGTGGTTACACTACGCGATTTAGATAGTGGCCACGAGCAGGAACTCCCCCAGGATGCCTTGCTGGAGGTGCTGCTCGCACTTGCAACATGAAGGATGTGTCCTACGCCCCCTGCCACTCCAGTATAAGCAGGCGGGTTTTGCCATAGATACGCTCATCCAGCGGGATAAACCCTTCGGGAATATCGGGCATTTCTTTTTTGCCCATTTCCACCACCACCACTGCCCGTTCGGCTAGCCAGCGGCGGCTGATTAGCCCTTTCAGCGCAGGCGTGACCAACCCTTTATGGTAAGGTGGATCAAGGAACACCACAGTACAGGGCGTATGGCAGGCGGGAAAGGCCGTCACATCGGCGCGCACCAGACTAATACGGGTGGATTCTCCAAAATGATCGGCACTGGTTTTGACAGCGTGCAAATGGTCGCCGTCACGGTCAATAAAGGTGACATGCGCCGCGCCGCGTGAGAGGGCTTCCAGCCCCAACCCACCCGTTCCGCAGCAAATATCTGCCACCCGCGCATCCTGGAGCAGCGATTTCCCATCTTCAAGGAATTGCCCGCTGCTTAAAATGCTAAATAACGCTTCCCGCGTGCGGCCTGTGGTGGGGCGAAGTTCTGCACCTGCGGGAGCAACAATGGTGCGTCCCTTATGGATTCCAGCTATAATTCTCATGATTGATCCATGTATAACGTTTTTATCTTACTCAATGTCACCTCTTTCACCGCACCCGGCAGCAACTTCCCCAATTCAAATGGGCCATAGCTTACGCGGATAAGGCGGTTCACCGCCAGGTCAAAATGTTCCAGCATATTGCGTATCTCGCGGTTTTTCCCTTCGGTAATGGCTATTTCCAGCCAGGCATTGCGCCCGGTTTTATGCTCCAGCTTAACCTTGGCCGGAGCATAATGGATACCACTGATAGTGATCCCTTGCTCTAATTGCGCCAGCTTGTTCACATCAAGCGCACCAAACACCCGTACGCGGTAACGCCGCACCCAGCCGCTAGACGGAAGTTCCAGCCGCCGTGCCAAGGTGCCATCGGTGGTAAGCAACAGCAACCCTTCCGTGTTTAAGTCAAGCCTGCCTATCGATACCACCCGTGGCAATCCTTGCGGTAGACGCTGAAACACGGTAGGACGCCCCTGCGGGTCATGATGGGTGGTAATTAAGCCACGCGGCTTATGATACAGCCACAAGCGCGGCATGAGCGCACCACCCAGTGGCTTTCCATCCACCTCTACCCGGTCATGCGGGGTGACGGTCAGTGCCGGGCTAGCAATAATCTCACCATTGATGCACACCCTGCCTTCCAGAATCCAGCGTTCAGCCTCACGCCTTGAGCATAGCCCTGCATGTGCCATTACTTTTGCAATACGTTCGCCTTCCATTATCGTGCCGCCGCTTGAACGAAGTGGGTGAATAAAGCACTATCCTCTGGGGTTATTTCATATTCCGGGTGCCATTGCAAGCCGATACAGAAGGGATGCTCACTATATTCTATCCCTTCAATCACCCCGTCCGGCGCTATGGCGTTAACAACACAACCCGGCGCCACCTTACCCACCGCCTGATGGTGCGTGCTGTTTACCTGCATTTGGCTTACGCCCACAATACGGTGATAGAGCGTTCCTGGGGTAATGCTAATACTATGGCTTGTCTCATTTTTTGGGTTTTTCTGCTCATGTTCCAGTGCGCCAGGGACAGCATCGGGAATATGCTGGATTAACGTGCCACCTAGTATCACATTCAGCAACTGTTCACCTCCACAAATGCCTAAAATAGGCATGTGCGAGGCCAGAGCGTGTTCTGTGAGTGCCCATTCAAAGGCCGTACGCCGATCTTTGGTTATCACCGTGCTATGGCGCTCTCCGTCGCCATAAGTGGCTGGATCAATATCAAAATTCCCCCCAGTAACCACCAACCCCTCAATTAACCCGGCATAATGGCCAGCCAGTGCCACTTCCTGCGGCAAGAGAAGTGGAATACCACCAGCACGGCTGATAGCATGGCAATAATTCTCCCTGAGGATATAATAAGGGAAGGCAGAATAAGCACCAGATTCTTCCGAATCAAGGGTGATGCCAATAACAGGTTGTGCCATAAGGAGATTCTCCTGGAACTAAAAGGATAGAATGAAGTTTACTATAGCGGCTAGTATTGTTATAAGCAAAGCAATATTATACCCTCACGACTCCTCTCTCCCAAAGGGGAATAGGATTATAAAGGCTGACGCACACGTGAAAGTACTGTTTTAAACATAATGCTAAAACGACGCCTTTTGGCGTTATATACCATTATCCAATACTGAGGTTAGCAAGAGTATTGCCACATGAATCACGATCTAACCACTTCTCATCTTCAAAGGCAAAATATACTGAATAACTCTTTTGCATTAAAACAAATTAAAGAGGAATTTCGCTTTGACGGAATCCAGGGCGGACTCAACATTGAAGCGCAACACTGCTATAATCCTTTTAAAAAAAGGG
>CAZXPG010000039.1:0-19257 GCA_964643145.1 uncultured Rickettsiales bacterium
TTCAATATCATGCCAGTTTTGGATAAGCAAAGCTTATCCAAAACTGAGGTTACATAAAGAGCTAATGGGGGAAACCTGTAGCCGTAGTTACTTGCAGGCGTATTGCGTGCCAACTAGGTGCGATACGCCTGCCGAAAGCCTATAGGGTGTATAGACAATAATGCTTTTTTATGATACGCTCCTTGGCGCAGACTGTAAATGTCAGAGGTGGGTATGAGCAAAATCAGATTTGATGTCTATACATGGATACAGAGACTGCCCAGTGCAGCCTATAGTTTTAATGGGTATAGTGTGCAGGGGGGGACAGAAATATTGCTCAAGGTTACCCCTGTAAATGATAATATTCCCTCACGTCCGTGCAGTCACATGGTGACATTCTCTGTTAGCCGTTGGCTTCTCGCCTTTATCCTAATGGTAACCAGCATGGTAGGTTTGGCGTTCACCGTACTGTTAATCTTTTTCTTTACGCATTCCTGATGGGTTTATCCTCTCCTGATTCCAGCTTTTCGCTTGTTAAACGGCTATTCACCGACTATATCGCTCCTTATGTCCATAAGCTATTGCTTGCCGTCTTGTGTATGGTGCTTGTGGCTGCGGCAACGGCAGGAAATGCCTGGATGCTACAGCCGGCACTGGATAAAATATTTCTACAAAAAGATGCATCAATGCTGCTCTATATCCCGCTTGGGGTGATGGCGATTGCACTTGTTAAAGGTACAGCGGCCTATTTCCAAGCGATATTGATGAAATATGTCGGGCAACGTGTTGTCACAGATATGCAGTTGAAACTCTACGCACATCTACTCCATGCTGATTTAGCTGTATTACACCGCCATTCCTCTGGTCGGCTTATTTCCCGTTTTACGAATGACATTACGATTATGCGTGGTGCGGTTTCCACTATCCTGACGGGGATTGCGCGTGAACTACTGACGGTGATATTTCTTCTGGGGTTGATGATCTATCAGAGTGGCATATTGTCGGTGATTGCCTTCACTGTCTTCCCTATTGCGGTCTATCCGATTATTCGCTTAGGCAAGAGGATGCGGAAAATTGCCAATAAAACCCAGGAAGAGCTGGGGAACTACACCTCGCAGCTTGATGAAACTTTTCAAGGGATCCGTGTGGTGAAAGCCTATAGGCGGGAGGTGTTCGAGATTAGTCGGGCAAACCGTATTATGGAAGGTATTTTAGCACTCTATCTTAAAGCTGCTCGTACAGAATCGGTTACGTCCCCTATTATGGAAACGTTGAGTGGTGTAGCGATTGCAGCAGTGATCTGGTATGGGGGGGCGCAGGTCATTGAAGGGGAAACAACGCCTGGCAGTTTTTTTTCCTTTGTGGCGGCGTTAATTATGGCCTATAAGCCGATTAAAAGCCTGGCTGATTTAAATACTTCCCTGCAAGAAGGGTTGGCCGCCGCTAGACGGTTATTTGCCATTCTTGATGTAACGGCTGTCATTCAGGATTCCTCGCATGCACGGCCTTTAGTGTTAACGGGGGGGGATATTGCATTAAAACAGGTGAGTTTTGCGTATATGCCAGGAAAGAACGCCCTACATGACCTATCATTAACGGTGCCTGCGGGTAAAACAGTAGCGTTGGTTGGGGCGTCAGGTAGCGGAAAATCCACCATCATGAACTTGATATTGCGTTTCTATGACCCGGCTGATGGCAGTATCAGTATTGATGGAGTGGATATACGCGATGTCACATTATCTTCTCTGCGCGATGCAATTTCGTTGGTTAGCCAAGATATTGTGTTGTTTGATGATACGGTGCTGGCCAATATCCTCTATGGCAGGTTGGATGCCAGCCGTGAGGAGGTGATTGAGGCAGCTAGGCAGGCGGCGGCGCATGAGTTTATTATGGAACTGCCAGAGGGTTATGATACCCGTATTGGCCAGCGTGGTTTTAGTTTGTCGGGTGGACAACGTCAGCGACTTTCTATTGCCCGTGCGATTCTGAAGAATAGCCCAATATTGTTGTTGGATGAGGCAACATCGGCACTTGACCCGATTTCTGAGCAACTGATCCAGAATGCCTTGGATAGTTTACGGGTAGGGCGCACTACCATAATCATTGCTCACCGGCTATCTACCGTACAAAATGCCGACATTATTTACGTAATGCGAGAGGGAAGGGTGGTAGAAGCAGGCACGCATGATGAACTCCTGCTGAAAAAAGGGGAATATAGCAGGCTCTATGCCAAACCAACGTTCTGAATTGGTTTGGTATAGTCGCTACAGTTACGGCAATATTTTGTAAATCTCTGCCCCTTCTTCCCGGAATTTCTCCGACATGGCTTCCATGCCTTCCTCGCGTTCACGCTTGGCTTTGGCATAGTCGCGTACATCCTGGGAGATTTTCATCGAGCAGAATTTTGGCCCGCACATCGAACAGAAATGAGCAATTTTTGCCCCTTCTGCTGGTAGTGTTTGGTCGTGGAATTTTTCAGCGGTTTCTGGGTCAAGTGACAGATTAAACTGGTCACGCCAGCGGAATTCAAAGCGGGCGCGGGAAAGGGCGTCATCGCGTAGTTGCGCCCCCGGGTGGCCTTTGGCCAGGTCAGCGGCATGGGCAGCGATTTTATAGGTGACGACGCCCACTTTCACATCTTCTCTATCTGGTAGCCCTAAATGTTCTTTCGGTGTCACATAGCAGAGCATGGCAGTGCCATACCAACCAATCATCGCAGCACCAATACCGCTGGTAATATGGTCATAGCCAGGGGCAATATCGGTGGTGAGTGGGCCAAGCGTGTAGAATGGCGCCTCTTTGCAATATTCCAGCTGCTTGTCCATATTTTCTTTAATCAGGTGCATAGGCACATGCCCAGGCCCTTCAATCATCACCTGGCAATCATGCTTCCAGGCAATATCGGTTAGTTCTCCCAGCGTTTCCAGCTCGGCAAATTGTGCCGCATCATTGGCATCAGCAATAGAACCCGGCCGCAAGCCATCGCCCAGGCTGAAGCTAATGTCATAGGCGCGCATAATATCGCAGATTTCCTCAAAATGCGTGTAGAGGAAGCTTTCCTGATGATGTGCCAGGCACCATTTCGCCATGATAGAGCCACCGCGTGAGACAATGCCTGTCACCCGCTTTTCCGTCAGGTGAATAAAGGGCAGGCGCACTCCGGCATGGATGGTGAAGTAATCTACGCCCTGTTCAGCTTGCTCAATCAGTGTATCGCGGAAAATATCCCAGGTCAGCTCTTCAGCAATACCGCCCACTTTTTCCAGTGCCTGATAAATAGGCACGGTGCCGACCGGCACAGGTGAGTTGCGCAGAATCCATTCGCGGGTGGTGTGAATGTTTTTACCTGT
Organism: uncultured Rickettsiales bacterium; assembly: GCA_964643145.1. GTDB lineage: Bacteria > Pseudomonadota > Alphaproteobacteria > Rickettsiales > Arcanibacteraceae > CAZXPG01. Next base: position 3,330 of record CAZXPG010000039.1, read on the forward strand.
CGATAGATCCATAATAGTATCGGCACCCCAGCGTGTCGCCCATACCATTTTTTCTACTTCTTCCTCAATGGAAGAACTAACGGCGGAATTACCGATATTGGCATTGATTTTCACCAGGAAATTGCGGCCGATAATCATCGGTTCCGCTTCCGGGTGGTTGATATTGGCAGGGATAATGGCACGGCCTCTGGCAATTTCATCGCGCACAAATTCAGGCGTAATCACCTTAGGGATAGCAGCGCCAAAGGCCTGGCCACCCTGGCTGTTTTCAGGCAGTGCTTCGCGCCTTCCCATATTTTCGCGAATGGCGATATATTCCATTTCAGGGGTAATAATCCCCGCCCGTGCATAAGCCAGTTGTGTTACGGCCTTGCCGGGTTTGGCGCGCAGTGGCCGTGTGTTAGGGGAGGGGAACAGTTCGGTATTAGCCAGCGGATTATAGTTTTTCTCGCCATTATCTTCAGGCTTTACTTCCCTTCCTGCATAAGCCTCCACATCGCCGCGTGCTTCAATCCAGCACTGCCTTAGTTTTGGCAAGCCTTTGCGGATGTCAATAGAGGCTGAAGGGTCAGTATAGGGGCCGGAAGTATCGTAAACACGTACATTCGGCTCACCACTTGCAGGGCTTAAGCTAATATCACGCATAGCAACCCGCAGGTCTTTATGAGTCTGACCTTCCACGTAGATTTTTGTAGAAGCGGGCAGCGGGTCGGTGGTGATGGTAAAATGGTTAGACATGGCTTTCTCCTTCCAGGACAGGTTCCTGGCTTAATTTCTGCCGCAGAATTTCATTCACTTTATCCGGGTTTACTTTGCCGCCTGATGCTTTCATAATCTGGCCAATAAAGAAGCCGAAGAGTTTTTCTTTTCCTGAGCGGTATTCTGCTACTTTATCCTGGTTACTGGCCAGCACTTCATCAATGATTTTCTCAATGGCGCTGCTATCTGTTACCTGGCGCAGGCCTTGTTCTTCTACGATTGTTGCAGCGTCTTTGCCGGTTTCAAACATCAGATCAAACACCTGTTTGGCGATTTTGCCGGAGATGGTATTATCAGCAATTAGTGATAATAACCCTTTGAATTGTAGTGTAGAAACCGGTGATTCTTCAATGCGTACCCCCAGCTTGTTCAGGCGGCCAAATAACTCGCCTGTCATCCAGTTGGCGGCAAGCTTGGCATCAATCCCTTCCAGCAGTTCTTCAAAATAGACGGTATTTTCCTTATCTGCTACAATAACGCTGGCATCATAGGCATTCAGGCCAAGTTGCATATAGCGGGCTTTCTTCTGGTCAGGCAGTTCAGGCAGTGTAGCGCGGATTTCATCCACAAATGCCTGTTCAAGCACCAGTGGCAACAGGTCAGGATCGGGGAAATATCGGTAATCATGTGCATCTTCTTTGCTGCGCATGGTGCGGGTGGTGCCGTTATTGGCATCAAATAGACGGGTTTCCTGCTGAATCTCGCCACCTTCTTCTAAAATATCCACCTGGCGCTGTGCTTCGTATTCGATAGCGCGCATAATATTGCGGAAGGAGTTGATATTCTTGATTTCGCAGCGCGTGCCAAAGGGGGCACCCGGACGCCTAACCGATACATTGGCATCACAACGCAGGGAACCTTTTTCCATATCGCCGTCACAGGTGCCAAGATAACGCAGGATACTGCGTAGTTTCTTCACATATTCCGCTGCCTCTTCCGCCGAGCGCATATCAGGTTCTGACACAATTTCCATCAAGGCAATGCCGGAGCGGTTCAGGTCGATAAAGGTATGTTTGGGGCTTTGGTCATGCAGGCTTTTTCCGGCATCCTGTTCCAGATGCAGGCGGGTGACACCTATGGAACGGGTGCTGCCATCGGCCATATCCAGGATGATTTTACCCTTGCCCACAATAGGGTCAAGAAACTGGGAGATTTGGTAGCCTTGCGGTAGGTCGGCATAGAAATAATTCTTGCGGTCAAAGACAGAAGTCAGGTTAATTTCTGCATCAAGTCCAAGCCCGGTACGTACGGCCTGCTCTACGCAATATTCATTGATAACGGGCAACATCCCCGGCATGGCGGCATCCACCAGCGACACCTGCGTGTTAGGTTCTGCGCCAAAGGCCGTTGCTGCGCCTGAAAAAAGCTTAGAGTTGGACGCTACCTGAGCATGGACTTCCAGCCCAATCACTATTTCCCATTCGCCTGTTTTTCCCTGAATTATTGCCATGTTTTGTTCCTTTTATACCTTAAATTCCAGCCGCTTCTATCGCTTTCCCTACTTTCAGCACCGTTCTCTCATCAAATGCTTTGCCAATCACATGCAAGCCCAGCGGTAGCCCTTCTTTCGATAACCCTGCTGGAACAGACATGGCGGGCAGGCCGGCCAGGCTGGCGGGGATGGTGAAGATGTCGTTGAGATACATTGCCACCGGATCCTCGGTTTTCTCACCCATACCAAAGGCGGCAGAGGGGGTAGTGGGGGTTAGGATAGCATCAACTTTGGTGAAGCTTTCGGCAAAATCACGGGCAATAAGGGTGCGTACGCGTTGCGCCTTTTTATAATAAGCATCATAATAACCTGCCGATAACACATAGGTGCCAATCATGATACGGCGCTTCACTTCCGCTCCAAACCCTGCGGCGCGTGTGGCTTCATACATGGCATCCAGGCTGCTATTCTCGCCTGTTACCCGCAGGCCGTAGCGCACACCGTCATAGCGTGCCAGGTTCGAGGAAGCTTCCGCCGGGGCGATAATATAGTAAACAGGCAGTGCATATTTGGTATGTGGCAGGCTGATTTCCACAATCTCTGCCCCAGCTGCTTTCAGCCGATCGGCCCCGTCTTGCCAGAGTTTGGCAATTTCTTCTGGCATTCCTTCCGTATAATATTCTTTCGGGATACCAATCCGCATGCCCTTCACATCCCCATTTAAGCCGGAAAGTGCCGGAATGGGCAGTTTTGCGCAGGTGGAATCGTTGCCATCATGCCCCATAATGGGTTCAAGCATCAGTGCCGCATCTTCAACCGTGCGGGTGAACACCCCTGCTTGGTCAAGTGAACTGGCAAAAGCCACCATGCCATAGCGCGAACAGCGGCCATAGGTGGGTTTTATCCCGACAATGCCACAGAAGCTGGCGGGTTGGCGAATAGAGCCGCCCGTGTCGCTGCCAAGCGCCCCCATGACGCTGCCTGCGGCAACGGCTGCGGCTGACCCGCCAGAAGAGCCGCCTGGCACCAGTGTTGCGTCGCTATCTTTGCGTTTCCACGGGTTTTTCACTGGGCCATAAAAACTGGTGATATTGGCAGAACCCATGGCAAATTCATCCATATTGGTTTTACCCAGCATTACCCCGCCAGCTTCCTGTAATAAATGGCTAACGGTGGATTCATACGGGGGCACAAATCCATCAAGAATATGAGAAGCAGCAGTAGTGAGCACGCCCTTGGTGCAGAATAAATCCTTCACCCCTACTGGGATACCGTCAAGTTTGCGCGCCGTACCTGCTTGGATGCGTTTATCGGCTTCCTTGGCGTTGCGGAGTGCCAGTTCTGGTGTTTCAGTGATAAAGGCGTTTAAATCACGTGTTTCTTCAAGCCTGGCAATATGGCTTTTTGTTAGCTCTTCTGCCGTGAAATCGTTCTTTTTCAGGCCATCTAATGCCTGCTTAATGGTGAGTTTGGTTAATTCTGTCATTATTCAATTACCTTTGGTACTACAAAACAGCCATATTCGCTTTCAGGGGCATTCTGCAATACCGCCTCAATACAATTTCCCTCTGTTACCTTATCTTCACGCATGGGAAGCGCAGCCTGGGAGACGCTGGTCATCTGCGGAACGTTTTCCGTATCCACTTCTTGTAGCACCTCTACCATACCAATGATATTCTGAAGTTCCTTATGGAAATGCGGCACTTCATCTTCAGTTAGGGCAATACGCGCCAGCTTGGCAATTTTGATGATATTTTCAGGTGTTAAGGACATGAGTTATGCCTCACTTCATAAGTTGGTTTAGGGGTAGAAGAAATTTTTACCCCAAACTTGCCCGCCCTGCAATGGAAATATTTTTTGACTTTACTCATCATCGCCAATCTTGAGCGCGGCGATAAAGGCGGATTGCGGGATTTCGACATTACCCACCATACGCATACGCTTCTTACCGGCTTTCTGTTTTTCAAGCAATTTACGCTTACGGGTAATATCGCCGCCATAACATTTAGCGGTTACGTCTTTCCGCATGGCTTTCACATTCTCACGGGCGATAATTTTGCCGCCAATCGCAGCTTGCACGGCAATCTGGAATAATTGCCGCGGGATTAAATCTTTCAGGCGTTTGCATAATTCCCTGCCGCGATATTCTGCCTGGCTTTTATGCACAATCATCGCCAGCGCATCCACCGGTTCGCTATTCACCAGAATAGAAAGCTTCACCAGTTCGCTTTCCGCATAGCCATCCAGGTGCCAATCGAAGCTGGCATAGCCACGTGAGCAGGATTTCAGCTTATCATAGAAATCAAACACAATTTCATTGAGCGGCAGGCGGTATACCACCATGGCACGGCTACCAACATAGGTTAAATCAATCTGTATACCGCGTTTTTCAGTGCAGAGTGTCAGCACCGCCCCTAAATGCTCATCCGGCACCATGATGGTGGCGCGTATCCAGGGCTCTTCCATAAAATCAATCTGGGTAGGGTCGGGCATGTCAGCCGGGTTGTGCAGTTCCAGTATACCGCCAGCTTTTTTGTGGATTTTATAGACCACACTTGGGGCGGTGGTGATAAGATCGAGGTCAAACTCGCGGTCAAGCCGTTCCTGGATAATTTCCAGGTGCAGCAACCCTAAGAAACCGCAGCGGAAACCAAAGCCAAGCGCTGTCGATGTTTCCATTTCATATTCAAAACTGGCGTCATTCAAGCGTAGTTTTGCCAGTGAGTCGCGCAGATGTTCAAACTGTGATGAATCCACCGGGAATAGGCCACAAAATACCACCGGCAGATTGGGTTTAAAGCCAGGAAGGGGGGTGGTAGCTGCATTTTTTTCCGATGTAACCGTGTCCCCCACACGGCAATCGGCCACCTGTTTGATGCTGGCGGTAAAAAAGCCAATTTCCCCGGCCTTCAGTTCGCCTGTCATCACTTTTTTAGGCGTAAACACCCCGACATTCTCAAGTAAGTAGGTGGCGTCTGTTGCCATCATTTTGATACGGTTGCCTTTTTTCAGCACCCCGTCTACCATCCTGACCAGAATCACCACGCCAAGATATGGGTCATACCAGCTATCGACCAGCAGGGCTTTTAGCGGTGCTTCCCTGTCACCTTTCGGGGCAGGCAGGCGGGTGACTATGGCCTCCAGTATCTCCTTAATCCCTATGCCGCTTTTGGCAGAGGCAAGGATAGCATCGGAGGCATCAATACCAATCACATCCTCAATCTGTTCGCGGATACGGTCTGGTTCCGCAGCAGGCAGGTCAATTTTATTCAGTACCGGGATAATTTCATGGTTATTATCAATCGCCTGATAGACATTGGCGAGCGTCTGTGCTTCCACGCCCTGGCTTGCATCCACCACCAGCAGCGATCCTTCGCAGGCAGCCAGTGAGCGGCTGACTTCATAGGCAAAATCGACATGGCCCGGAGTGTCCATTAAGTTCAACGTGTAGGTTTTACCATCCTCAGCTTTATAATGTAGCCGCACCGTTTGTGCTTTAATAGTAATGCCGCGTTCTTTCTCAATATCCATGGAATCAAGCACCTGTGCGCTCATTTCACGCGCCTCTAGCCCACCGCAATGTTCAATCAGGCGGTCAGCCAGGGTGGATTTGCCATGGTCGATATGGGCAATAATAGAGAAGTTACGGATCAGGGATAAGTCAGTCATCAGCAAAAAACCTTGGGTAACCTCAGTTTTGGATAAGCACGGCTTATCCAAAACTGGCATGTTATTGAAAAATAATGTCAAAAAGCGTCGTTTTTGCCATTATTTTAAATTAATAATAACGTTAATTCTATGATATGAAGCCAAAGGCTTCCTATCATAGTGTAATAATACACTCAAAATAATGGTTCAAGCCGCGTTGAATCATTATTCTTCAAATAGTTGACAGTTTTGGATAAGCGTAGCTTATCTAAAACTGAGGTTTGGGTATTAAAAATTCTTAAAGTTTCTTTTAGCGAAGTTTTCTGCTCTTGCAAGCACTACTTGTTGGTATTGTGTTTAATTTTGTGTATGCTTCTTTCTGGAGCGGCAAATATCATAGCAGGCAATAACGTCATTGACTAATCATTTTTGTTGTGCAGAATGCGCTTTCACGCTTTCTTATATGCTATAGTGGTAGTATAATAGTTAATAACTCATCGGTTAATCGTTAGTTGTGAAGGAAAATAGTTCCCTATGTTTAACCAACAGATAAGGATCATATAATTATGCAAGTATTAGTATCAGGAAAAAAAATTGATATTGGAAATTCATTGCAGGAGCATGTGAAAGAACGTCTGGAAAAAGGCGTAAAAAAATATTTTAGTCGCGCGGTGAATGCGGATGTAATATTTGCGAAAGAATCCCATCTTTTCCGTGCAACTATTCTCGTTAATGAAGGCACAGGCAGTGGTGTTACTATAAAAGGACATGCAGAATCGGATGATCCCTATGCTGCTTTTGATGCTGCACTCCTGCGTATTGAAAAGCAGCTTCGCCGTTATAAACGGCGTATTACCAACCACCATAAGCCTAAGGGAATTGATGTAAATATAGAAGTTCCCCAGGCACGTAAAGCAGTTAAATATGTTATCAGCCCTGTTGCTGCCGAGTATGAAACCGAAGAAGAAGCAGGAAAAGAGGCGGATGATACCCCTGTTATTATTGCGGAGAACCCGACATCGATTGAATCGCTCAGTGTGGCTGAAGCGGTAATGAAGATGGACTTGGCTCATCTCCCCGCTTTGCTCTTTATCAATCAGGCCAATGGTCGCTTGAACGTAGTCTATCATCGTGCAGATGGGAATATTTCCTGGGTAGACGCTGAAGCCGTTTAACAGACATTACAGCACCTCAATGTTGAATGAGCGTAGTGTTCCAACATTGAGGTGTTTTGTAATAAAACCTTAACAATTATGTGTTAGGGTGAAGGCTGGGTGATGTGTAACGAATAAAACAGGAAAGATATCTATCATGGCAGCGGTACAAACGGAAGAAAAACAATCAACAATTGGCGATGCAAGTTACTGGGGTAATGTGGCGTTAAAAGTAGGTGTTGGTGCCCTGGTTGGTGGTGCTATTGCGGCTACTGGTGGCGTTGCAGGAGTGCCACTAGCGTTGGCATTTGTTGCAGGTGGAGTGAGTTCATTTGGTGAGGAAGGTGTTATACGTGCCACGAAAGCTGTGGGAAGTTATGCCAAAGACCATCTGATGCATCAGGCAGGCAAACAACAGCATAATGTTGCCGATGCTATGGCTGCACCGTCTGAGGACAAACAGGTTGTGGTTGAAAAAAACAAGGAAGTAACACCGCAACAGCGTGCCTATGTTAATCCTAATGCCCATACCCATCATCTGGCAGACCTTCAGCAAGAGCGAAACACTAACCGCCAGCATACTGGCCCAACTCCAGCAGTTTAGGGAAGCAATTTGCTTTGTGGGCGGTCGGATGGCATCAGGAACGATTTTGCCAGTGTATGATAGAGTGACCCGTTACATACTAGCCTGCCCACCGCAGCTGCCAGGGTTGCCGTGGCAATGAGTGGCACGGCAGTGGTGGCTTTGCCCGTCACTTCCAGCACGATTACGAAGGCGGTAATAGGGGCTTGAGTTACGCCTGCAAAATAGGCCACCATTCCCAGTAATACTGCCCCTTGCACCGAAAGCGAGGGAAACCACCCCGATATATCAGCTCCAAGTGCTGCCCCAACCGACAGGCTGGGAGAAAAAATCCCCCCCGGTATCCCACTTACCGCTGAAAGGGCCGTCGACAGGAACTTGGCAGGCAAATGCCACCAGGAGGCCGTAAGTTCCTGGTGTAACAGCGCGTGGCCTAATTCATAGCCAGAACCATAGGTCATTCCCCCGGTAATTAATCCAATAAATGCCACACCGCCACCACAGGCAGCAGCAAACACAATGGGGCGTCGTATGCCAAAGCCATTAAAGCAACGGCGCAATATGCCTTCACCATCAATCATAATACGGGCAAACAAGCCGCCAAGTAACCCACCTAACAATGCGATAGCAAGAATAGGCTGCCAATCGTGTATAAAGTTGATAGAAGCGTTGGTATAGCCAAAATAATTATAATTTCCTAGAATGGACATAGCCGCTGTACCGGCAAATACGATGGCGATAAGTACGATAGAACTATTGCGCGATTCAAAAGCGCGTGCCATCTCCTCAATGGCAAACACAATCCCTGCCAGTGGGGTGTTAAAAGCAGCAGCAACCCCGGCTGCCGCTCCGGCTAACACAACTCCACGTTGCCTTCCAATGCCGCCATAGGTGGCGCACCAGAGCATAATAGCGGCTCCTATCTGTACCGTAGGGCCTTCGCGCCCGATGGATGCGCCGGCTAACACACCTAGCGTTGTGAGCAGCATTTTGGCAATAGCGATTTTTACGCCTAATAATTCCCGCCTGCTTTCAGTATGGCGCAGGATACGGGCGGCAATCACCTGCGGAATACCGCTGCCACGGGCCGCTGGGAAGAATTGTCGTGTCAGCCAGGCGGATGCCGCAAATAAGGGAGGGGAAATGAGTAAAGGAAGCCAGATATGGGGGGCAATCCATGCATCAAAAAATGCTTGTGTTTTATCAACCAGCAAGGCAAAACACGAGGCCACCACCCCTACCAATACCGCCCCCAGCCAGAATACCAGGCGTTTCCGCCAGTGTCTGAGAGATAACATCATGATAGTGACTTTACGAAAATGGGCGTGCATGGAAGAGCCGTATAAATATTGCCTCAGTTTGGGATAAGTAACCTCAGTTTTGGATAAGCTTTGCTTATCCAAAACTGAGGTCTATTGGTTATGCGTGTTCTAGGATCAGTGTGCTCCAACTGTTCCGCTCAATGCGTTCAACCAGCCTTAAACCTTGCATCCTATGGGCGGCTAATACCTTCTGTTCCTGATAGGTGAGCAGGCCAGAGAGGATGGCAATGCCACCAGGTGCCAGGTGCTTAGCAAGATCTGGCGCAAAAGCAACAAGCGGCTTAGCGAGGATATTAGAGGCGATCAGGTCATAGGGGGTGTTGCACCGCACCAGCCGTGAGCGATAACCATTGCTAAGCCCAGCCGTAATAAAGGCAGAACAGCGGTTAATACGGGCATTATTGTGGGTTACCTGCACTGATTGCGTATCAATATCGACAGCAACCACTGGCTTCTTCCAGGTTTTTGCCATTGCAATCGCCAAGATGCCAGAACCGCATCCCATATCGAGCATATGGCTAAAGTGCCGTTTTTTGGCTAGTTTGTCAATAGCCTGAAGGCAGGAATAGGTGGTTTCATGTTCACCCGTGCCAAAAGCTCGTCCGGCATCAATATGTAAAGGATAGCTGGTATGAGGAATGATGTCTTTATAATGGCTGCCATGTACAAAATATCGCCCAGCATAGAGCGGTGGGAAATTATCCTGCACCTGACTAACCCAATCAGTATCGGCCACAACAGCAATAGTGAGAGCAGGCGGAAAAATGTTCAGGCTAGCAGATAGCAAGGCGATACGCCGTAACAATTCAGCACTATCAGGGTGTTGTTCACAGTAGAGTTGCAGCTTCCATATATCCTCGGGCTGGCTTTCAAAATGGGGGCTAGCCTGTTCTTCAAAACAGGAAACCGAACTGGCGCATTCCCCCAACTGCTCGGCAAATATGCCAACTGCCTTAAAAGGGAGCGACAGTTCCACCCGCCACAGAAGTGCGCTTTGTTTGAATGGATTGCTGTTATTAGCAGGGAGATAGGGCATAGTATACTGCTCACAGTTCAAAAGTTGGTCGGGTGATGTTATGGCCTATACTGCGCGCTAATGCGGCTTTTTTCAATCTTTTCATGCAAGGAGAGTAAAATGGCCGCCGTTGCTTCTGATTTTTTTTGTATCCCTTTTGTCTGTTTCTTGATACACTGACCGGAGCGTTTATCTAATTTTTTATCTTGCACCTTCTAAGAACAGGGATGATTGTGACCGATACAACCGAACAAACTCTTTCTCCTCCTCCGGTGGGTACCGATGAAGCTCCTAGAAAACCTGTTGTGGGCCAGTTAGGGGTAAAGCTTATTGAGAAAGGCTTAATTACCTCTGATCAGCTTGAAGTGGCGCTACGTGAGCAACGTGCTAACCGTGCCACTAAGCGCATGTTGGGTGATTTGCTGATTGAGATGGGGTTCATCACCGAGAATGAACTGGCGGAAGCACTGACGGAATCATCCGGTATGAAGAATATTGACCTGCAAACTGCAGTGCTTGATCCGGAACTGATCAATAAAGTGCCTAAAGATATTGCCATGCGCTATAAGGTTATTCCAGTTTCGATGCATGATGATAGTGTGTCAGTGGCCATGACAGATGTCTATAACATCATGGCACTCGATCAGTTAAAGCGTTATTTCCCACGTCAGCTTAAAATTGTGCCCTTCTATGCGCCTGAAACGCATATTATGGGCATTATTGATCAATATTACCGTTATGAAATGTCGATTGATGGTATTTTGCGGGAAATTGAAAACAACAACAATGCCGCCAAGGCAGCACAGAGTAATTCCAGCGCCAAAGTAGCTCCACCCGACCCAGAAACCCTGAAATCGGGCTATGTCAACCCTACCGTCCGTTTGGTTGATGCGTTGCTGCTTGATGCCATTAAAAGCGGCGCATCGGATATTCACTTTGAGCCAGAAGCAACGGTGCTGCGCTTGCGTTATCGTATTGATGGCCAGATGACGCAAATCCGCAGTTTCCATAAAGACTATCTGCAAGGAATTCTGGTGCGTATGAAAATTATCGCTGGGATGAATATCACCGAAACCCGTTTCCCGCAGGATGGGCGTATCAGCTATAGCATGTTTGGCCGTGCGGTGGATTTCCGTGTAGCAACGCAGCCGACCATTCATGGTGAGAATATCGTGATGCGTATCCTGGATAAAAAATCCTCGATTGTGCCGCTCAGCGCGCTGGGCTTCAGCGATTCTAACGGGAAGCTATTGCAAAAAATGCTGAAGCGTCCGGAAGGAATTGTGATTGTGACTGGCCCTACGGGAAGCGGTAAAAGTACAACGCTTTATTCTATCCTGAACTTTATCAACTCCATTGATAAGAATATTATGACGCTGGAAGATCCGGTAGAATATCAACTGCCGCTGATACGTCAGGCCAACGTGCGTGAAGGGTCGGGAATGAGCTTCACCGACGGGATTAAATCTCTCATGCGTCAAGACCCGGATATTATCTTTATCGGGGAGGTGCGTGATGCCGCCACCGCCACCATGGCACTGCGTGCCGCAATGACGGGACACCAGGTGTTTACTTCACTTCATACCAATGATGCGCTGGGGGCAATTCCCCGTTTGGTTGATATTGGTGTGAGCCCGCAGCTTATCTCTGGCTCGGTGATCTGTATTCTGGCGCAGCGTTTGGCACGTAAGCTTTGCCCACATTGTAAGGAAGCGGAAGCAGCCACCCCAGAGGAATGCCGTGTCTTAGGTGTTGATCCAAGCAACCCGCCCCAGATATATCACCGTATTGGCTGTGATAAATGTAAAAATACCGGTACTAAAGGCCGTGTGGCTATCAGTGAAATTCTACCAGTTGATAAAGGGTTGGATGAACTGATTGCCAGGGAAGCCACCCGTAGGGAAATGCTTGACCATGCGCTTTCACATGGGCTTACTCCCATGCTTGAAGATGGGGTGTTGAAAGTGCTGCAAGGCACGATTGACCTTCAGGAGTTGATTGATACTATTGATATGACAAGCAGGTTGTAATCTATGCCAATGTACCGCTATAAGGCCTTGAATGAGAATGGCCGCACTGTTAAAGGCGCGCTGCAAGGGGCGAATGAAATGGACGTGGAAAGCAGGTTGGCAGGCATTGGCCTTGACCTGATTTCCTGCAAAGAGATGAAGGCGAAAAGAGTCTCTTCTTCTACAAAAATTTCACAGGAAGACTTAATTATCTTGTGTGTTCAGCTTGAACAGCTTGAGAAAGCAGGGGTGCCGCTGATTGAAGCGATCAGTGATATTCGTGATACGGCGGAATCGGCAGGGATGAAAAACCTGATGTCGGATGTGTATGAATCTATCCGTTCTGGTAATATGTTGTCGGCTGCTTTTGGCACGCACCCCGAGGTGTTCGATAACGTGTTTGTGGGGTTGATTGCGGCAGGAGAAAAAACGGGGCGTTTAGGTGAAGTGCTCACCCATTTGGCCAATCACCTGAAATGGGTGAATGACGTGCGGAAGAAAATTAAGAAGGCGATGTATTATCCGATATTTATGCTATTTATGATGGCAGGTATTGTCAGCCTGATGATGCTTTTTGTGATTCCTAAGCTAACGGAATTCCTCCTGTCACAAAATTTTGAACTGCCGATTGCCACCAAAGCACTAATTGCCACCTCCCATGCCTTTAAGGATTATTGGTATCTGATTCTTGGTACGCCGGTGGCGATTTACCTGCTAATTACCACCCTAATACGCACGATGGAATCGGCGGCTTATATATCGGATAGGGTAAAACTTGCCATGCCTGTGCTGGGGCCCACGATTCGTAAAACGGAAATGGCCAAGTTTTGCCGATTTTTTGCCATTACCTTCCGCAGTGGTATTGGGATACTTGAATGTTTAGATATTGGTGCAAGTATTATTAGTAACCGTATTATCCGTGAGAGTATCTTTGTGGCGCGCCGCAGTGTGGCGGAAGGTAATACGCTGAATGGTTCTTTCCGCATCACCCAGCAATTCCCCGATCTGGTGCTACGTATGTTCAAAGTGGGGGAAAATAGTGGTAATCTGGATTCTTCGCTGGAAACGGTGAATTTCTTTTATGATAAAGAGGTGAATGAAGCGGTAGAGGGGATGATCGGTGTTATCCAGCCAGCACTGACGGTGATTATGGGGTTGATTATGCTGTGGATTTCTATGGCAGTGTTTGGCCCGCTCTATGGCAGCTTCAGTCGGATGAATTTCTAGAAGCCCTATACTAACCTCAGTTTTGGATAAGCCGCGTTTATCCAAAACTGAGGTTATGTATAGGCTGCCCGTTCCAGATGCCTGCCTCCGTCTAAGGCAATCATCTGGCCGGTCATGCTAGGGGTGGCTAGAATGAACTGTACCACGCGTGCAATTTCCTCAGGCGAGCTGCTAATACCAAGTGGTGTTTTGTGCCAGGCATTGCTGAAGCTTTCGTTTGTCTGGCGGCTGTTGGCGAGTGCTGGCCCTGGCCCTATCGCATTGACGCGGATACGCGGTGCCAGCGTAACCGCTAGGCTCTGGGTGGCTGTCCATAGTGCAGATTTACTGATACTGTATGAAAAGAAGTGCTGAGGTAGGCTCCAGACGGCATAATCAAGGATGTTAATCACATTCCCTATTGTTCCTTCCGGCAACTGGGCGGCAAAATCTTGCATAAGTACAATGGGTGCGCGTAGATTAACCTCCATATGCTTATCCCAAGAGGTGCGGCTTTGGGTGGCTAGTGTGTCATTCTTAAAGAAAGAAGCATTATTGATGAGGCATGTTGCCATGCCAAGCTGTGCTTCTAGTTGTGGAAATAATGCTTTCACGGCAGCTTCATCAGAAAGATCTGCCTGGATAGCGATGGCGCGTCTACCACGTGCGTGAATATCAGCAAGCAGAAATTCTACCTCGGCTTTGGCATGATGGTAATGGATAGCAATATCCCACCCTGCTTTGGCCAAGTCATGGGCAATGACCGCGCCAATACGTCTGGCAGCACCGGTTATCAGGGCAATAGGGGCACAAGAGGGCATATAGTCTGCTCACTGTTCAAAACTGAGGTTATATACCAAAACCACTCTGTACATGATTTTAGACTATTTCCCTCATAAATTATAATATTCTTTAATAATTTTGCTATATACTAAAAAACAACTTGAAGAGTAATTTTCAATTATTTTATTGTAGTTATCCGTTAGACTGTCATAATACAGGAATCTATGCAAACAATTCAATTCCTTCCCCATCTTCTTATCTTGCTTTCTACGGCTGTTTTTGTGGTGGCAATATTCAAGCGCTTGAATTTAAGCCCGGTGCTTGGCTATTTTGTGGCGGGAGCTTTTATTGGTGAATATGGGTTTGGTATCGTCACTGCCCGTGAAACCAGTACCTTTGGCGAATTTGGCATTGTGTTCCTGCTGTTTGCCATTGGGTTGGAGTTGACATTTGAACGGTTAAAGGCTATGCGGCGGCATGTGTTTGGTTTTGGTACGCTGCAAGTGTTACTCTCAGGTGGGCTTATTGGCCTATTGGTTTTTACGCTCGGTGGCAGTATGAATGCGGCTATTATTATCGGTGGTGGTCTTGCGCTTTCCTCCACCGCGATTGTGCTGCAAGTGCTGGCGGAACATCGCAGGCAGGCCACGCAGGTGGGGCGGCTGGCACTTGCTACGCTGCTTATGCAAGATTTTGCCGTAGTACCACTGCTTGTACTGATGCCACTGCTTGCCGGTTCCAAAGCGGGTATCATGGGGGCGATGGCTATTGCCTTTATTAAAGCACTTGTTGCCCTAGTTGCTATTTTTATTGTGGGGCGGTTGGCTCTCCGGCCTCTTTTCTCAATTATCAGCTCATCTAATACGGCTAAAAGCAATGAACTCTTTGTAGCGACTACCTTATTAATTGCACTAGGGGCTGCATGGGGCACCGAGCATATGGGGCTTTCCTTAGCACTAGGAGCGTTTGTGGCGGGGCTGTTGGTCGCTGAAACTGAATTCCAGCATCAGGTAGAAGATAGTATTAACCCGTTTAAGGGGCTATTCCTTGGTCTTTTCTTTATGACGGTAGGCATGGCGGTGGATATTAATCTGGTGATTGCCAAACTGCCGCTCATATTGCTTATTTCTATCGGTGTTATCATCGTGAAGGCGGCGATTATCATTACCCTCTGCCTGCTGTTCCGTTTTACCGTGGGGGCCTCTATTCATGCTGGGCTGTTATTATCACAAGGTGGTGAATTTGCCTTCATCCTCTTCCGCTTAGCAGCCGATAAAAATATCCTTGACCCAGAGCTGGGGCAGATATTATTGCTGGTGGTGACGGTCACTATGGCACTCACGCCGCTGCTGTCTGCCATTGGCCACTGGTGTGAAGCTAAAATTGATAAAGGCAAGAGTGATATGGACTATATCACCAAAGGGGTGGCCGATCTTGAGAACCATGTGATTATTGCCGGGCTTGGGCGTGTGGGCAAGATGGTGGCAAGCTTGCTTGAAGAAGAAGGTGTGCACTATGTAGCAGTGGATGCCGATAGCAAAACAGTGGATGATGCCCATGCCCATGGCTTTCCTGCCTATTCTGGCGATGCGGCCAGCCCACCATTGCTGCGTGCGCTGGGGATTGAACGGGCGCAATCGGTGATTATTACAGTGGAAGATGATGCTATACTCCGTCGCATCACCTCTACAATCAAGAGTTGTTTCCCTTCTGTAACGGTTATCGTCCGTGCCAAAGATTTAACCAATGCCGCTGAATTGACCAAAGCCGGTGCGCATGTCATTGTGCCGGAAACCTATGAAACTGGACTACAGCTTGGTGGTGCTGTCCTGAAATCGGTTGGTATCAGTGAATGGGAAGTGAGCCGCCTGAAGAACCAATTTCGTGCGGGGAATTATGTATTGGCAAAAATTAGTAGAGAGCAAGCAGCAGAATAAGCCGTGCTTATCTAAAACTGAGATTAACTATACTGAAACCACTTGAAGAGTGGTTTCAGTATAGTCCTTATTTTTGCGTT
>CAZXPG010000040.1:0-10362 GCA_964643145.1 uncultured Rickettsiales bacterium
TGAAGGCGGCCGTACTGTAGGTGCAGGTGTTGTATCTAAAATCGTGAAGTAATGATTAAAGCTATGAATAACCAGAAAATACGCATTAGGCTTAAAGCTTTCGATCACAGGGTGCTTGATCAGGCGACGAAAGAAATTGTAAATACGGTAAAGCGGACAGGTGCTGAAGTAAGTGGCCCTATCCCTCTTCCGCTTGATATGGAGCGTTTTACGGTAAACCGTTCTCCCCATATTGATAAAAAATCAAGG
Organism: uncultured Rickettsiales bacterium; assembly: GCA_964643145.1. Lineage (GTDB taxonomy): Bacteria > Pseudomonadota > Alphaproteobacteria > Rickettsiales > Arcanibacteraceae > CAZXPG01. The sequence goes on from CAZXPG010000040.1 coordinate 250, forward strand.
GAGCAGTTTGAGATTCGTACGCATAAGCGGTTAATTATCATTTATCCTACGCCGCAAACAGTAGATGCTTTGATGAAGCTTGATTTGGCCGCTGGTGTAGGTGTTGAAATTAAGTTGGTGGGAGCAGATCAGTGAGGAAGAGAACTGGATTATTAGCACAGAAACTTGGTATGAGTTTTGTGTATCTGAATAACGGTACCAGAGTTCCTGTTACCCTCCTGAGAGTAGAGGAGAGTCAGGTTGTTGCTGTGAAAACGTGCGATACAGATGGTTATGATGCGGTGCAAGTGAGCTATGGCAAGGCAAAAGTGAAGAATGTATCTAAAGCGTTGCGTGGCCACTATGCGAAAGCAAATGTCGAGCCAGCCAAGAAGCTTGCCGAGTTTCGTGTTTCTGCCGATGCATTATTAGATGTTGGAGCAGGCTTGCAGGTGACGCACTTTGTGCCTGGTCAATTTGTTGATATTAGTGGTACTTCTATCGGTAAAGGTTTTGCCGGTGCGATGAAACGCCATAATTTCCGTGGATTGGAAGCCAGCCATGGTGTATCGGTATCGCACCGTTCTCATGGTTCTACTGGTCAATGCCAGGATCCTGGAAAAGTGTTTAAGGGCAAAAAAATGGCCGGACATCTGGGGGATGTAAGCGTGACAGTCCAGAATCTTCAGGTGATGGAGATTGATAGTGAACAGGGGCTGATCATTATTAAAGGTGCTGTTCCAGGTGCAAAGGGAGGCTATGTGCGGGTGTCAGATGCGGTAAAACGTGCTCTGCCTGTGAGTGCGCCATTCCCGGCTTCTATTAATGCAGCATAAAAGGTAGGGTAATTTAAATGAAGGTGAATGTTATTAGCCTTGATAATGCAGTAGTCGGGGATGTGGAGTTGAGCAGCGATGTATTTGGCCTGCCTGTGCGTCCTGATATTTTGCAGCGTGTGGTTGAATGGCAGCGTGCGCGCCGTCAGGCTGGGACGCATAAGGCAAAAGGTATTAGTGAAGTATCAGGTACAACCAAGAAGCCATTCAAGCAGAAAGGTACGGGGAATGCCCGTCAGGGAAGTATGCGTTCTGCCCAGTTTCGTGGTGGTGGGTGTATATTCGGCCCTGTGGTTCGCAGCCACGCGTATGATCTTCCTAAGAAGGTGCGTAAGCTTGGTTTGAAGACAGCACTGTCTGCGAAACTGGCGGAAGGTAAATTGCGTGTGGTTAGAAATGTTGATATTGACGACCATAAAACATCGGCTCTGCATGCGCGTCTGGCAGCTTTAGGGCTTTCATCCGTGCTTGTTATTGATGGTCACGATGTAAATAAAAACTTTTTACTTGCGGCATCCAATATAATTGGTGTAGATGTGCTTCCTCAGCAGGGGGCAAATGTCTATGATATTTTGCGTCATGATGAGCTTGTGCTTACTGAGGCGGCAGTTAAATGTTTAGAGGAGCGTTTAGCATGAAAAAAGAGATGTTTTATACTATTATACGCTCACCTATCCTGACAGAAAAATCTTCACAAGGTGCTGAACAAAATAAAATTTCCTTTAGAGTGTCCCAGGATGCTAATAAAGGGCAAATCAAAGAAGCGGTGGAATTTTTATTTAATGTGAAAGTTACCGCTGTGAATACGCTCAATGTGAAAGGCAAAGTAAAACGTTTCCGTGGTCGTATTGGTAAGCGTGTGGATGTAAAGAAAGCGATAGTGTCACTCGCTGAAGGTCAGTCTATTGATATAGCGGCAGGAGCATAAGAAATGGCATTGAAGAAGTTTAACCCTGTTACCCCTTCGCAGCGCGGTCTGATTATGGTCGATCGCTCAGAGCTATGGAAGGGTAAGCCTGAGAAGTCGCTGACAGTTGGTATTGCTAATTCCGGTGGTCGTAACAACCTTGGGCGCATTACAGCATGGCATCGTGGTGGCGGGCACAAGAAAAAATATCGCCTTGTTGATTTTAAGCGTAAGTTGTGGGATATTGAGGCGACGGTCGAGCGTATTGAGTATGATCCTAATCGTACCGCTTTTATTGCCCTCATTCGTTATGATAATGGTGAATTGTCATATATCCTTGCTCCCCAGCGTTTAGCTGTAGGTGATAAAGTGGTTGCGGGTGAGAAAGCGGATATTAAACCTGGAAATGCGTTGCCGTTAAAAAATATTCCTGTTGGTACTATTGTACATAATGTAGAAATGAAGCCTGGCAAAGGTGGGCAAATTGCCCGTTCTGCAGGAAGTTATGTTCAATTGGTAGGGAAGGATTCGGGATATGCCTTGCTTCGTTTGCGTTCAGGAGAAGTTCGACTTGTACGGGCGGAGTGCATGGCAACAATCGGTGCAGTATCGAATCCCGATCATCAGAACGTCAATTTTGGTAAAGCTGGCCGTATGCGTTGGCTTGGTCGCCGTCCAGTGGTGCGTGGTGTGGCAATGAACCCAATTGACCATCCGCATGGTGGTGGTGAAGGTAAGACTTCTGGTGGGCGTCATCCAGTGACACCTTGGGGTAAACCAACCAAGGGTAAACGTACACGGTCAAATAAAGCAACGGGCAAATATATTGTTCGCCGCAGGTATAGCAAATAAAAGGTGTAGTTATGACTCGCTCAGTGTGGAAAGGCCCGTTTGTAGATGGGTTCCTGTTAAAAAAAGTAGCAAAAGTATTGGAGTCTGGACGTACGCAAGTTATTCAGACATGGTCCAGAAGGTCTACTATCGTTCCTCAATTCGTTGGTATTACTTTTGGCGTTTATAATGGCCATAAGTTTATACCTGTGTTAGTCAAAGAGGATATGGTGGGGCGTAAGCTGGGAGAATTTTCTCCTACCCGTACTTATTATGGCCATGGTGCTGACAAAAAAGCAAAAAGAGGGTAAAGGTCATGGGAAAAAGTGCTACGGCAAGAAGGCTTGCTTATAATGAAGCAAAAGCGGAAGCGAAGTCTTTAAGGACAAGTCCGCGCAAGCTCAATTTAGTTGCTCAACTTATTCGTGGGATGGACGCAAATGTTGCATTGGTGCAGTTGACGTTTTCAAAACGCCGAATAGCCCAGGATGTCAAAAAGTGCTTGCAGTCTGCAATTGCAAATGCAGAAAACAATCATAATCTTGATGTAGATAGGTTGTATGTAGCAGAAGCTGTGGTCGGTAAGGCGTTAGTGATGAAAAGGTTCCGTGCGCGCGCTAGAGGGCGGGCTGCTAAGATAATGAAGCCTTTCAGCAATATATCAATTGTTGTGCGTGAACGTGAAGGAGACTAACTAGATGGGACAAAAAGTAAATCCAATAGGGTTACGTGTAGGAATTAACCGTACTTGGGATTCCGTGTGGTATGCAGATGAAACGTTTGCTGAGCATCTTCATGAAGATTTGCGTATTCGAGCCTACTTGAAAAAGGCCTTGAAAGCGGCTGGAATCAGTAAGATTTTAATTGAGCGACCTGCTAAGAAAGCGCGTGTTACCATCTATACTGCTCGTCCAGGGGTGGTTATTGGTAAAAAAGGTACTGACATTGAGAGGATTAAAAACAACCTGGCTAAAATCACTAAGAGTGAATTGTACCTAAATATTGTGGAAGTACGCAAGCCAGAAATTGATGCTACGCTGATTGCTGAAAGTATCGCGCAACAATTGGAGCGTCGTATTGCATTCCGTAGAGCCATGAAGCGTGCTGTGCAATCTGCTATGCGCTTTGGTGCCCAAGGTATCCGTATCAATTGTTCTGGGCGTTTAGGTGGGGCTGAGATTGCCCGCATGGAGTGGTATAGGGAAGGACGTGTGCCACTTCATACGCTACGTGCAGAGATTGATTATGGTACAGCGCGAGCTGATACTACCTATGGTGTTATTGGATTGAAAGTATGGGTATTTAAGGGGGAGACATCACGCCAAGATGGGAATCTTCCTGATGGGGTTACTGCTGCGGCAGTGTAAATAATACTCTTAATTGTTTGTTTAGTATTGCGATAAAAAAGGTAAAGGATTATGTTAAGTCCGAAAAAAACCAAATACCGGAAAGCGCATAAAGGCCGTATTCATGGGCTGGCAAAAGGTGGGACAGAATTGACTTTCGGTGCATATGGTTTAAAGGCACTAGACCCTGAGAGGGTGACGGCGCGTCAAATAGAGGCAGCGAGGCGTGCTATCACACGTCATATTCGTAGGGTTGGGCGTTTGTGGATCAGAATTTTCCCTGATGTCCCTGTTTCCAGCAAGCCTGCCGAGGTGCGTATGGGTAAAGGTAAAGGGTCTCCTGAATTTTGGGTATGCCGTGTTAAGCCTGGTCGTATTATGTTTGAACTTGATGGTGTCTCTCAGGAGTTGGCGCGTGTTGCCTTTGAGCGGGCATCTGCAAAGCTGCCTGTACGTACCCGTTTTGTTGCTAGGATAGGTGAGGAGAGTTAAGATGCAGATGAACGAAGTTCGTGCAAAAACAGAAGATCAATTGATTTCTCAGCTTTTGGATTTGAGAAAAGAGGCACTCAATTTGCGCTTCCAGAAAGTAACCGGCGAGTTAACCAATACCAGTCGTATTAAGCAGGTTCGTAGAACAATTGCTAAAATTAAGACTGTATTGAATGAAAAGAAAGTGTCCGGAGGAGTGAAATAAATGCCGAAACGCATCCTGCAAGGTGTAGTAGTAAGTGATAAATGTGATAAAACTGTCACTGTAAAAGTTGAAAGAAGGTTTACACATCCAATTTATAAGAAAACCGTGCGTAAGTCAAAAAAATATGCTGCACATGATGAAACTAACCGTTATAAGATTGGTGATGTCATTAGAATTATAGAGGCAAAACCATTGTCGAAGACAAAAAAATGGGAAGTGCTGGAATAGCTATTAGGGATTAAGAGGGTCGAATCGTGATTCAGATGCAGACAAAGCTGGACGTAGCAGACAATTCTGGTGCGCGCCTTGTTCAGTGTATTAAGGTACTAGGTGGTTCTCATAGGATGATTGCATCCATAGGGGATGTGATTGTGGTGTCAGTAAAGGATGCTATACCACGCGGTAAAGTAAAGAAAGGGGAAGTTTATCGTGCGGTGATTGTACGTACGGTAAAGAAGATTCGTCGAATTGATGGTAGTGCTATACGATTTGATAAGAATGCGGTAGTTCTTATCAATAAGCAAGGTGAGCCCATTGGTACACGTATTTTCGGCCCTGTTACTAGGGAGCTTAGAGCTAAAAAGTTCATGAAGATTGTTTCTCTTGCGCCAGAGGTTGTGTAATGTCTAATAAGTTGAAGGTCAAAAAGGGCGATTTGGTGATTGTTATTACCGGTCGGGATAAAGGAAAGAAAGGCCGGGTGCTCAAAGTATTCCCTAAAGTGGGGAGAATCGTTGTCGAAGGTGTAAATTTGGTAAGTCGTCATGTTCGCCCAAGTGCAATGGATGCGGGGGGGATTAAAAGGAAAGAGGCTTCCCTGGATGTATCCAATGTTTTGCATGTAGATCCAAAACTTGGTGTGGCTACACGTATTGGATATAAATTGTTAGAGGATGGGCGTAAAGTACGTTTTGCTAAGCGTTCAGGTGAAGTGATAGAATAATTAGGATAAAAAAAATGTTGCGCTTTGAGGAACTTTACAGAACAAAAATCCGTCAGGATTTGCAAAAAGAGTTTAATTATTCCAATATAATGCAGATACCTGAAATTGAAAAAATCTGCATTAATATGTGCGTAGGTGATGCTGCAGTTGAAGGTAGTAAACTGATTGCTGCGGCGGTGAGCGACTTAACCTTGATTTCTGGACAGAAGCCTGTTATTACAGTAGCGAAGAAGTCTATAGCGTCTTTCAAATTGCGTCAGGGGATGCCGATTGGCTGTAAAGTTACCTTGCGTCGCCAGCGGATGTATGAATTTATGGAGAGGCTTGTATTTATTGCTTTGCCGCGAGTAAGGGATTTTAGAGGAGTATCGGCTAAAAGTTTTGATGATGCGGGTAATTTTTCCTTGGGGCTAAAGGATCAGTTGGTGTTTCCAGAGATTAATTTTGATAAAATTGATAGAGTGCGTGGGTTAGATATTACTATTGTAACCAGTGCAAAAAATAAAGAGGAAGCAAAAGCACTGCTGGCAGGATTTCACATGCCATTTGTGAATTAATCTCTTAACAATAGGTGGGTAGCATAGGATATGGCTAAAACAAGTTCGGTACAAAAAAATAAAAGGCGTGAACGTTTAGTAGAAAAGTATAAAGGCAAACGCGATGCGTTGAAATCGGTTGTTAATGATAAATCGCTTTCCATAGAAGAGCGTTTTGATGCGCAGTTGAGGTTAGCATCGTTGCCGCGCAATTCTTCTAAAGTGCGTGTTCGTAACCGCTGCGAATTATCGGGTAGGCCTCGTGGTTTTTACCGTAAGTTTAAGCTTTCACGTATTGCATTACGTGATTTAGCTTCCGTAGGGCAAATACCTGGTGTAATAAAATCAAGTTGGTAAGGGTGGTAGTTTATGTCAATGACAGATCCTCTGGGAGATATGTTGACGCGTATTCGTAATGGTCAGAGAGCCCGTTTGGCGTATGTGGTTTCTCCAGCATCAACATTACGAGTAAATGTGTTGGCAGTATTGAAAAGTGAAGGTTATATTCGGGATTATTCCGTTGAGGAAGTTAAGCCTGGTATTTCAGAGATAAGAATAGAGTTAAAGTATAATAATAATCTTCCTGTTATAAAAGAAATTCATAGGGAATCAAAGCCTGGTCGTCGGGTGTATTCTTCTATTTCAAGCTTGAAGAAGTTTTATAATGGTTTAGGTATTGCTATATTATCTACTCCAAAAGGTGTGATGTCTGATTATAACGCACGTATTGCCAATGTTGGTGGTGAAGTGCTGTGCTGTGTATTCTAGGAGTATAGAATGTCTCGAATTGGTAAATTACCGATTGCGCTTCCTGCAGGGGTAAAAATTGATGTTAATGGGCAAGTGATTGAGGTTGCTGGTGCGTTAGGAGAGTTAAAGGCTTCTTTTGAAAAAGAAGTGTCTATTGTTCTTGATGGATCCGCGGTTGTCGTGCGTCCACTTAGTGGCACTGCACGCTCGCGTGCGATGTGGGGGTTGGCACGCAGTATCATTCATAATATGGTGAAGGGTGTTTCCCAAGGCTTTACTGTTCGTCTGGAAATTAATGGTGTTGGATATCGTTCTGCGGTTGACGGAAAGATACTTACGCTTTTCTTGGGTTATAGCCATGAAATTAAGTATGCGATTCCGGCTGGGGTCGATATAAAATGTGAGAAGCCAACGCTTTTGGTTATATCAGGTGCTGATAAGCAGAAAGTAGGACAGGTAGCGGCAGAGATTCGTGCTTTGCGTCCGCCAGAGCCTTATAAAGGAAAGGGTATTAAATACGAGAATGAGAAAATTCGTCGTAAGCAAGGTAAGAAAAAGTAAAATAACACAGGGTATAGGTTAGTTATAAAATGGCAACGGCTAAAGAACTATTCGAACGGCGTAAAGCGCGGGTTCGTACCAGTATAAGGAAAAAAGGAAGTGGACGTGTCCGCCTGTCTGTTTTTCGCTCGCAAAACCATATCTATGCGCAGTTAATTGATGACAGCAAAGGCGTTACTTTGGCGGCTGCCTCTTCACTTACAGCGGAAGTAAGAGAAAGAATTAAAACAGGTGCTAATAAGAATGCGGCGAGGGAAGTTGGCTTACTGATCGGCCGTAAGGCAAAAGAAGCTAATATTATCGAGGTGGTTTTTGATAAAGGTGGTTATTTATTCCATGGGCGTGTAAAGGAGTTGGCCGATGCAGCTCGTGAAAGCGGTTTGGAATTCTAGATTTTAGGTGAAAGGCTCAATATGGCGCGCAATCAGACTGTAGATCCTCAAGTTGAAGAGGAATCGGAATTAAAAGAAATATTGGTTGCTATCAACCGTGTAGCAAAAGTTGTGAAAGGTGGTAGGCGTTTTGGTTTTGCTGCTGTGGTGATCGTTGGTGATCGCAAAGGGCGTGTAGGCTATGGTTTAGGCAAAGCAAAAGAAGTTATGGAAGCCAAAGCAAAGGCGACGCAAGCTGCAAAAAAAGCAATGATAAAGGTTCCACTTCGTGAAGGTAGGACGTTGCATCATGATGTGGTAGGGCATTTCGGTTCTGGTAAGGTAATTTTGCGTTCTGCCCGTCCTGGTACTGGGATTATTGCTGGTGGACCTATGCGTGCTATTTTTGATGCTTTAGGCGTTCACGATATCGTAACAAAATCAACAGGATCATCTAATACGCATAACATGGTGAAGGCCACATTTGATGCGCTTCGTAATCTTTCTTCTCCGCGTGTTATTGCTGAGAAAAGGGGGATGAAGGTTAGTGATATCATCGGAAGAAGAGAGACAGAGGTAGCCAATGACAGTTAGTGAAATGCAAAAATCTATTAAAGTCGTGCAAGTAGGAAGCCCTATTGGTCGTAAGAAGGATCAGCGGGCAACGTTAGTGGGATTGGGGCTTAATAAAATTGGTCGTAGTCGGCTATTGCAAGATACTCCTTCTGTGCGTGGTATGATCAATAAGGTGTGTCATTTGGTCTGCGTTGAAGAGGCATAAGCCTTCTGCGAAGGGTGAGATATGGCATCTATCCACGGTTTTTTTTAGATGCTATCGTTCAATTGTGTTAGGCTAAGCCAGAAAACCAAGAGTTTCAATAGTGCTAGCAGACTACTGTATTGGTAGATAAGCAGCAATAGATATAAGTACTTGTGTTTCCGGTTAGTGTAACAAGTTGTTGGAAGCACCATCTGATAAAACTGTGGTATTTTTTAAGTAAAATAGTCAATTGATTATTTAAAAGAGAGTCAAATGAAGCTGAATGAAATTCATGATAATCCGGGTTCACGCTACAAAGCTAAAAGAGTTGGGCGTGGTATTGGATCCGGAAAAGGAAAAACATCTGGTAGCGGTACGAAAGGACAAAAATCCCGTACTGGTGTAGCTATTAAGGGATTTGAGGGTGGGCAGATGCCTATTCATCGTCGTTTGCCTAAGCGTGGCTTTACGAATATTTTTCGAGAAGAGCAACAATATATCAATATTGGTATGTTGCAGCAGCATGTTGATAGTGGCAATTTAGATCCATTAAAGCCTGTAACCAAGGAGCTGCTTAAATCGTTGGGGATAATATCCTGTATTGTTAAGCCACTTAAGCTTCTTGCGAAGGGTGCTGTATCGGTTCCTTTAACTATTGAAGTTGATGCAGCATCGCCATCGGCTACCGCGCTCGTAGAAAAAGTGGGTGGTACAGTGGTGGTATTAGCATCATAATGCATTAAAGCTTTGGCATATTATGGCTTCTTCAGCACAAAAGTTGGCATCGGGAATTAATTTGGGAGTTCTAAGCAAAGCTCACGAGTTAAAGAATCGTATCTGGTTTGCGATAGCAGCTTTAGTGGTCTATCGTTTAGGGGCTTATATTCCTCTTCCTGGCATTAATCCGGCGGTGCTTGAGGAGATAATTTCTCGTAATGCGGGTGGCATTCTGGGAATGTTCAATATGCTTTCTGGCGGTTCTCTGGGGCGTATGACTATCTTCGCTTTAGCGATTATGCCTTATATTACTGCCTCTATTATCGTTCAATTAATGACGGTGGTATCAAAGACATTGGGGGCTCTCAAGAAAGAGGGCGAGTCGGGAAGAAGAAAGATCAATCAGTATGTGCGGTACGCCACCGTTTTTTTGGCTATGTTCCAAGGATTTGGTGTGGCAGTTGGGCTTGAAGGGATGAGTGGTCATGCTGGTACTGTTGTAATTGAGCCTGGTTTCTTTTTTCGTGTGACTACAGTCGTTACCCTAACCGGGGGAACAGTCTTTCTGATGTGGCTTGGTGAACAAATCACTGCTCGTGGTATAGGTAATGGAACGTCGTTGATTATCTTTTCAGGTATTGTTGCCGGACTTCCCAAGGCATTGGCTAGCACTTTTGAGTTGGGAAGAACCGGGGCACTTTCTCCGTACATGATCTTCATATTCCTTTTGCTTGCAGTGTTGCTCGTTGCTGTTATTGTTTTTATGGAGAGAGCTCAGCGCCGTATAGTAGTGCAATATCCTAAAAGGCAAGTGGGGAATAAAGTATATGGAGGAGAGGCATCGCATTTGCCCTTAAAACTTAATACGGCAGGGGTTAT
>CAZXPG010000040.1:10372-18461 GCA_964643145.1 uncultured Rickettsiales bacterium
TTATTCCGCCTATTTTTGCTAGTTCTATTTTACTTTTTCCTTTAACAATAGCGAGTTTTACGTCAGGAAAGGGGCCGCATTGGCTTGAGTCGGTAGTGCTTTATCTAGGGCATGGTAAACCACTATATATTGTATGTTATATTGCATTGATCGCATTTTTTTCTTTCTTTTATACGGCTGTTGTATTCAATCCTGTTGAGACGGCCGATAATCTAAAAAAATATGGTGGTTTCATTCCTGGGAGAAGGCCTGGTAAGAATACGGCTGATTATTTAGACTATGTGCTAACGCGGTTAACGGTTGTGGGGGCGGTGTATATTGCAGTCATATGTGCACTTCCTGAGGTGTTGGTTTCGCATTATGCTGTGCCTTTTTACTTGGGAGGAACAAGTATATTGATCGTAGTAAATGTAGTAATGGATACGTTAATGCAGGTGCAGACACATTTATTTGCTCATCAATATCAAGGTCTTATAAAAAAAGCAAATTTAGTGCGAGGAAAGAGATGACGACATTAATTTTGCTTGGCCCTCCGGGGGCAGGAAAAGGTACGCAAGCTGAGAAGCTTGCAGAATATTTTGGGATTGCAAAACTCTCAACAGGTGATATGTTGCGCGCTGCTGTTTCTGCCGGTACGGAAGTAGGATTGCAGGCTAAATCTATTATGGAAAGCGGTGGGCTAGTTTCAGATGATATTATGGTCAAGATGATTTCCGATCGTATTGCGGCCGATGATTGTAAGCAGGGCTTTATTCTTGATGGTTTTCCTCGCACCTTGTCGCAGGCTAAGGCATTGGATAGTATGTTATCTCGTCGTAATATTGTTGTTGATAAGATAGTCGAGCTAGCTGTAGATGAGCAGGTGTTAGTAGAAAGAATTTCTGGTAGGTTTAGTTGCGCTGGGTGTAATGCTAATTATAACCGTAAATTTAAGCCTCTCAGGCATGAAGGAAAGTGCGATATCTGTGGCGGAGAAAAATTTATTTATCGCGCCGATGATAAAGCCGAAACGGTGATTGCGCGGTTGGAAGCGTATCATGAGATGACAGCACCGCTATTGCCCTATTACCAGGAGCAAAAAAAATTGGTTGTTGTGGACGGTATGCAGGAGATTAGCCTAGTGACGCAAGAGATAGATGCGTTGTTGCGGTCATAAGTCTACTGCTCAGATGATAAGTTAATAGTTGACTTACATAAAATATATCTTAATATGTCCCCTCTTTCGGGGCATAGTAATTCTAATTGTAGGAGTGAGTGAGAGTGGCGCGTATTGCCGGCGTAAATATACCTGATAATAAGAAAGTAGGGATAGCACTGACTTACATTCATGGCATTGGTCTTTTTACAGCGCGTGAGATCTGTGAAAAGGTTGCTGTATCTGTGGATAAGCGCGTAAACGAGCTTTCTGATGCTGAAATTAGTAAAGTGCGTGAGGTTATTGATAGAGATTATGTTGTTGAAGGGGACTTGCGTCGCGAAGTATCCATAAATATCAAGTTTTTGATGGATCTTGGGTGCTATCGGGGGTTACGTCATCGGCGCAAGCTCCCTGTTCGTGGGCAGCGTACCCATACGAATGCACGTACTCGGAAAGGAAAAGCTAAAGCAATTGCTGGGAAGAAAAAATAGGTAACTCATGAGTAAGAATAAGTCAGAATCACGGATTAAAAAGCGTGAAAAAAAGAATGTCGCTGTAGGTGTTGCCCATGTAAATGCCACATTTAACAATACGATTGTGAGCATTACTGATTTGCAAGGTAATGTGATTGCCTGGTCGTCTGCTGGTGCTCATGGGTTTAAAGGTTCACGAAAGTCTACACCGTATGCGGGGCAGACGACTGCAGAGTTCGCAGGGAAGTTGGCGCAGGAACATGGCTTGAAAACTATTTCGATTGAAGTGAAAGGGCCAGGATCTGGAAGAGAATCTGCTTTGCGTGCACTACAGGCTGTGGGATTCATCGTGACATCTATTAAAGATGTTACTGCTATTCCTCACAATGGATGCCGCCCTCCGAAGCGTCGCAGGGTTTAACACTTGCGTACTTAGGGAAGTTAAAGGAATATCCTGAATAATTGCTAATTTACCATATTAAAGAGGGTATAGGTTATGGCTGCAATTTCCAAGAATTGGAATGATCTTATAAAGCCTACTAAGCTCGTTGTTGAACATGAGAAAAACAATAACTGCGCTGAAATTGTTGCGGAACCTTTGGAGCGTGGATTTGGTTTGACGCTGGGTAATGTGTTGCGTCGTGTGCTGCTTTCTTCTTTGCAAGGGGCGGCGGTTACCTCCATTAAAATTGATGGTGTAGTACATGAATTTTCTTCTATACCAGGTGTAAGAGAAGATATTACTGATATTATTCTAAATATTAAGGCCCTGGTTATCAAGGTTTATTCAACTGAAAAGAAGCGGATTACATTGAATGCGGTGGGTCCGTGCAAAGTTACTGCTGCCATGATTGAAACAGGGCATGATGTTGAAATTATCAATCCTGATTTGGTTATTTGTACTTTAGATAAGGGAGCGTCGCTTAACATTGAGATGACTTGTGAAACGGGGAAAGGATATATTCCTGCCTCGCAGAACCGTCCTGTCGATGCACCTATTGGGCTGATACCGGTTGATGCCTTGTTTAGTCCTGTAAAAAAAGTTGCTTACAAGGTAGAAAATAGCCGTGTTGGGCAGGTAACAGACTATGATAAGCTTATTTTGACGGTAGAAACCAATGGCACCTTGGCACCTGAAATGGCGGTTGCTTTGGCTGCCCGTATAGTGCAGGATCAATTGCAGCTCTTTATCAGCTTCCAAGAAGTGGAAGAAGAAAAGAAGGAAGTATTAGAAGAATTGCCGTTTGATCGCAATCTCCTCCGTAAAGTGGATGAACTTGAATTATCTGTACGTTCACAGAATTGCCTGAAAAACGATAATATTGTCTATATTGGTGATTTGGTATGTAAGACAGAGGCGGAAATGCTGAAGACGCCAAACTTTGGCCGTAAGTCACTGAATGAAATTAAAGAAGTGTTGGCAAGCTTAGGAGTGCGCTTTGGAATGGAAGTGCCCAACTGGCCGCCAGAAAATATTGAAGAACTGGCAAAACGTTACGAAGAGCCATATTAAAGGATAGGTAAAACCATGCGTCATGGACTTAAAGGAAGAAAGCTGAATAGAACAAGCAGCCATCGTAAGGCGTTATTTGCAAACCTGGCTGTTGCGCTTCTCAAGCATGAACAAATTACAACAACACTGCCGAAAGCAAAAGACCTTCGCCCTATTGTCGAGAAGTTAGTAACGCTCGGCAAAAAAGGTGACCTGCATGCCCGTCGCCAGATTATTGCGGCAACAGGTGACAAGGTGATTGCGGAAAAACTGATCACCGTGTTGGCAGGCCGTTATGCTAACCGTAATGGTGGTTATCTGCGTATTATGAAGGCAGGCTTCCGTTATGGTGATATGGCTCCTATGGCGGTTATTGAATTTGTTGATCGTGATATATCTGCTAAAGGGAAAGATTCTGGCCCAGTAGCCGTTGCTGAAGAAGTTGTTGCAGCATAAGTATTGAGGATAAAATGTCAGGAAGCAGTATTGTAACACTTAGTAAGAAGTTGATCTGCATCCTGGCATTTCTAGCATTGACAGGAGTATATATGATGCAAGCAAATGCAACAGACTTGGATAATACCGTATATCTTGACCTGAAAGATGGCCGGGTTGTTATTGAGCTTCGCCCTGATTTAGCACCGGCGCATGTTGCCAGAATTAAAGAGCTGGTACGGCAGAAATTCTATGATGGCATTGTGTTCCATCGTGTTATTGATGGTTTTATGGTGCAGACAGGCGATCCTACCGGTACGGGTATGGGTGGTTCTGGTCAGAAGTTGAAAGCTGAGTTCTCTAGCGAGCCGCATGTTCGTGGAGTAGTTTCCATGGCAAGAGCAGCCTCCCCTGATAGTGCCGATAGCCAGTTTTTTATCGTGCTGAAAGATTCAACATTCCTGGATGGTCAATATACTGTCTTTGGTAAAGTGGTTGAAGGTATGCAGTATGTCGATAATATCAAGAAGGGTGATTCACGTGATAATGGTGCAGTGACGAACCCTGATAAGATTGTGGCTATGCGTGTTGCTAAAGACGTGCAACAATAATTTCCCTTCCTTAATTTCTATAAAAAAGAAGTCATGAGGAAAAATTTCTATGAAACTTAGTGATTTTTCCTTTGATCTTCCTCCCCAGCTTATTGCAGATACACCTGCATCTCCGCGTGATAGTGCAAGATTGCTGGAGCTTCTTCCAGATGACATTCGTGATTATACTATAAAAGATTTAGTATCCTTACTACGCCCTAATGATATTATGGTATTTAATAATACCAAAGTAATCCCGGCACGTCTACTTGGGAAACGTGGCGAGGCACAGGTGGAAGTTACCCTGCATAAGCAAATAAATAACAATACATGGAATGCTTTTGCCCGGCCTGCCAAGCGTTTGCGTCTTGATGATATCTACCATATTGCCGATGATTTTAGTGCCAGGGTGAGTGCCAAAGGCGACAATGGTGAAGTGACGTTAGCGTTTAATAAGGAAGCTGGAGCATTATTTGCCGCCCTTTCGCGCTATGGCCACCCACCACTGCCCCCCTATATTTCCCGTAAGTCTGGTTTCAGGCCGGAAGATAAAGAATGCTACCAGACAATTTATGCCAAGCATGAGGGCGCTGTTGCTGCACCAACCGCTGGGCTGCATTTTACCGAAGCACTATTTGCAGCACTGGAGACCAAAGGGATTGAAAAGGCATTTGTCACGCTGCATGTGGGGGCGGGCACGTTTCTGCCAGTGAAGGTGGAGAATATCAGCGAGCATGTGATGCATCGTGAATGGTGCTGTGTGGACAAGGAAACAGCCGACCGTATCAACCAGGCAAGAGAGCGTGGTGGGCGCGTTGTTGCGGTGGGAACCACCAGCCTGCGGGTGTTGGAAAGTGCAGCAGATAGTGAGGGGGTACTGCACCCTTATACCGGTGAGACGGATATTTTTATTACGCCGGGCTACCGTTTCCGCATGGTGGATGTGCTGATGACCAATTTTCACCTTCCATGCTCTACGTTATTTATGCTGGTATGTGCATTTGCTGGAGTAGAGCGGATGAAGGCTGCCTATACCCATGCGATTGCATCGGGCTACCGTTTTTATTCTTATGGTGACGCTAATTTACTCTATCTGGATCCACAATGACTGACCCAGTTTTTTCATTTACTATTCATGCAACAGAGGGTAAGGCGCGTCGTGGTGTGCTGCATACCGCCCATGGTGATATTCAAACGCCCGCTTTTATGCCAGTGGGGACGGCGGCAACGGTGAAAGCCATGATGCCGGAATCAGTGGCGGCAACAGGAGCGGATATCTTGCTTGGCAATACCTATCATCTGATGCTACGCCCCACCGCTGAACGCATTCACCGCTTAGGCGGATTGCACCATTTTATGCACTGGGATAAGCCGATCCTTACTGATTCCGGCGGGTTTCAGGTGATGTCGCTTGCAGGTTTGCGTAAGATTAGCGAAGAAGGTGTGCTGTTCCAGTCGCATATTGACGGCAGTCGCCATATGCTATCACCAGAGCGTTCGATGGAAATCCAGCATTTGCTGGGTAGTGATATTACCATGATCTTTGACGAATGCACACCGTTTCCAGCCAGTTATGAGCAGGCGGAACATTCAATGTTGTTGTCGTTGCGCTGGGCGGAACGTTCAAAAGCTGCTTTTGTAGAACGTCCTGGTTATGGGTTATTTGCCATTGTGCAGGGCGGTGTCTATGAAGCATTGCGGCTGGAATCAGCAGAAAAATTGCAGGCAATCGGCTTTGATGGCTATGCGGTTGGGGGCTTAGCAGTGGGAGAGGGGCAGGAAACGATGTTTGCTGTGCTTGATTATACGGTGCCAGCATTAATGCCGGAGAAGCCGCGCTATCTGATGGGTGTAGGCAAGCCCGCTGATATTGTGGGGGCAGTGCGGCGTGGTATAGATATGTTTGATTGCGTGATTCCTACCCGTTCTGGCCGCAATGGCCAGGCATTTGTGCGTGGCGGCACGATCAATATCCGTAATGCCCGCTATGCCGAAGATATGGCGCCGCTTGATAGTGAATGCGCTTGCCCTGCCTGTAGCCATCATAGCCGTGCCTATCTTCACCATCTGGTGCGTGCCGGGGAAATTCTGGGTTCGATGCTGATGACCTGGCATAATCTGCATTATTATCAGGATCTGATGCGAGCAATTCGCCAAGCCATTGAAGAGGGGCGGTTTGAGCAGTTTACAGTATAAGGAATGTGTTTTTGCCTGTTTTTTATAGAATTGCACGTTCATTTCAGCGGATTCACAATAGAAGAAGCTGCAATAGGTGGCCTGCAAAAATAACAGCGTCATCACCGTAACAGCACCCCAGACATATATCCTGAAGAGTCGTTTGAGCAGCTTAATCATTTAAATAGTCTGACGTGAAAAAGTCCTTCGCCTTCGGCTCAACTAGTACTTTTTCCCGGATTTTAAGTTGCCAATTTCTGATTTGAGGCGGCCCGGCACCAGAAATTGCAGTTATTATAACATTTTAAAATAAAAGCGCGGAACCGCTTAAAGCTTTTATTTTTCCTTATAAATCAATGTTAAAAAGTATTACTTTAGTGAAGCGAGGGACTTTTTAACAGCGGACTAAATAACCTCAATGTTAAGTCTGCTTCAAGCCATCCACCATTGAAGTGATCTACCAACAGGAATAGTGCCAGCAGAAGTACAGCAGGTGCAATGCAGCATTGAGTAACATGAGGCTGAATATGGTGGTAGTAAAAATAACATATAACTTCACACACAGGCGTAGGATCTTTCTAAGGAATCTGCTTATAATGTTCACGTACCTTTGCCCTCTCTTCATATAACTTCTCGCGTAGTTCCGTTGATTTGCAATAGAAGAAGCTGCAATAGGTGGCCTGCAAAAATAACAGCGTCATCACTGTAACAGCACCCCAGACATATACCCTGAAGAGTCGTTTGAGCAGCTTAATCATGGGTTGTCGTGCCATTAATTACGGTTTTCCAGCCTGCTGTGATCGCATAAGCCTTTCCACCTAGCCCTGATATTTCTTGAATCCAGGCAGGAATATCGTGAGGAGCAATTTTCTCTGTGTCTTTATAGATTTGTGTGAGAGTTGCGTTGTCCCAACCCTTGGCTAGAGCTAGCTTCTGAATAAGGGTAATAATATCTTCCGGTAACATCGTAATTACCTCCATAAAGTCAATAGGATCCTGAAAAAAATCCATGAAATTATATTCTACCATACCGTGGAACGGCAGATAGCCACCTTTCCTATTAACTTCTACGTTGAATATACCTGAGACTCCTGATTTCCTGAGTACAAAAGCGATATCGTAAAAGTTATATCCGTTGGAAAATGTATCAATGATGCCTGTCTCACTAGAAGTCCCTTTTATGGCGCGTAAAACCTGCATCTCAACGCCTTCTCCGACTTGATGAGGTTGTAGACCATGGGTATGGGCAAAGGTAACAACATCATTAAATAAACCAACTTGCGATAATGTAACCTCTGTACCACCACCAACATAATAATGAAAGACAAAATCATACCATTCCCATTTTAATGCACTATCATCAATCGGTGTAATAACGCGTTGTCGTGCATATTGATTAGTTTCGACGGGCTCAGCCCAGCATCGGCAGCCGTATTCTTCTCCAGGATTGCCTGTTGCTGGTGGATTATCCCAGGCAAATATTTTGCCGTCATTGGCTGCATGGGAAGGGCGTACCTTATTATCTTCGCGTGTATGCCAGATATAGTGGCTGGCAGTATAGGGGGTGGTTTTTAAGGATAGGTGAAGCGGAGTGCCATAACGTAAATATTTACGGAATGCTTCACTGTAAGTGGGAGTATGGGGAAGCATAGGACGCCTTGCGCTGTAGATTTAACGATAATCTTCAGTATAGGGTAGAAATACATCCTATGGAAGTGTGAAAATAATTAAATTAACCTCAGTTTTGGATAAGCTTTGCTTATCCAAAACTGGCATGTTATTGAAA
>CAZXPG010000041.1:0-17856 GCA_964643145.1 uncultured Rickettsiales bacterium
AAATAGTTGACAGTTTTGGATAAGCGTAGCTTATCCAAAACTGAGGTTAATATAGAGTATAGTAGAACTGTATAAACCATAAAGCAGGTAAGAATATGAGCGATACACATGCAGAAAAAAAATCATTTAATCCATTTACAGAAGTGATCTCTGCTATTTCTTCCTTTTTGTTCCGCCCAGAACCCGCCGATCCTCAAGCAGAACTGGAGGAGTTGCAGAAGAAATTGCAGCGATCTGCTAACGATAGAGGCGATACTGCTGGTGATCCCGAACTGAAGATGGACATAGCAAAGGCAGAATATAAGGTTGGTTTGCAAAAATTTGATGAACTTAAGGAAAATTTAAATAATCGTTCGCTATGGAGTACGATTATGGCTCCTGGTAACCCTAAGCTTCGTGGTTTAACCGATGATATGCTAAACACAGCTAGGCTCTCTCTTGAAGCGATAAAAGTAACCAAGTTAATGGATGCAACAAAAGACTTGCAACCTGATGACCCATTGCGAATGGATGCGCTTCAGGAACAAGAGCGTTTTAGAAAGCACGCTACCAAGGCAGGAAAACCCGCTGATATTGATGCCCTTATCAACAATTTGGCTCATTCCCTAGACAAAGAATTGACAGCGTTAAAGCAAAAACATTCAGTGCCTCCCATTGATAAAGAAACAGCAGCGGCAGTAAGCAAAGGGCTAGAGGGGGCAACATACGGTGGAAGTAGCAATACTATTCAGAAACCTGCCCTGACAAACGGAGATCAAGCCAAATCTTCAGCAATAAACCGCTAGTTTTCAGAAGCTAGTGATCTTTTCGTCTCAATCGGTACTGGCGGTTTTTTCGTGTGCTGAAGGCTCTTGCTCTGTAACTTGCGCCAACCGTATCTCCACCCGTTGGAAGCTGTCAAGACCTTTGGCGCGTTCTTCTTTCGCCTGCCGGAAGGCTTTATATTCCCCATAAGGCACGGCCTCGATGCCGTGCTCTCGTAACAAGCGGCTGACATTTTCTGCCCGACGATAGGCCAATGTGCTATTATTAAAGCGGTCTAGTTCGCCTACTGTACTGGCAAACCCCACCACTACTACTTTTCTGGCCTCCCAGCGTTTCAGTGCCCAGAGAATATCACCAAACCGCTCGGCTGCATCATTGTTCAACACATCTCTGCCATTTTCATAATACACATAAGGTAAAGCCTGGGAGGGCGGCACAACCGTCACGCTCCAATCGGGGTAACGCTCAACAAGATGCTCTTCCAACTGCCTCAAAGTAAGGAGCGATACACCTTTAGCAGGTTCTGGATAGATAACCGCCTGTTTTCTATCCACATCTACCGTAATCGAACGTGTTGCAAAAAATACCGCCTGACGCATGGCATCCTGCATGGCATCCTGGTCATTTAAGCGCGTTACCTGCGCCTGTAGCACCGGATCAATTGGCCGCTCTATCACCACCGGCGTAGGGGCTGGCTGCGGCTCTGGCTCTTTAGCGGCAATAATTTCATGCGCCACTACCACCTGATCGAGCGAGAACAACACAGGCGTGCTGATCTTTTTAGCAAGTAATGCCCGTATTTCATCCTGCGCCCGCGAATGATATTGCTGGGTCAATACCACCGTATCAATATCAATCTGCTTATTACGCATAAACTTGATGTTAAACACCGAAATACGACTATCTTCCCCGCCAAAATATTCCTGCACCGTGGCCTTTGCTATCTTCGTGGCATAGGTCTGGTAAGCAATATCGCGCAGTGCAACCCCAAGTGGCAGTGATAACACCCCAAACACGATAGCAATGAATAATATCTGCCAGGCAGTGCGGGTAGAGCTACGTCGTTCATCAAACCCATAGAATTTGGCAATCAGGGTAACACTCAGTGAGATAGCCAGCAGGTTGGTCATGAACAGCATAAATGCCCCTTTTGCAATGGGCGCGCTATGGGTTGCCAGGCCAAAACCTACTACGGCAAGTGGCGGCATCAATGCTGTAGCAATGGCCACCCCTACAATCGCCCCGCCTTTGCGCTTGATCACCGCATAACCCCCAGCCAGGCCAGAAAATATGGCAACCAACAGGTCAAATAAATTAGGCTGGGTACGTGCCAGAATTTCGGGGGTAGCATCGGTGAGGGGAGAAGCCGTTACAATCAGCCAGGCAATAAACAGTGCCATGGCTATCCCCACCAGCAACCCTTCCAATGCTTTTTTCATCTGCTGAATATCAAACAGGCATAGGGAAAAACCAAGCGATACAATGGGGGCCATCAGCGGGGAAATAAGCATCGCGCCAATCACCACCGCAGGCGAGGAAAGCAGCAACCCCAACATGGCAATCGCACAGGACATAATCACCATGAAGGAAAAACGTGATGTAAGCCTGCCCTCCGCCTTCACCTCGCGGATCACTTCTTCATGTTCAATACGGGAAACATATTTATTCTGCCACCATTGCCGCAACCACCTGAGCCACAGGCTTACCCTGCTTACACGTGTACCACCACCAACGACTGATGCGCGCATTTTCTTCCTCATACGGATAAGACTGGTTTCTCCCACTTATACGCACTGCACACACTAAAATCAACTGCTTTTGGTAACCAAACCACCTAATGCCTGCTGCAACTGTTCACCCACCACCTGCATATCATAGCGAGAAACAACCCTATGATAGCCATTGACTGCCAGTATGCGGGAATATTCTTCAGAATGCAGCAACTGCGTCAATGCCTCCTTCACCCTGGGCGCATCGCCTATGGGCACGAGCAGCGCGTCCTGCCCATCAGACACAATCTCACGTGGCCCTTCGCTGCATGTCGACACCACCGGTAAGCACTGAAGCAATGCCTCTAACAGCACAATACCAAATGGTTCATGTGAAGATGGCAGGCAGAAAATATCGCAAGCATCAAAAAACGCCTGCTTATCCTCTACCCAGCCAGTAAAGACAAGTTGCCCCTCAAGCCCAGCCTGGCTAGCACGCTGTCTTAACCGCGCCTCTTCTTCACCACCGCCACCAAGCATTGCCCTAAACGGTACGCCCTCCTGCTTGAGCAGGGCAAGCGCATCAATAAACACGTCGAAGCCTTTCTTAGCCACAAACCGCCCCATTGCTCCAATCACCGGCGGCGTACGCCAGCCGGGGCGGTGGGGAGGCACATCAGGCACATGAATCATGTTGGGAACGGTGTAAACCCTGTCTGCTGGTTTTCCTGCAGCAATCACCGTATCGCGCAGATGATCGGTAATGGTGAGAAGCCCATCACAGCTAAGCAGATGTTTCAGGCTGTAATTATGACAGATCCCGACAACGGGAACCTTTCCTGTAGCTGCTTTCATAAGCAGCACCGTAGCACGGTTTCCATGCGTAATAATAACATCCGGGTTAAAGGAGTGGAGATGTTTG
The DNA here is from genome assembly GCA_964643145.1 of uncultured Rickettsiales bacterium. Classification (GTDB taxonomy): domain Bacteria; phylum Pseudomonadota; class Alphaproteobacteria; order Rickettsiales; family Arcanibacteraceae; genus CAZXPG01. The sequence goes on from CAZXPG010000041.1 coordinate 3,397, forward strand.
CGTAATTTCCATACCGCCCATATATCCCACTGGCTATGGTTTTTCAGGAGAACAAGGTTTTTGCAACACTTCTGGAGCTGCGGAAGAATGGCAGCATGTGGATGTGCTATAGAGAGCACGTCATTTCCCTGCATCGTGAGGGCGGTTGAATAATCCACAAATGCCTGCTCAATCCCTCCTTTTCTGCGCCCAAACATGGCGTTCACAACACGCACATTCTCTCCCAATTAGCCTCACCTATAGGGTATGCAAGGCTTTCCAACACGGAGGCTAGTGTAGATGGATCTCCTTCTGTATATGGCGGAACTCACCTGGTTTAATAAGTTCACAGCTCGTTACTTTAACAGAATGTAATTTTCCGTCCAGTTCTCTTTCCCAAAAATGCAGGAAACGTTTTAATATTGGGAATTCAGGAGCCATATCTAACTCTTGCCAGATATAGCTTTGCAGGAAAACAGGATGATCAGGCAGATGATAGAGAATTTCCGCCGTTGTCAACCGGTAGTCTTTTATCATTAATTCAAAAGGTGTCATTATTATTCCTCCTTCCAGTGAACTTATATTTCACTATGATTGTAAGGATATCAGAAAACAATGAACAAAGTGTTAATCCCCTTTTTTCGTTAATAAACCAACCAACAAAAGAGCGATATCGCCCTTTCTTTATATTTTTCACACAGGCACTTATTGCATTTTTATGAAACTCCGTTATACCAATTTAAGCGATAAACCAACCGTGCGTCTATTGTGATGCCATATACCTGTAATAACTGTACTCTATAGATAAATAGTCATTATGAATAATCTGCAAGCTGCCCGCACCAATATGGTTATCGGCCAGATAACCCCCAATGTTACCATTAGCCCCAGCCTTTATGATGCCATGCTTGCTGTGCCACGGCATTATTTTGTCCCCGATAAACAGCAAGGTATTGCCTATATGGATAAGCAACTATCGCTTGGGCAGCAGCGCTATCTGATGTCGCCTTTGCTTTTTGCACAACTGGCGCAGTTAGCGCATATCGGCCCTAATGATACGGTGCTGGATATTGGCTGTGCCACTGGCTATTCCACGGCGGTATTTTCCCAGCTTGCCAAAAAAGTGATTGCCCTGGAAGCGGATGCCGAGCTGGCATCCAACGCCAACCACCGCCTGCACCAGCTAGGTATTGAAAACAGTATCCTTATCAGCAGCCCCTTGGCTGAGGGCAACCCGGAAGCAGCACCGTATGATGTTATTTTTATTAATGGTGCTATCCAGCAGGTTCCAGACAGTTTGATTGCGCAACTGGCCGACAAAGGCCGCCTAGTCACAATTCTCTATCGCAATACCGATCATAACCCCATATCCCCTACCGTCTTTGGTGATATTGTCGTGTTTCGGCGCGACAAAGACCTGATTTCCCAGAAACGCTTCTTTCCTGCGGCCACATTCCCGCTGGTTGATTTCTAACCCGTAATCATAAGGCTTCCTGTTATGAAAAGAACCCTGCTTCCACTACTTAGCACCACCTTCCTGTTATCTGCTGCGTTTTCGCACCCCGTACTCGCAATGGATCTTCAGGATGCACTGGTTTCTGCCTATAAAAACAACCCAGCCCTTATATCGGAACGCGAAAACCTAAAAGCCACCGATGAACAAATGGCGCAGGCCGTGGCGGGCTGGCTGCCTTCGGCTTCATTCACCGTGGAGAATGGACGTGAATCTATTCATACTGAAAACGTTAGAAGGCGTACCGCCACCACAGAAACACGACGGCTAAACCTGAACCAGCCCCTCTTTAACGGCGGCGGTACTATCGCCCAAATGAAGCGCGCCAAACATCTGGTTAAATCAGGCCAGGCGAATCTGGAGCGGGTAGAACAGAATGTGCTGCTTGATGCTATTACCGTCTATATGAACCTGTTCCAGGCACAGGAAGTGCTGAAATACAGTGAAAATAACAAGGAAGTGCTGCAAAAGCACCTGGATTTTGCCCAAAACCGCTTCTCTTTAGGGGAAGTTACCCGTACGGATGTGGCGCAGGCACGCTCACGGTTGGCGCGTGGCTATAGCGATGATAACCGTGCGCGTGGCGACTGGGAATCCACCCGCGCATCTTTCAAGCGGGTGACTGGCATTGAACCGGATGTGGCAGTGCTGCCCGATACAAGTGCCATCACCCTGCCCGCCACGCTGGAAGAGGCCATCGACATTGCCCAAAAACATAACCCACAAATTCAGTCTATTGAATATGATGTACTCGCCACGCAAGATGCGGTGACGGCTTCCAAAGCAGCCCTGCTCCCCAGCGTGTCACTACGGGCGGAAATGCAGAAAACTGAAGGGTTTATCAACCTGGGAGGAGGGGAATATGACAGCCAGACCGCATTAGTGAATGTGACTGTACCGATTTTCCAGTCTGGTGCAGAATATTCGCGTATCCGTGCTAATAAAAACCTGGTAGGGAAACGCAAGATGGATGCTAAGAACACGGCTGATACCGTGCGGGAGAATACCATCCGCTCCTGGCAGAACCTACAAACAGCTCGTGCCAATATCCAGACCACCGCCGAGGCCGTTGCTGCCGCTGAAACCGCACTGGCAGGCGTTACCCATGAAGCCGATGCAGGCACACGCACCACGCTGGATGTGCTTGATGCCGAACAGGAACTTTTTGTTGCCAGAGTTGAGAACACCCGCGCTAAACGCGATGAGGTAGTGAGTATTTATACACTTAAAGCAGCACTTGGCGGATTAGGCGCACATGATTTGCAATTGCCTGTAGATATCTACAATCCTGATATTCACTACAATAAAACCAAGTTCCGCCCAGCAGGTTTTTAGCCATTCCCCTTTCTTTCATGTGGGGGGAAACTAACCTCAGTTCTGGATAAGCCGCGCTTATCCAAAACTGAGGTTAGGGTACTATAGACAGCAACAACGCCCGCTTTCGCGCCAAGGTATTTGCGTATCTCATGTTTGGAATCCTTTCCCTTACCATCTGATAATCAATCGGTTAGTATAAACAAACCTCAGTTTTGGATAAGCTTTGCTTATCCAAAACTGAGGTTAAACAAGTTCACAAGCCGCAATTGGTTAGTCCATCATCACGCCTGTACATAGGACAAAACCAGCAAAATCATCTCGCAACACAGCTTCAAGCTGATTCCAGTCAATAATTACATCCCAAAGTAGAGCCTGCTGATTATAAAAATGGGGATTTTGCAAGTGGCTCTATTAATTTAAAATAATGGCAAAAACGACACTTTTTGACATTATTTTTCAATAACATGCCAGTTTTTGATAAGCAAATCTTATCCAAAACTGAGGTCGACATAGTGTGTGGAATACCTTCCTCTGGGGGAATGTGTGTCATCATCGTGCTTGCCAGAGTATGGCTTCCTGGTGTATGAATGGGGGGAGTATAAACAGTTAAGAGTCTTATTATCTACATGCAACAACTGCCTTCCTTGAGAAAGCCTTCGGTTATTCCGGGTTTTGGTCTGTCTTTGGGCGTGACGATATTTTACCTATCGTTGATTGTGTTAATACCGCTTTCTGGGCTGGTATTTAAAACTTCTACGCTCAGCTTGCAGGAATTCTGGCATGTGATTACCGATAAACGGGTTATTGCCTCCTATAAGCTCACCTTCGGCACTGCCCTTGCGGCGGCGGCTGTGAATGGGGTGGTGGGGCTGGTGCTGGCCTGGGTGTTGATACGCTATACATTTCCAGGCAAGAAAATTATTGATGCAATGATTGACCTACCCTTTGCCTTGCCCACTGCCATTGCCGGTATTGCGCTCACCACTATTTATGCCTCTGGTGGCTGGCTGGGGAAATATCTCGATATGCTGGGGGTTAAGGTGGCATTCACGCCGCTTGGTATTATTGTGGCCCTGGTGTTTATCGGTATGCCCTTTGTGGTGCGCACCGTTGAGCCAGTATTGCAGGATTTAGATAAAGAGGTGGAAGAAGCGGCAGCAAGCCTGGGGGCTAGCCGGTTACAGACCTTCTGCCATGTCATTTTCCCGAATATTCTCCCTGCCTTTATTACCGGTTTTTCGCTGGCCTTTGCCAGGGGGCTGGGTGAATATGGCTCGGTGATTTTTATCGCAGGCAACATGCCGATGGTGTCGGAAGTGGTGCCGCTACTTATTGTGATTAAGCTGGAACAATATGATTACGCAGGTGCGACGGCCATTGCGCTGGTGATGCTGACAGTATCATTCCTGTTGTTATTTGTGATTAATATGCTGCAAAAATGGAGTGGCGGGCGGTATAAGCGCTAATAGCCGTTTGAGTATTATATGAAGAGTAGAATCCAAACTTCCCCGATTTCTGAACCGGTGGCCATCAAGTGGGCCCTAATAGCACTGGCACTGTTTTTTGTTGCCGTGTTTCTATTATTGCCGTTGGTGGTGGTGTTCACAGAAGCACTGCGTGAGGGAGCAGAGGCCTATATGGGGGCACTCACTAAGCCTGATGCGGTTGCCGCACTGAAGTTGACATTGCTGGTGGCGGCTATTGCTGTGCCATTTAATATAGTATTTGGCATGGCTGCCTCCTGGTGTATTACAAAATTTGACTTTCGGGGAAAGAACTTGCTGCTGACATTGATTGACCTGCCGTTTTCAGTGTCGCCAGTGATTTCAGGGCTAATTTACATTCTATTATTTGGCGCGCATAGTGTGTTGGGGAGGTGGCTGCTGGAGTATGATATCCAGATTGTGTTTGCTGTGCCTGGGCTGGTGATTGCTACGGTGTTTGTAACATTTCCCTTTGTGGCGCGTGAGCTTATTCCGCTCATGCAGGAGCAGGGAACCGACGAGGAAGAGGCTGCAACCCTGCTTGGTGCCAATGGGTTCCAGACCTTCTATTATGTCACTCTGCCTAATATCAAATGGGGGCTGCTTTACGGGGTGCTGCTCTGTAATGCCCGTGCGATGGGAGAGTTTGGGGCGGTATCAGTGGTTTCTGGTCATATACGTGGTCTGACTAACACCCTACCGCTGCATGTGGAAATTCTTTATAATGAATATGATTTTGTAGCAGCATTTGCTGTTGCATCCATCCTCACCCTGCTTGCACTCGTGACATTAGTGATCAAATCGGTTATTGAATGGAAATACCGCGATGAGTTGGTGGGAACAAAGCATTAGCTTTGTTGGTGGCTATAAATGGTCGTAACCTTTAGTGCTGGAAAATATGAGTATCCAAGTCCGAAACATTAATAAGAAATTCAAGGAATTTACTGCCCTTGACCATGTCAACCTGGATATTGCTTCGGGCGAATTAATCGCGCTGCTTGGCCCTTCCGGTTCAGGAAAAACCACGCTGCTCCGTATTATTGCGGGGCTTGAGTTTCCTGATGAGGGCAGTATTTTCTTTAATGGCATTGAGGCAGGAAGCCGCAGCCTGAAAGAGCGTGGCGTGGGGTTTGTGTTCCAGCATTACGCGCTGTTCCGCCATATGTCAGTGTTTAATAATGTGGCTTTTGGCTTGAAGATGCAGCCGAAGGAAGTGCGTCTTTCCACAATAGAGATACGTGATAAGGTGATGCATTTGTTGAAATTGGTGCATCTTGACCATCTGCACGACCGTTACCCTGTTCAGCTTTCTGGCGGGCAGCGACAGCGTGTGGCATTAGCACGTTCCTTGGCGGTAGAGCCAAAAGTGCTGCTGCTTGATGAGCCGTTTGGTGCGCTTGATGCTAAAGTACGTAAGGAACTGCGGCGTTGGATGCGCCGGTTGCATGAGGAGATTCATCTCACCAGCATTTTCGTTACCCATGACCAGGAAGAAGCTATGGAGGTGGCCGACCGCGTAGTGGTAATGAGTAATGGCAATGTTGAACAAATTGGTACGCCTGCGCAGGTTTATAACGAGCCTGCTAATGCGTTTGTCTATGATTTCCTAGGCAATTACAATGCCTTTGAAGGCTGGATGGGGGAGGATGGGGTGGCGCATATTACTGAATATGAAGTGAGTAATAATAGTGCTGCAGTTGTCAATTTGCCGAAAACCCCAAGCAGTTGGTTAGCAAAACAGCCGGTGATTTCCAGCGTACTGCAAAGCTTGCTGCCAAAGTTTAATGCCCAGGAGACACCCGCTTTATCTTCGCCTGTTGAGAAAATTATTGCCAAACCCGCGCAGAAGGTGGGAAGGAAAGGTAAGGCCGTCACTATTTTTGCCCGCCCACATGAAATGGAAGTGACTAAGACTCTTGATAATAAAGAATATATTGTTGCCACAGTACAGCATATTAATCCCGCCGGTTCGTTGGTGAAGTTGGAGTTGGAACGGCGGAATGGGGCTATTATCCAGGCCGAAATCTCCCATGATGCGGTGCTGGCGATGAGCTTGCAGCGCAACGATGAAGTGTATGTGCGCCCGAAAGAAACGCGGGTATTTGAGTAGGGAAGCGGCTCCCCTACTCTCGGAAATTAGTATATTGCAGCGGCAGGGGTAAATCCATCCGTTTGATGAAGGCGATAGCTTCTTGCAAGTCATCACGCTTTTTTCCTTCCACGCGCAATTCATCGCCACGGATAGAGGCTTGTACTTTCAGCTTCTCGGCTTTCAGTTCCTTCACGATTTTCTTGGCAATTTCACTATCTACCCCCTGCTTGATGGTAACTATTTGCCGGAGTGTGTTACCGGAAGCTTTCTGTGCTGTGCCAAAATCAAGAGCTTTGCTATCAAGCTGGCGGCGGGTGATATGCACTTTCAGCATATCCTGTATGGCTTCCAGCTTATAATTATCGTCGGCAATGATGGTAATTTCCTGGTCTTTCCGTTCAATTGCGGCTTTGCTGCTTTTAAAATCATAGCGTGTGCCGATTTCCCGTGTGACAGAATGCAGCGCATTATCCACTTCCTGAAGGTCGGTTTTTGAAACAACATCAAAACTGGGCATAATTTTTCCTTAAAAATGAAGTATATATCCCTCTCCCTTTGGGAAAGGGATATAGGGTGAGGGTATGGCACTTTACCATCTTCACGCTACGACATCAAGCTGCGTTTTTGGTCAAAACAGGTGGTAATGGACTGGCTAAGCCGTTGCATCAGGGTGAAATAGGCACTAGCATCTGGCGCATTCTCGCCAAAGGCGTCCAGCGTGCCCGTTCCTACATGGGTGAGTTCACTGATACGGGCAAGAATCTCTGATGTATCTCCAGGCGCAGCAAACAGGCACACCACATTATTACGGGTGAGGCTGTGTTGCAGCATTGTGAGTGCTGTGCTGTCTGGTTCTTGCTGTATGTTGATGGGGGCTTCGCCTAATCCGTTAAGGTGGTAGTGTTTCTCAAAATACTGGTAATAGTCACTAGTGACAAGATACGACACGTCGCTATAGGGAGCAAGGCGGTTGGTAAGCTCGTTATCAAGCTGTTTTAAGCTGTCCAGTAATTGTTCAGCATTGGCAGTATAACGGGCGGCATTGGCAGGGTCAATACGGGAAAGTGTCTCCTGTGCGGTGCGTATAATCACCATCGCATTTTGCGGATTAAGCCAGAGATAAGGGTCAAGGCTGCTATCGCTTTTGCCTCGTAATGGCAGCAAGGCCATGCCCTCGGCTTTTGCTAGTTCAATCACGGTGGCTCTGGCCTTATGGTTAGCTTTTAGGGGGCGTTCCAGAAAGCGCTCAAACCGGCGGCTCACCAGAAATACCACGTCGGCCTCGCGTAATTTCTTTGCATCCACTGGAGGAAGCGAGTAAGTATAAGGTGAAGCGTGATTGCTAATCAGCAGGGTGGGTTCGGTTATGCCTTCCGTGACACCGCTAATCAGGGCATATACAGGCGGAATCGTGACGATAATCTGTGGAGCTGCCAGGGCAGGGAAGGCAAAGAACAGGGGAAATAATAGTAGTAACAGGCGCATACTAGCAGGAAACTTAGGATAATTAATGAACAGTAATACAGTGCTTGAGGTGCAGCAGGTTAATCTATCTTTTGGCCAGCGTCAAATACTGAGCGATATTTCCTTCACGCTCAGCCGCGGCGAGATTATGACCATTATTGGGCCCAATGGCAGCGGCAAAACCACCCTTTCCCGTATTGCGCTGAAGCTACAGGCTCCAGATAGCGGCAAGGTGCTGCTTGTGCCTGGGGTGAGGGTTGGCTATATGCCACAAAAGCTGGTTATTGAACACACGCTGCCGCTGACCGTAGAGCGGTTCTTGCGCCTTCATCCGGTGAGGAGGGGCGTAGATGAAGCGCGTTTCCAGCAGGTGGTGGAAGAGGTGGGGATACAACATGTGCTCCACAGCCAGATCCATGCTATGTCGGGTGGCGAAATGCAGCGTGTGTTGCTTGCCCGTGCACTACTTCCCATGCCGGAACTGTTAGTGCTGGATGAGCCGGTGCAGGGGGTGGATGTGCAGGGGCAGGCCGAATTCTACCAGCGAATTGAGCATATACGCAGCTGCTACCGTACCGCAATATTAATGATTTCACATGATCTGCATATGGTAATGAAAACCACAGATCATGTGCTCTGTATTAACCATCATATCTGTTGTGAGGGCTCACCGGAAGATGTCAGCAAACATCCGGCCTATCTGGCACTATTTGGGCTGGAAGCCGCAGGCTCAATCGGTATCTACGCCCACCACCACGACCATAGGCATGATTAGGGGACTCTAGACTCTAAAAGGATCCATATGCATGATTTTCTTATTCGGGCGATGATTGGCGGTGTGGGGGTGGCGTTGATGGCCGGGCCGCTTGGGTGTTTTATCGTCTGGAAGCGCATGGCGTATTTTGGCGATGCGCTCTCCCATTTTGCCCTGCTTGGCGTGGTGATGGGGCTGGTATTATCCCTTAATATGACGTTCTCCATTCTTGTGGTTGCAGCCCTATTTGCGGTGTTGCTGCTCGTGTTACAGAAACGCCAGAGCCTCACCAGCGATACGGCGCTGGCCATTCTTGCCCATAGCGGGTTGGCGGTGGGGCTGGTGCTGATGTCGTTTGTCAAGGATGTGCGGGTGGATATGATGGCCTATTTATTTGGCGATATACTTGCCATTAGTACGCAGGATATTATGCTGATCTATGCGGGTATGGTGGTAGTGCTATGCTGGTTGCGTGTTATCTGGGGGCGGTTGCTGCTTGCCACCATCCATAAGGATGTGGCACAAGTGGAAGGGGTGCGGGTAGGCTGGGTGGAGATGCAATTTATGCTGCTGGTTGCCCTGTTGGTGGCACTTTCAATCAAGCTGGTGGGGATATTGCTGGTAACGGCCTTGTTGATTGTGCCTGCGGCTTCGGCCCGGCGTTTTGCTGCCACACCCGAACAGATGGCGGTGTGTGCTATGGGCATAGGGGGGCTATCGGTGCTGGCCGGTCTTGCTGCCTCGCTCAGATGGGATACACCCTCTGGCCCGTCAATTGTGGTGGTTGCGCTGATAGCGTTTTTGCTAAGTATTATGTTGCGTAGGGCATAAATAACCTCAGTTTTGGATAAGCGTAGCTTATCCAAAACTGAGGTTAACTATACTGAAACCACGTGAAGAGTGGTTTCAGTATAGTCCTTATTTTTGCGTTCCTGCAATATGCAGCATTGCTTGCACTCAAGTATAGTCTGCTCACATTGCAACCTAACCAATTCTTGAAACCGCCAACTGTGAGCAGTATAATACATTAATCCTTAACAACGAGACCCGTAGAATGCCAGAGAAATTTACACCTGACAGCGTACAATTTTGCTATTTAGGCAATAATATCGCTGAACTTACCTTCAACTACTGCCATAATGCCGCAATGGCAGGTGCTTTCCAAGCCGATCTGATTGCTAGAGATCAAAATAGAACATTGAGCAGCATTCGTGCCGATCCCTTCCTTATGGTGCAGGGGCCAATAGAGGCACTGCAAGCGCATACATCTCCGCGCATGGGAAAGGCAAAAAAAGCTGAGCTAGCTAATATTTTTGAGCAGTTGCAAGAACAGCATATACGGAGAAATGATGTGTGTCAGGAGCATATATCCTCCAATAACAATCAGCAATTCACACCTTCTGTTATTCAGGTATGGTGTGAAAATCAGATGGATACTATTTTTTTCACATTCACTGATAACGAGACAGCCGGAAAATTTGATGCTGCCCTTTTGGCTATAGGTCAGAGAGCCTATTTTTCCTCTGACAACGTCCTCAATGTTCATGCAAATGCATTAGCACTGTATCATGCCGTATCGCTGTTGCTCAGTGACGATGGGAAGGGAGAATTTACCAGGGCACTATCGTCTAACCGTGAGGTGGGTATCTATATTCCTGGAGTAGAGTATGATTCACAGCGGCGCACAATACGCTTCTTGTTTGAAAATGGTACTAAGGCACAGGCGTTCTGCCAGGATGTTGCCCGCAGAACCGAAAGAGAAGGGTTTCAGGCGGTGCAATCCTTTCCTTCCTCCGCCTGTGAAGTGTGTTATGTGGATGTGGAGCGAGTGGACGTGCCCCGCACACTGCATTTACTGGAGATGTCACCGATTAAAAAATGGCTGGAGTCGAAGGTTACGCAGCTAGATTGGCTTGATCTATACAATGCAGAGCTGCGGCAGCCTGGGGGCTCTTTCACTGAGCGATTGCAACAGGAACAAACAACACAGGGAATACAGGAACCACGAAGATACTAAGGTGCTACTACAATATACTGAAGCCACTTGAAGAGTGGTTTCAGTATAGACCTTATTTTTGCGTTCCTGCATTATGCAGCATTGCTTGCACTCAAGCATAGTCTGCTTACATTGCAACCTAACCAATTCTTGAACTGTGAGCAGTATAACTGACAGAATCTATCGATTTTTTTTATACCTATACCCAGGAACATTGGTTGTCATCTCGGCTGAAGTGCCGGGATCCATGCATACTGATACTAATTTCCACGAATGCTTTTAGTAAGGTGCCACTTGCAAAACATACTAACTGTAACCTCAGTTTTGGATAAGCTACGCTTATCCAAAACTGAGGTTAGATAGTGTAGTCACGAGATAATGGTTATGTTATGATGCCTTTGCACAAAGGAGGTATTATGCAACCAGCACATAGACGACACGATATTTCTGACCATGTTTGGAGGCTTCTTGAAGCTCATTTGCCTGGGCGCAAAGGGAGTTGGGGTGGTATCCGCCAGGAAAGACAACAGAACATGTATCAACGCAGTATTCTGGATTATGCGCACGAGTGCACCGTGGCGTGATTTACCACCGGATTTAGCGGGCTGGAGTTACACGCACCGCCGTTTTCTACGCTGGCGTGATAAAGGTGTGTGGGAGAAGTTGCTGGAAATTCTGATAGATACTCCTGATTATGAATGGCTGATGATTGACGCCTCGCATTGCAAGGTGCATCCGCACGCCGCAGGCGCGAAAGGAGGAAATCAGGATATGAGTCGCTCAAAAGGGGGCTCAACACAAAGCTGCATCTTGCCGTGGATGCGCATGGTATGCCGATCAGGGCTATTATTACAGAAGGTACAGCAGCAGATTGCTCTCAGGCAAGTCGCCTGATCGAAGGGATAAGTGCCGAATACCTGCTGGCAGATAAAGGCTATGACAGCAATGCCATCCGATTTTATGTGGATGATAGGAAGTAAGACGTGTCCCCGAATTTGGTGGAGACCCAAAAATGGTGGCCCATGGTAGACAAGTTCAGAACCTCTGTCGAGCATAAGCTGTTGATTTTACAGCTTCCTCTAAAAAAGTTTTTGTCAAAATCCCCCGCTCGTAATTTAGCAGCTTAAACCACAAGGAGGCAACCATGGCCGAAATCACAATATTCGGAACAGGCGAACATTACAATGATGATATGCATGCCTACTACAACGGCAAAGGAATTTATCTCACCCATCAGATCGGGATTGAAAGCGAAGAAGGTGGGCTGGGCAGAAAGGATTTTCAGATTGCTTTACATCCCAAAGAAGCACTGGAGCTAATCGAAGAACTCAAACAGGCGGTAGCAGATACCACCCTGGATATTCAGCAAACTGCAAACGGGATCGCAGTGTAATGCCCTTTGACGTAACCATACAGCACGACCTGAAGAAGCTGAAGCGTCAGCTGAATGCCCTTGAAACCAAGGTCGCTCCGCAAGCAACGATCCGCACCCTCAACCGTGTGGCCGAGAGCGCAAAGGTGGCAAGCGCCAGACACATCGCGCCGCAGATGAACAGCAGGCAGGCTGCTGTCAAACGCCGGATCGAAACGCAGCGTGCTACGTTCAAACGGTTGTGGGTAACGCTGGTGGCACGCGACCGTGCGCTGCAGTTGATTGAGTTTGTGGTCGGCAGCAAGAAGCCAACCCAACAACCAGGTGGTAAGCGTGGGCTGGTCAAAGCGAAAGTGTACGGCAAGACACGGACGTTGACCGATGCCTTCATCGCCCCGCGCAGAACGGGCGACAGCAAAACAACGGTTTACATCCGCAAAAGCAAGAAGCGTAAACCGCTCAAACTGTTGTACGGCCCTGGCATCATGCAGTTGTTCCGACAGAAAGAAAACGATGCCATCATGCAGACGACTGTGCGCGAACGATTCGGAATCGAATTCGCACGAAATCTTGCCTTCTATATCAACCGTTTCAAACGCCGCTAGACCTGGCTGAATCCAGTGGATTAGTCACAGGTACTCCGGAGCCGTCCCCCTCACGGGTACACCGTGCAGCCATTTATTATTCCAGCTTGTGCCATCCGAGCGCCCCACCGACGAGACCGGATTTGGATTGTTGCCCACCGTAACAGCGGTGCAACGCAGCAGGCCGGAAGTGGTGATGGAGTTGGTGGCGAAGAAACAGCCGCTTTACAAGCGGAGGAACAAGGAAGGCCACGGCAGGCAGTTTTCGATTACGGATGCGCTCCTTTACAGAGCGCTGATGATGCCAACACCCACCAGCAGAGACTGGAAAGGAGCATCAAGCGGACAGAAAGCCGATTACAGCCGACTGACCACATTTTTACACCCTTCTGGAACGGACATTACGATGAGCTACCCCAACCCATCATTTGTAGAGGCGATGATGGGTTTTCCACGCGGGTGGACAGACTTAAGGCACTCGGAAACTCCGTAGTGCCGCAGATTCCCGAAGTGATCGGGCAAGCAATTCTTAATTCAATGACGAGGTAACTGCATGAGCCGCAAATCTAAACGCGACTACAGCACCATCAAGATTCCGTGTGAATTCCTGAATGGAACGCTACGGGCGCACTTGGTGAAGATTAAGGACAAGGAGATTTTCCTGTCCCGCCAACACACAACCAAAATGAACGATGCTATCTGCATGCCCATGTGGTTAGCGAAAAAGGAGGGTCTGGTATGAGCATCACTGCAACACAGGCGCAGGCCGCGCTCGATGCGTGGATTGCTGCCGATCTCGCCGTAGCAAAGGGTCAAAGCTACACGATGAACGGGCGCTCGCTGACATTGGCAAATGCCAAAGAGATCAGAGAGCAGATTCAATATTGGGAACGTCGGGTGGCTGCCTTCGCGCAGACCGTCCAGCAAAATCAACAAGCAGCATTAGCGGATTTTAGCGATGGCTATTAATATTATAGACAAAACGATTGAGATTATCTCACCGGAGGCAGCGCTGCGCCGTGATACAGCACGCAAAGTGCTTAAAGCCCAGCGTGCCTATGAAGCCGCGCAGCCTTCGCGCCTGCGTAAAATCAAAACCGATTCAGGCTCCGGCGACGCTATTGTAGAGCGTGCCGGTGAATCTTTGCGCCTGCAGGCCCGTCACCTGGACGAAAACCACGATCTGGCCGGTGGGGTGCTGGATGTGCTGGTCAATAACGTGGTGGGCCGAGGCGTAGCAGTCGAACCGCAAGTCAAACTGAAAAACGGAGATCTGGCTAAAGCGGTTAACGATCAGCTGATGGAGCTATGGGAGGAATGGGTACGTTTTCCGGAAGTGACATGGGAAAGCCATTGGAATCACATGCTGCGCCTGCTGGCTCGGCACTGGTTCCGCGATGGTGAAGTGCTGGTAAAACACATCGAAGGCACTAACGCCTCCATCGATCATGGGACAATCGTTGGGTACTGACCGACACCTCTTTCAAACTTATTACCCAATGATTCACCGAACAGAACAATGGTCATCCATCTAAAGCCAGAAGTAGCAATATCATCTACTGAGAAACTTGATTGATTTTGATTCTGTAATGCTGGAGGAGCTGCGTCAGCACCAACTTGTGTACAGATCGCATATAGCTGTGAGTATCCAAGTGGCAGTCTAAAAAAAGCGCCTACTTGTCCAACTCTATAAGAGTCACCCTCAACCATGATTAAGGTTGATGGCATATCAGTTCTCATTCGGACGCGAATTACGCCACCAGTTACAGATGCAACTTCTCCAATATATGTAGGCTCGTTAATGGACATTATTTTACCGAATAAACAATTGAATCTAGAAATTTAGCAAAGGGCGGTTTCAAGGATGAAGTGCAACGGTTTGGTTTAGCATAGCATTTTTGGTAA
>CAZXPG010000042.1:0-17536 GCA_964643145.1 uncultured Rickettsiales bacterium
CCATGAATGGAGCCAGTGCGCCGATTGATAAAACGGACTGGTCGCCACTTCAGGGCAAGCATGTGCTGATCTGGCCGGATAACGATGAGCCAGGAAGAAAATATGCGGAATCAGTGGCTGCATTCCTTCGGTCATCTGGCGTTGTTTCTCTTGCTATCCTCACCATTCCTACCGATAAAGCTGCTAAATGGGATGCAGCTGATGCAGTAAGTGAACACGTAGATATCACCGTATTCCTGGCCTCTTCTGGCAAAATTCCCGTACCTGTACTGACTCCCATTCCTGCATTTACGGTTGCTCATCTCCTTGATGACAACTCTCCTATGCCGGATGATATTATCGCTCCCCGTATTTTAACACCGGGTGGGCTGCTGGTGTTTGGTGGTGCCCCCAAGGTAGGAAAAACAGACCTATTGCTGGCATGGATGGCCTATATGGCTGCCGGTATTCCCTTTCTTGGCATGATACCTGCCAAACCACTCAAGATTTATTATCTTCAGGCAGAGATTGGTTATCACTATCTGCGGGAACGGCTGAAACAACTGAACTTTGAGCCAAATCTGCTGCCACTAGTGCGCAAGAATCTGGTTATCACTCCGCAGATACGTATGCTGCTTGATGAGCATGGTGTTATCCAGGTGCGTGATAGCATTCAAAGCTTCTTCAAGCTGGAAGAAGTAAATATTATTGCTATCGACCCGCTACGCAACCTGTTTGATGCCGGAGAAAACGGCAACGAAAATGATAACAGCGCCATGATGTTCTTCCTGCAGGAACGTGTGGAGACTCTACACTATCAACCAATTCTGTCAGGCGTTTGAGAACAAAGGGGGGTTAGGTGGGCAGCATGCCATCCGTGACCGCATCGATGTGCTGACTACTAAAGGCTATATCAAGTTCAATAAGGAAGGTGCCGCCCGCTCACGTAATGGCTTCTTATGCGTAGAGGCAATGGAAAGCCTATCGTGTACTAAAAATTACGCGGCTTCTTCCATTATCCATTCGTCAGGGTTCAAATTCTTAACCCTATTCCTGAATACCCGGTCAAAGGCCTCAACTGTTTCCTTAAGCCACTGATGTTGAACAGACCACTCAGCTTCATTGGTAGGAGCAAAATTCTTATAAAGCACAATCCGTGATGTTGTTTTCTCCGGTAGCTCTTGCCACTCAAGCGCTGTTCCCAGTTCTTGCTCGATACGATCCTTATCACGGGCAAGCAGATGGAAAAACGCCTTGGAATATTGCGGATGAGAAAGCGACAATTCGACACCAATACGGTTCTCACGGGTGTTTAGGGTAGTAGAAATATCAATCCCGCTACGACCAATCGTGAAAATCTGCCAATGCTGCGGGCGTGGGCTTTGTGAACGGAGTTTGGAATTAGAATCCTGAAGGAATTTTACAAACTTCTCCCAGTACCGATATTGCAGTTGTTGCGTTTCAGTTGTGGCCTGCTGGCTGATACGCTGTGCTGCCTGGGAAACGGTTTTACTCCAGTTATTAGGCTTGGAAACAATATTAAATTTCGGCGCAGGCAGTGAATCATTGATCTGCCATAGCTCAACTTCTAAGCCAAAAAAGCGGAAATGGTCATCCGTAATACTATTCAGCCAATCAAGCGCTGCCCGGTGCTCATCGGTAAATTTGGCTGCTATCCATACTACAGTAACCGCTTGTAATCCGGCGGCATAAGTGAGGAGTTGACCAAGATGCGTGTGATCGGTGCGCTCAATCTGATTTTCAATCACTACCCAGGAATCCTCATGAATATTTTTACACAAAATATCCGCTGAAAATGGCCCGACATCTTTCTCCTGGGCTTCAAGCTCCAGCTCCATACCAATGGTTTCCGCCAGCAGTTTTAAGTGCTCCTCACGCGCAAGCCATGGCGTGAAGTCACGGTCTTCTCTGGCCCAGATATTACGTAATTCAACTTTCTTCAGTGTACCAAGCGATGCAGTCATCCTAACCCCTCTTAACGTCAAAAAAGCAGAATATAAGTAACTTACTTAAACCACAATGGAAATTTAAAACCGACAGGAGAACTTTTATGAGTAACATCACCCAGGAAACGCTGGAACTGGTCAAGGCAGCGCAGAAAAATCCTGATACTGACCTGGCTAAATCTTATACCCAGAGCAATAGCGCTGTTAGCTGCTCTCTTTATGCCCCTACTGCCTCTTCCACTGGTGCCGTGATTCCGACCGGCATAAGGGGCGCCACTGTTTCTGTAGCAAAAGCAGCGCTGTCATTCGCACTTGACCCCACAGTTGCCAGGATGAAGTGCCCGGCATTTAAGCTGCCTGAGGCAATTTGCTGTAGGGTGACCGATTGATCGGTACTCAAATTTACCACGGCCTTGTTGCTGCTATAGGCAATATTCAGCATGCTGAACTGCGTTAGAGTGTTGAAGGTGGAGATATCTATCTTATCATCAGCAAGGGTAAAATCGCGGATGATGTCACGGTCGCCTGCATGGACGCCTATCACAAAAATGTCCTTACCCCAGCTTCCGGTCAGGCTGTCATTGCCAGCACCGCCAATTAAGGTATCATCACCTGTGCCGCCATTTAAGTTATCATTGCCGGTGCCACCATCGAGCACGTCACTGCCGCTGCTGGCCCAGAGCACGTCATTACCTGCCCCGCCACTGATGCTGACATTGCTGTAGCTATAGAGCCTGGAGGTCAGGTCTACCACATCATTACCGCCACCGGCCTGGATGGTTTCAACCCCAACAATACGGGCACCGGGCGTGGCTTGCGGAGTGAAGGCATCATCCAGGAAGAGGGCATCGGAATCATCCGTCAGCAAGATTTTATCCTGGCCTGTTCCACCATCAAATACATCATAGCTTTGCAGGTTGGGTTGGACGGATATTGTCTCACCATTAATAACATGATCCGGGCTGCCGACATTCCAGGCGACAAACCCGGCAGCAAACCGGCTATCTGCCGAATAGACCAGCGTATCGTTGCCTTCACTGCCCTGCAGGAGGTTGATGCCCTGCCCACCGACCACCGTATCATTGCCAGCGCCACCCACCAGCGTATCATTGCCGCTATCGCCATTGATTGCGTCATTACCCGCACCGCCATTTAAAGAATCCGCTCCAGCACCTCCCCGGAGTGAGTCGTTGCCTTCCCCGCCTGTGATGGTATCGTTGCCATTGCCACCTTTAAGCGTGTCATTTCCCGCACCGCCGATGAGGCTATCATTGCCCGTGCCCCCACTTATGCTGACCGTATGGTTTGCGGCAAGCCCTTCGGCATTAATGCTATTTGCAGTACCGCCGCTGATACTCAGGGAAGATCCTCCCACCAGGTTATCGGTTACGGTAAGGGTGTTATTGCCTGTGGCTAAATGGATATTCTCAATGCCAGACACATGGTCAAAGGCAGAAGCGTTAACCGTACCAGCATCGGTAAAGTTAAGACTATCCGACCCTACGCCGCCATCTAGTGTGTCATGCGAGTCAAGATTGGCTATGGAAGTAGTGAAACTGTCATTCCCCGCACCTCCGCTTACATTATCATTCCCGGAACCCATTGTGATAACATCATTGCCGCTGCCTGAAGTGAAATTGAGGTTGCTATGAAGAGCTGAGGCATCCAGCGTCACATCGCCGCTTTGTTCATGCTGGTAACTGAGCGTCAGGTCATGGCTGTTTGCATCTGCATTGCTGCCAAGCGTAATGCTATGCGTGTTTGCTGTGCCATAGAACTCTATATTTTCAACACCGGACACATGCGCAAACTGGCTATCCGTAATGGTGGTGTCGGTATCAGTGAACTGTACCGCGTCACTTCCAGCACCGCCCACTACCGCACTATCTCCACCCCATTCACTAGCGGTATAATGGAAGCTGTCATTGCCGCTACCGCCATCTAAAGAGTCACTTCCCGATCCGCCGGTGACGGTATCATTGCCATTACCTGCTGAGAAGGTATCATTCCCTGCACCTCCTGTAAGGCTATCGCCACCACTGCCGCCCGTAATATTCACAGTATGGCTTGTGGTAAGCTGTGAGGCATCAATACTGTTAACGGTACCACCACTTATGTTAAGCGTGCCGCCTGTGGCTGAACCGGCTAATGCATCGGTTACGGTGAGTGTATTTGTGCCACTTGCTAAGGTGATATTTTCAATGCCGGAGACATGGCCGAAGCTAGAGGCATTAATCGTGCCCGCATCGGTAAAGGTGAGAGTATCGCTGCCTGTGCCACCCGTTACCGTATCGTGAGACTCAAGGTTAGCTATGGAAGTAGATAAGCTATCATTCCCTGCTCCTGCGTCTACAGAGTCATCCCCACTGCCACTGCTAAGTGTATCATTTCCATCGCCAGAGAGCAGCGTGTCATTGCTATTGCCGCCTATAATAACGTCATTACCACTACCGCCACTGATGATAAGAGTTGTATCAGTAGCCGAACCGACTAACGCATCAGGAATGGTGAGTGTATTTGCGCCACTAGCCAGGATGATATGTTCAATGCCGGAGATATGCGCGAACATATCGGCCGTAATCGTACCATTGTCAGTAAATACCAGTGTATCATTCCCATCCCCGCCGATAATCGTATCATGAGAATTTAGGTTCTGAGTGCTAGTATAGAAAACATCATCCCCAGCACCGCCATCTAAGGAATCATCACCGCTACTACCAGTGAGGGTATCGTTCCCACCATCTGCTAAAATCGTGTCATTTCCTGCGCCTCCGGTGAGATTATCATTACCACTGCTGCCAGTAATATTGACCGCATGGCCTGATGCTAGCTGTGATGCATCAATCGTGTTGGCAGTGCCCCCACTAATGCTGAGGGTGCTATTTGCAGAAGAAGCTACCAGTGCATCGGTAATGGTTATGGTATTTGTACCACTTGCTAAGCTAATAGTCTCAATACCGGATACATGGTCAAAGCTAGAGGCATCAATCGTACCTGCATCGGTAAAGGTAAGAGTGTCATTGCCTGTACCACCCGTTACCGTATCGTGAGAATCAAGGTCGGCTATGGAAGTGGAAAAACTGTCGTTTCCTGCTCCGCCATCTGAGGAATCATCCCCACTGCCGCCAGTGAGCGTATCGTTTCCATCACCTGCTGAAAGAGTATCATTTCCCGCACCTCCTGTAAGATTGTCACCACCACTACCGCCCGTGATATTCACGCTATGGCCCGCGCCAAGTTGTGATGCATCAATGCTGCTGGCAGTGCCACCGCTTATGTTAAGCGTAGTGCCTGTAGCTGATCCGGCTAATGCATCGGTTACGGTGAGTGTATTCGTGCCTGAAGCTAATGTGATAGTCTCAATGCCCGATACATGATCAAAGCTAGAGGCATTAATCGTACCTGCATCGGTAAAGGTAAGAGTGTCGCTGCCTGTGCCGCCCACCACCGTATCATGAGAATCAAGGTCGGTTATGGAAGTGGAGAAACTATCATTGCCTACTCCTGCGTCTACAGAGTCATCTCCACTGCCACTGCTAATTGTATCATTCCCATCGCCAGAGAGAAGGGTATCATTGCCTGAGCCCCCGGTAAAACTATCGTTAGCACTGCTGCCGGTAATATTAACCGCATGGCCTGACATTACCTGTGATGCGTCAACCGTACTGGTTGTACCACCAGTAATGCTGAGAGTGCTGTTTGCTGCCGAGCCAACCAAAGCATCAGTAACTGTAAGAATGTTGTTGCCAGAAGCCAGACTGATTGTTTCAATCCTACTTACATGGTCAAAAGCAGAAGCATTAATCGTGCCCGCATCAGTAAAGGTAAGAGTATCTGTACCTGTACCACCCGTTACCGTATCATATGAATCAAGGTTAGCTATAGAAGTGGAAAAACTGTCATTACCTGCTCCACCATCCAAGGAATCATCCCCACTGCCACCAACAAGCGTATCATTCCCATCTTCGGCAATGATGCTATCATTTCCTGCGCCACCCGTAACCAAATCATTACCACTACTGCCGGCAAAATAGATTTTATTACCAACCATTACCAGCTGGCCTGCATCAATCGTGTCATTGCCACTCCCTTCGATGGTAAGCAATGACCCTGCCATACTGAACAGCGAATCCTTGATAGACAGCATGGTATCACCTACTGCCAGCACTATTTTCTCAATGCCTGATACATGGTCGAAGGCTTCGGCTGTTAGAGTGCCTTCATCCGTTAACACCAACGTATCATTGCCGTCCCCGCCTATAATCGTATCATTGCTACTAAGTTCAAGCATGCTGCTAATAAATACATCATCCCCGGCGCCACCATCCAAGGAATCATCTCCACTACCGCCACTGAGTGTATCATTCCCCTCAGCAGCCACAATGGTATCGTTGCCAGCCCCACCTGTAACCGAATCATTCCCCACGCCACCGGCGAAGAATATCTTGTTGCCTACACTGACCAGGCCGCTGGCATTAAGGATAGTAGCCGTACTACCATTCACGGTAAGAGTATTATTGGTTGTAGAGCTGACCAATGTGTCGGTTATATCAAGCGTATTATCGTCTGAAGCCAGGTTGAGAGTTTCAATGCCCGATACATGCGCTAGGGCGCTTGTCAGATTGCCTGACTCCGTAAATATCAGCGTATCGTTGCCCGTGCCGCCATCCAGGGTATCTTCCCCAGCGCTACTATAAAAGGTGTCATCACCATCGCCACCCGCAAGGCTGTTATTTAAACTGTTGCCTTGTAAGCTGTCATTGCCACTGCCTGTGATAGCATTTTCGATATTGCTGCCCGCTGCCATCCACAGCGTTGCATTCCCTGCACGGGTGACGTGTTCCAGCCCTTCGTTTAAATCTACCGTAACATCAGTGGTAACAGATGTCGTATCAATGGTGTCATTGCCTGCACCATCCCACAGTGCCTGCTTTTCATACGCAGAACCGACTTTGTAGGTATCATCTCCGCTGTTAGTGTCGTGGTTTGCACCATACAGTTCCTGGATCGCAGCAATATCATTATAAAGTAGCCCGGTAGGGAGCTCGCCCGGTACCTGCTCATTCATCACACTGGCATCGGGGTTATCCGTTTCATTATGGCCAAGCCCCAGCGCGTGGCCTGCTTCATGCAGTGCCGTATAGTTATCCTCTGCGGTCGTATTCTCCGGTGCGGGGGTAAGAAAGACATCACTATGCTGGATTTCATGGGTATCCAGCGTCACGAAATTCAGCGCCAGCCCTTCCGTTTCTTCTGACTCTTCAATAGGTGTTCCGCTAGCAATACTGATATCAGGCACAGCCGTATTATCATTCTGCTCCGTAAACACCACACCCGCTACCCTGCTCCAGGCATTGAGTGCTGCTATAACCGCATCTTTCTGCTGGTTGGAAACATCATCCAACTCTGTATCCACATGGTACTGTACGGTACTGCTATCAAACGAATAGGTAAGTTCCGTTGGCTGTTCACCCCGTACCCATTTTGTATCACTCACCAGCGGACCGTGATCCGTACCTCCCACCGAACTTCCACCGCTCAGCGCATGGCTGCTGACCGTGAGGAAATTACTGCCGGTAATACCCTCTGCTGTCACGTTATCCAGCACCAACTGCTGGCCGGTAGGCAGCACTATCACCGTATTCGCGCCCTGCTGGCTAATGCTTAAATCGGAGAAATTCTGTACTGCGCCAATCGAAGTGAGAACGATTTTCTCACCTGTGTTGTGTACCTCAAGATCAGTAATCACATCCGTTGTGCCCGCCTTGGCATCCACATAGAAATGGTCGCTACCTGTGCCGCCTGTCAGGCTATTGTTTCCCTCATTCACATAAATATGGTCATCGCCTTCGCCGCCATACACTTTATCATTATCACCTCCGGCATAGATTGTATCATTGCCGCCATTGCCGTAAATGGTATCAGCGCCTGCACCGCCATAAATGAGATCACCGCTGTCGGTTGGGTCACTCTCACCCGTACCGCCATAAATCAGGTCGTTCCCATCCCCGCCTGAAACAATATCCACCCCATGGCCACCAATCAGCGTATCATTTCCGTCAGCATTTGTACTGCTTTGAGCATACGGGTCGTTCGGGCGATTTTGCCCATAAATTGCATCCGCCTGGCTGCCACCCACGATGTAATCACTTCCGGCATTCCCCACCAGGATATTATTGCCGCCGCCATTGCCGCCCTTTAAATAATCATCCCCGTCATTGCCGTAAAGTTCATTGGGACGTGATCCATTGCCGCCAAACATAACATCATTGCCGCTACCGCCAAAGGCCACATTCCAGGCATTATAGCCAAAATAGGCGTCATTCCCACCTTGCAATGCGACCACTTGCTTGTCGGAATCACTCCGCATGATTTCGGATTGGTCGGTACCCGTGAAGCTTGTCCAGGAGTGGCCGAAGACGGTGCCTGCGGGGTCGTGGAGGAAGTCTTTGACGGTTTCAATGGCGTCATCGATTTGGTCTTGAAACTGATGAACGATAAGGGCAGTGGCGACAATAACGAGTGCAGGACCTGCTACGGCCAGCAAGCCTCCTAGTGCAGTAGCAGGACCGCCTGCTGCAAGAGAAAGAATGCTACCAAATGAGGCAGTAGTGGCCGTCCCTGTTGCATAGGCTGTTGTAGCCGCAGCAGATGCAGTGGCCGTGGCAGCAGTAGTCGTAGCCCCTGCTTCAATAGCTGCTGCATACGCAGTACTATAGGCAACAGTAGAAGATGCTTCGGCTGCTAGGATCGAAGCTTCAGCAGCTGCCGTAGGGAATAACGTAGCAGCTCCAGCTGCCAGCCCTGCGCCAACACCTGCACCCACTCCATAATTGACCATAAAATAGGCTACTTCATCCCCCACATGGTCAACATCTAACTGGCCAGTTATCGCTTTCCCTGCCAGGTCAATAGCAAGAGACAAGGCAAAGCTCTGTACGCCTGCATGAAATGCAGCAGCAAGGGATGGGTCACTGGCAACGATACTTGCCGTATGGGTATCCACCCCTGCAACAGCAAGCGTTAACTTACCCACTAAGGTAGTACCGATACTTTCCGCTAGCTTAATGACGGCTTCATCCGGGCGGTCACCCAGTACCACATCTGCAAGCAGGGAAGCAAGCGTACCGCTTCCTTCGCCATGAAAACCACTGGATATATCATTTATAATACCTGCCACCGTACCCTCAATGAGGCTGGAAAGGCTGGTAACTGTAGGGGCTACAAAATTGATACTGGTTTCACCTTGCGGGATATATTTAGGAATAGCAATAGGCTGCAGATCACCATCCACCTTCTGGTAAAGCGTATCACCAACCATCCGGTAAGCGCCTTCTTGCATGGTATCTTTCAGGTAAGAGGTAAGATCACCGTCAGTATTATCTAGAATGTAGGCGCCGGTTGGAGGGGTATAATCGGTGTCGTTGTCGGTTACTTTAAACGTTCCAACCCCGGTTTTAAGCCAGAGCTCGCCCGATGTGTCTTGGAAGTATGATCCGACTGGCAATCCTTCAGTAGAAAGAACAGGAAGAAAAAGGGAGCCAACAGGAGAGACTGTTTCCATCCCTCCCAATTCGTCAGGGACTCCCATATGCTCTGAGGAATCGTTATAAAGAAAAATCTTAGGGTTCCCATCAGAACCTTCTTTGTATTCCAGTTGATATAAATTGCCTTTATAACCAACTTGAATAGTTCCATCCATTTTTTCATTTTTAAATGTTTCCTTCAGAAATTTAAAATCATCTTCGCTATACTCTGGTGGGCGTACAAATTCCTTCGAATAATCAATTTCACTATTAGATACAGGTGTCAACAAATCATGTATAAGCTGTTTCGTTTCGGTCCCGGCATCAAAAGAAAGTTGTGTTACTATAGCCCTACCAGTAATATATAACACCGCTGCTACTTTTAAATGTGCGGGCCCTTCTAGAAGCTTAACTGTTAATTGGCTTAATTGTCCTGTTCCTACAGTATTTACAACAATGGCTGCGCCAGTAGCAGCAGTAGCTTCTAAAATTTTCCCCCAGAAACTTTCAGAAGCAGTATCATCAGCTGTAGAAGTAGAGCTATCCAATCGTTTTATGCCGTAATCAGTGCCCGCTATAGCTCCACTTATAGCGAATCCTGTTGCAGGAGATATTGCCCCTAGACCTAAAAATAAATCTTTCCCATAATTAAGATCTGCCTTCACTCCATTCCAAGTATTGGCAACCGTATGTACATTATCCGATTTGTCTGAATCATATCCCGTAATAACCTTCCCACCTACCTGATCGAGAGTGGCATTAGGTATGGTGATTAACTTTCCATCTCCTAGGTCAAGAACGGTATCCTTTCCAGTGAATGCAAGAACAACCCCCATATGTGGAGTAGAATTACCGCTAATTCCTCCCACTATCGTATCGCTTCCAGTGCCCCCAATCAAGTTATCACTGCCATAATATCTACTAATATCAATGTACTGATTGCTATCAGTTGGATCAAAATCCGCCAACACCTGTTGATTCTCTGTCACTGTACTGTTTGCAGAAAGATGATAAAGTTTAATGGTAGATGGCTCTCCCGCAAACCCCGAAAAATTCGTAGCCTTCAGCGCACTTACATCCACACCCGGCAATATCAGCGATTGCCCGCTCCCCACATTCACTACTGCGTCACTTCCCACCTGCTTGAAACCGAGCGCATCGAAGCTGCTGATGCCCAGCTTGGAGAGGTCGATAATGTCATACGGGCTCTTGGGGTTAAACCCTGCCAGCACCTGTGCCTTATCTGCTGCTTGCTCTATGGTGAACATTTGCAGGGAAGTATTGGGGGTACCAAGTGTACTATTAACGAAATGGAAGCTGGTAGGATTGGTAGCGTAAGAAACATCCCCATCCGTATGAGTAATAGCCTGGCCACCTACGCTGGTGCCCATCTTCACCTCATCTGTTGCCCGCCAATCCTGGAGCAACGTTTGTTGCACCTGCGCAAGTGCCGTATCTGAATTATTCAGGATGAAGTTACTTGCACTTAGCTTGTCCGCCGTCACCCCTTCAATCGTCAATGACCTGCCAGCGCCTAAATCCACTACTGCCGAGCCGTTCTGGGTGGTTATGCTCAGGCTGCCAACGTTAAAGCGTGAGATATCGATTAAATTGAAAGCCTTATACAGGTCGGTATTGCCTGGATTGCTATTGTCAAAATCTGTAATGGTGTAATGACTGATTTTATCCATTACATAATCAGGAATAGCACCATCCGCCCCTTTTACCTGGTCATAAAGCTGGCCGATATTATAGATGTTGATGGATTTACTGCTACTCCAACTACCAAGAAAATCTTTGGAAGAAAGAGCACTTGCATTAGTATTAGTGAGCTGGATGGTTTGGTCATTCCCCAGACTTACAGTTGCGGAACCATCCGCATTCTGGCTAATCGTCAGGTCAGAGAACACATTCACCGTATCAAACTGGCGCACGTCGATCTTCTCAAAGGTGGCAGCCAGATTAAAATCAGTAATCACATCCGCATCACCACTGTTCTTGGTAATCACAAACGTGTCATCGCCGCCACCACCCGTCAGCGTATCGCTGCCTTCGTTACCATAGAGGAGTTCCGCATCCGGCCCGCCAGTGATAGAGTCATTGCCCGTACCGCCATAGATGGTATCTTTACCGCCGCCAATGTTGCTAAGCATATCTGCCCCGCCATTACCGTACACAACATCGTCACCTTCACCGCTCTCGATGGTATCGGCTGCATCTGTGGGGTCGGTGTCAGCGCTACCACCATAGAGCGTATCGTTGCTCGCCCCGCCCTGGATATTATCACTGCCAGCATTGCCATAAATGACTTCGCTATCTGCGCCACCCGCAATGGAATCATTACCTTCGCCGCCATAGATGGTATCTTTCCCGCCACTTAAATTACGGATAATGTCATCACCGCCATTGCCGAACACCACATCATCGCCTTCATTACCGTCGATAACATCCGCCTGGTCAGTGGGGTCATAATCACTAGAGCCACCTACCACGGTATCGTTACCCTGGCCGCCATAGAGCGTATCCATACCGCTATCGCCATGGATCAAGTCATTGCCGCCATTACCATATATAAGGTCATTCCCGGAACCCCCAGACATGGAATCTGCTACATCTGTTAGGTCATTAGCACTGGAACCGCCATAGAGCAGGTCGTCTCCAGCATCCCCCGATACGGTATCGCTGCCGCCTGCGCCATAGACCGTATCATTACCACTGCCACCAAGCAGGGTATTGTTGCCGCTATTGCCGGTGAGCGTGTCGTTATAGTTGGAACCTTGCAAGCCCTCGATACTATAGTAAACGTCACCATCAGAAGCCGTGCCGGTGTTGAGGTTAGCTTGAATGTTATAAGGCACCGAGCCATAGCTTGTTAAATCATCGCCCGTACCACCTTGCAGGGTGTCGGCTCCCTGTCCACCGTCTAACGTATCATTACCATTGTTGCCATCGAGGATATTATTGCCGCTGTCACCCGTGATGGGGTCGTTATAGCCACTTCCCAGCACATTTTCGATGCCACTGTACGTGTCACCGCTTGCGTCGCCTGCAGTGCCGCCGGAGGTGAGATTAACCGTAACACTGCCAGGAGCGGTCGCATAAGAAGCCGTATCCGTACCACCATTGCCAGTCATATGGTCGGCGCCGCTACCTCCTTCAAACCATTCACTGTCATTACTGCCAGTGATGGTATCGTTGCCATCACCGCCATAGAATATATCCGATCCACTCGTGTTAGTAATGATATCATTTCCGCCATTGGCATAGATTATATCATTCCCATCACCGCTATTGATCGTGTCACTGCTGTCATAGGGATCAGTGGTCGTATCGCCACCATAGATTGTATCATTGCCACCGCTTCCCTGGATGTTATCGTTTCCCCCGTTACCATAAATAGCTTCTCCATCGTTACTGCCGGTAATCGTGTCATTCCCCTGACCGCCGTAAATGATATCCGCGCCGCTGGTGTTAGTGATAATGTCATTGCCGCTATTGCCATAAATAACGTCATTGCCACTATTGCCATCAATCGTATCACCCTGGTCGTTAGGGTCGTTGGCACTTGAACCGCCATAGATGGTGTCATTTCCATCGCCACCATAAATCACATCGCTGCCATTATTCCCATAGGCGACGTCATTGCCGCCATTGGCATAGATCAGGTCATTGCCTTCACTGCCCCAGATGGTATCGGCAGCGTCAGAGGGGTCGGTCTGCGTAGCCCCGCCGAAAATAGTGTCGTTCCCATCCCCACCATTGATGTTGTCACTGTCTTCATTACCATAGATGATGTCGTTACCGCTGCCACCGGACAGGGTGTCATTTCCCCTGCCGCCAAATTCAGTGTCGTTGCCATTGTCGCCGGAGACATTATCGTTACCGCTGTTTCCATAAATCAGATCATCGCCATCTCCACCGGAAATGGTGTCATTGCCATCATTCGGGTCTGTTGGGCCTATGCCTCCATAGATCGTATCATTTCCACCATTACCGGATAGATTATCGTTCCCTGCATTGCCATAGAGGATATCGCTGCTACTGCTGCCAGAGAGGTTATCGTTATTGCTCGTGCCAGTAAGAGTGGGCATGATGAGTGTCCTTGTGTTTTCTATTAATAAGACAAAGAGAAATAGGTAATTTGGCTAGGAAGGGCAGCGATCAACTTTTTTGCCCTTCCAATATGTTTCTCCCCATTCATAAGCTCGCTTTTTGGCTTCAGCTACTTGTTCAGGAGTCATTTGGGCTTCTAATTCTTTTCGAGTGCGGCATGTATTGGGACCATTGCCATAGTAGCCTAAAATATACCACTTATAGGCCTCTATTGTGTCTTGATTCACACCTATTCCATATTGGTACTGCTTTGCTATTCCATTCATAGCACTCCAGGAATGATGTTGTTCAGCAAGCATGTTCTTATAGTATAATGCTCTGCTGTACTCTTTTAGCGCATAATAACGAGCACCCAACTCCTCTTGGGCTCTGGCATTGCCTTTTTCTGCTGCTTGGGTTAACCAGTATATAGATAATTGATTATCTTCCTGTATACCTGCAGCTTTTCGTATTGATATCTCTTCTTCACTAGGCGAACTTGAAGGATAATAAATCTTTCCTAGGAAAAACTCCGCTTCTGTATTGCCTTGATTAGCAAGTGCAGTACACTCACCAAGAGCACGTTTCATATCTTGATTTATGTATGCCGTCACACACGGCCGCTCTCTTTCATGATAAAGCGAACACGCTGTCATTGGTAAAAGTGCTATAGTTAGAAATATCAAAGATATTATTTTCATTTTGCTTTATCTCTCATAGGTATAAGTAAAGAAATATTTATACTTTTCCGCAACTAAGGGTGTCAAGTTGTATTTGGCTAGTATAAATTATCTTTAAAAACCCTAGGTTACATTTGCTTTGCAGAGCTTTTTCTTCCCTGCATATCTCATATCCGACAAATCTAAGCTGATCGCCCAAGTTGTTTTTTAAAAATATTTTAAGCATTATCGTCTAGTGCTGCTTCATAACTCGCATCGTCTGAGATGTCATAGGGCATTATTTTCTTTCCAGCTGTGTAGGCATCACGCTCCATTGCCGCTACTTCTTTTATCAGCACATGCATTGACTTCCGTATTTTGTTAGAGTGAATAGAATTCAGGAGTTCTACTGTGTTCACACTAAGCTCCATTTCTGCAACAGGAAGCGCGGGCAAGATAGGCGTTCTGATTGTTTTAAAAAACATCTCCCATTCGATGCCATAGTGCGCCTTGAGTTTATGCAAAGTACAGGCGGTGATACGGTTGGTTCCTGTTTCGTATTTTTGGATCTGCTGAAAGGTTACGCCTAACAACAGGCCAATAGACTTTTGTGTATAGCCATGATACAGCCGTAATTCTTTCAGCCGAGCGCCCAGTTTCTGATCAAAGTCGTTCATATTTAAAGTCCGTACTACTCTACCAGCTGCAGGAAAAATAATCTTTTATCGATAAACCGGTTCAGCACTTTCAGGTAAGTATCTAAACGGGTAGCATTTTCTTCATTAAAGAAATCAGCGCGTTTTAAAGCAGCTGTAAGGTCATAGCGGAGAAGCGTCGCTTTTTTCTTTATAAAACTTATCCCGCTTATTTCTGATGGCCTGCTGCCCTTCTGATATTGAGTAAGCAACAAGGCTACATCTCTTTTAAAGGATCTAAGGACTACTTGCTGCTCTCTCTGCGTCAGGATAGGAGTGGAAAGAGTGCTTGAGGCTGTACGCTGTGCTATGTGCATGATAAACCTATGTATACGGGTTAAACTTGCCTGAATATGGTTATGTATAACCATTATAACAGTAGCGGTCAAGTCAATAAATAATATTTTTTGATGATGTTTCACTATTTATAGTTATTAGTAACCAAATTATTACATAAAAGTTAATGAAACTTGTGTATTTATTAACTATAATATATTGACAACGGAATTAATATCGGTTATGTTAAACCATTATGAATATACCTTCTCGCGTAAAACAGATAATGACAGTCCTGGATATGGGTGCTACGGAAGTGGCCAACAAAGGCGCGTTGCCGATTGAATCTGTCAGGAGTATCTTAAAAGGCATCTCTAAAAACCCAGGGGCGGAGATGTTGAAAGGGCTGTCAAAAGCCTTTGGCTGCTCGATTGATTTTATTGTTTCTGAGGAAGAAGTTACGCTAGAAGCCCTGACGCAGAAAAGTGCGGCTGTTGCTGCTCTCGCCGCTTCACCTGTTAATATAGAGCTGTACCAGGATGCCATTTTAGCTGTTGAAGATGCAGCAAAAAATAAAGGGATTGACTTAAGTCATAACCCACTTTTAAGAAAGTACTACGTTAACCAGGCTTATGAACTGGCCATAGAGCGCGCCGATAAGGAAGGTGCAGCACCTGCAATTGACCAGCTTTTTGTGAACTGGCTTGTAGGGAAAGATGTGAAGGAAACACAATAATTTGTTCCCTTCTTATATCTTCCTTTAATTACCCTTGATCTTACTTCTTTCTTCTCCTACATTCTAATACAGGTATGGATGTCTTGAAAACGTCCGTACTGTGCGCTTGAAAACGCATTTGATCGAAGCGGTTTTCCCAAACCGTCAATTGGGACTCCTTGACGTTCGTCGGGAGTCCGCCGCTACATATAACAGCGCTCGCGTGAAAACGGCGGGGCACTTCTTCGATCGTGCTTTTCAAGCTCCCGGCACCAGCCTCCAGGCTGGTGTAACCTCAAGTGGAGCAGTTATGGAAGCACAGGAATTCTTACCAAAACAAGAACACTTCATTAAAAGCATTCTGTTAAGCATTGCTCACCTCCTTCTGGAGATTCGTAAAGCCAAAACGACCAATGCCTTTATCTATAAGTGACATAATAGGGTTTGGGGATGGGCAATCGCGCCTGTTTGATGCTTATGGTGACTATAAGCCGGACGATGCCTTTAACCTGCGCCTTGGTAAGTTCAAAGTGCCGCTGGGCTTAGAGCGCCTGAAATCCCGTAACGACATCACCTTTGTGGAAGCCAGCCTGCCAACCAATCTTGCGCCAAACCGCGATATTGGTCTGATGGCTTACGGTGATTTCATCCCGGAATTGTCTTATGAGGTGGGCGTGTTTAACGGCATCCCCGATCTGGGCAATGAAAATGGCGATGAAGACGACAATAAGGAATTCGCTGCCCGTTTGTTTGCTCATCCGTTCAAGCAAACCGACTCCGCTCTGAAAGGGTTGGGGTTAGGTGTTGCCGGAACATGGGGTGAAAAAGATGGCTCCACCAGTGTCCGGCAGGTGGGAGACTACCGCACGCCGGGACAGGCACGTTTCTTCCGTTATGCCACCACCACCTTTGCGGATGGTGAGCATTGGCGGATAGCGCCGCAAGGCTATTACTATGCCGGTCCGTTCGGATTGCTCGCAGAATATACGATTTCCAATCAGGAAGTGCGTAATGGTGGCAATGCTGATGCCATAAAGAACAAGGCATGGGAAGTCCAGCTTTCCTACATTCTGACCGGGGAAGACGCGACTTATAAGGGCTGGCCAAAAGTCGCCAATCCGTTCGATCCAGCTAATGGTAGCTGGGGCGCATGGGAAATCGCCACGAAATATGGCGAACTGGACATTGACGACAAGGAATTCGTAACCAAGCTGTTCCGCAACGTTCCGATTCTGGATACCGGCGCTCGCGGTTCTACCGCCACTTTCGTTCAGCGCGGTATTGGCGATGTGCTGCTGGCGTGGGAGAATGAAGCGTTTCTGGCCATCAACGAATTGGGTAAAGATCAGTTCGAGATCGTCGTGCCTTCCATCAGCATTCTGGCTGAACCTCCGGTGACGGTGGTGGATGGCAATGCCAAAAAGCATGACGCGGTGGAAGCAGCTACGGCCTATCTGGAATTCCTTTACACCAAGGAGGCACAGAAGCTGGCGGCTGAAAACTATTACCGTCCAAGTGATGCGGAAGTTGCAGCGCAATTTGCCGATAAGTTTCCGAAGGTCAATCTAATCAAACCTCAGTTTTGGATAAGGTTCATGTTTTTTAGTGCTGGTTTGTTGGTTTTATA
>CAZXPG010000043.1:0-17535 GCA_964643145.1 uncultured Rickettsiales bacterium
TCAAATAGTTGACAGTTTTGGATAAGCGTAGCTTATCCAAAACTGAGGTTAATGATATGGGAACGGAATGCTAACTAGCAATACTGCTATAGTCAAACAAGATTTC
This sequence comes from uncultured Rickettsiales bacterium, assembly GCA_964643145.1. GTDB lineage: Bacteria > Pseudomonadota > Alphaproteobacteria > Rickettsiales > Arcanibacteraceae > CAZXPG01. The sequence goes on from CAZXPG010000043.1 coordinate 107, forward strand.
ATGCCAACAAAATACAATATAAAAATGTGATATACAAAATTCCACATTTTTATATTGAAAAATGGTTTTTAAGCGTTATATATAGTCTTAGGGCAAGAAGGCGTTGTATTAACAGAAAACCATGGTATAAAGCTTGGTAGATGTTAATCCGCTAATAAAAAATACGTTACCACTATGTCTGAAGAAAAAAAATTATCCGGCCAGGAAACCATTAAAGAAGAGAGTCATTACCTGCGGGGGAAGATTGCGGAAGAACTGGCGGCAGAAGGCAGCTTTGTCTCGGATGAATCCTATGAACTGCTCAAGTTCCATGGCAGCTATCAGGGCTATAACCGTGATACGGCAACGGCGCGTAAGCAGCAGGGCCTAGAAAAAGAATATGAGTTCATGGTGCGGGTGAAAATCCCGGCAGGAAGGCTGAAGGCGGAGCAATATCTGGCGCTCGACAAAATTGCCGATGATTATGCCAATGGCACGCTGCGTATCACTACGCGTGAGACATTCCAGTTTCACTGTATTGTGAAAGATAATCTGAAGAACCATATTGCCGCCATCAACCATACGCTGCTTTCCACGCTGGGCGGTTGTGGCGATGTGGTGCGTAATATCATGGCGTGCCCAGCACCAATTAAAGATAATATTCATGCGGTATTAGAGCGCGATGCTATCCATCTGGCATCGCATATGGCGCCGAAAACGTCGGCCTATCATGAAATATGGCTGGATGGGGAAAAGCTGGAAACCGGCGCCGGACAAGAAGTGGAGCCGCTCTATGGCGCACATTATCTGCCACGTAAGTTCAAGATTGGGGTGGCGGATGTGCAGGATAACTGCATTGACGTGATGACGCATGATATGGCGATCCTGGCGCTTTTTGATGGGCAGGAGCATAAAGGCTATAATTTTGCGGTGGGCGGTGGCTTAGGCATGACGCACAACAAGCCAAACACCTATCCACGCTTAGCTACTCCTATTGCGTATGTGCCGACAGAAGATTTAATCCCAATGGCGGAAGCAGTGGTAAAGTTGAACCGTGATTATAGTGACCGCTCAGATCGTAAACATGCCCGCCTGAAATATTTGGTGGAAGAGCAGGGGCCGGTATGGGTGAAGGACAAGCTGGAAGAGTTCTTTGGCCGTAAACTCGATGATCCGCGCCCGATGCCCGCTTTTAAAGTGGAAAACCATCTGGGCTGGCAGAGCCAGGGTGATGGTAAATGGTTCCTGGGGATTTATGTGTCAAGTGGCCGTATAATTGACCGTGAGGGCGAAACCATCCGTTCCGGTTTGCGTGAAGTGATTGCCACCTATAAGATGCCAATTGTATTAACGGCTGACCAAAATATCATCTTGTGTGATATTGAAACAGGTGAGAAGCCAGCGATTGAAGCCTTGCTTGCAAACCATGGCATTAAAATGCAGGCGGAATTAACCCCGGTATTTCAGCATTTTCTAGCCTGTGTGTCACTGCCTACCTGCGGGAAGGCGCTGGCGGAAGCGGAGCGGATTAAGCTGCCCTTAGTGGGTGAAATTGAGAAAGTAATGGAGAAGCATGGCATTCTCGATGAACGTATTTCCATCCGGGTGGCAGGTTGCCCTAATGGCTGTTCGCGGCCTTATGTGGGGGATATTGGCGTTGTAGGGCGTACGCCTGATAATTACGCGCTGTTTATTGGTGGCGATTTTGAGGGAACCCGTCTTAACAAGAAGATTTTTGACCGTGTGCCGCTGAAGGAATTGCCGTTGGCATTGGAAGTATTCTTTGCCGAATATGCTGCCAAGAAGCGTGATGGTGAAGGCTTTGGTGATTTCTGTGAGCGTATGGGCGTAGATGTGGTGCTTGAACATGCTAAGCAGATATTAGCACCGCAGTTTAAATGGGCACGTTAGACGGTGTTTCCTGTTGCGCTTGATCTTGCTATTTTGCCCGTCATCCTGGTGGGGAATGGGCCCAAAACCCTGAGACGGTTGCGGCTTCTGGAAGAATGTGGCGCCAAGCAGGTGCGGGTATTTGCCAACCAGCCCGATGCAGCGTTGCAAGAAGCGGCAGGCAATCGGTTGACTTTCAGGCTTCCGGCGGCGGCTGATTATGCGGATGTCCGGCTGGTAATGATTGTGGATATTGAGGAAGAGCAGGCAGCAGTGCTTGCGGGGCTGGCGCGCCAGAGGGGGATTCTGGTCAATGTGGAAGATAACAGACCCTATTGTGATTTCCATTTTCCCAGTTTTGTTAAGCGGGGCGATTTGCTGTTGGCGGTATCGACAGGTGGTAAAAGCCCTACCCTCAGCCGTACCATTAAACGCTGGCTGGCCGGGGTGTTTGATGAAAGCTGGGCAGAAAAGTTGGAAGTGCTGGCAAAGAAGCGCCTATCGTGGCAGCAGGAAGGGGTGAGTTATGAAGATATTGCCGCAAGAAGTGAAAGGTGGATAAGGGACGAGGCTCACTTAGGGAAATAATATGAAGTCGCTTAGCAGGTTGCAAACATTTTACGGGGCGCTAGAGCCATCCGCACTGTTGCGGGTGATGATACGGGAAGAATTTGCCGGGAAGATTGCGCTGTTTTCTTCCTTCGGTGCCGATTCTGCCTTACTCATCAGCCTGGTAGCAGAGGTTGACCCCTCCGTGCCGGTGCTGTTTCTGGAGACGGGGAAGCATTTTAAGGAAACGCCTGCCTATCTGGACGAACTGAAAAGCTTGTTTGGCCTTACTGACCTCAGGCTGCTCAAACCACGGGAAGATTTGCTGCACCGTATTGACCCGGACGGCAGGCTATGGCACAACCAGCCAAACCGCTGCTGCTGGATACGCAAGGTGGAGCCGCTGGAACGGCATTTGGCAGAAGAAGGGTTTGAGGCGGTGATTACCGGCCGTAAATCCTACCAGACGGCAGAACGGGCGGGGCTGGAGACGATAGAACTCTATGATGATAACCGTTTCCGCATTAATCCGCTGGCAAGCTGGAACAAGGCCGAGTTTAAGGGAGAGTTTGCCAGGAGAAGGTTGCCGCAGCATCCGCTGGTGGCAGAAGGGTATTTATCCATTGGTTGTGAACCTTGTACCGCCAAAGTATTGCCAGGCCAAGACGAACGCGCTGGCCGCTGGGCGCATACACGCGGTGATGAAGGAGCACAGAAAGCCGAATGTGGCATACATGTACAAGGGGACAACGCCCCCAATTGGGAAGTATAAATGCGATGTTAGATAGGAAAGTCTAACATCTAACATCTGAAGTCTAACATCTAACATCTAGAATCTAATACACACATGGATCATTTAGACGCGCTTGAAGCACATAGTATTTTCATTTTCCGGGAAGCTTTCAATAAAATTGAAAAAATGGCCATGCTATGGTCATTTGGTAAAGACAGCAACGTGATGATCTGGTTGGCACGGAAGGCCTTTTTTGGTAATGTGCCATTCCCACTCATTCATTGCGATACGGAGCTGGAAATGGATGAGGTTTATGCCTTCCGTGACCAATATCGCCAGGAATGGGGAATTAACCTGATTTCAGAAATTTGCCCACCACTGGAAACAACCGACCCCACCCTGCCGCCTGCTGCACGGGTAGCGGCCAGGAAAACCGGCGGATTAAAGCAGGTGGTAGAGAAATATGGCTTTACTGGTATTGTGGCCGGAATACGGCGCGATGAGGAAGGAACACGTGCGAAAGAACGGGTGTTTAGCCCCAGGGATGCGGAAGGCCAGTGGGATGTGAAAGACCAGCCGCCGGAATTCTGGGACCAGTTCATGACCGATTTCAAACCTGGTACCCATGTGCGTATCCATCCGCTGTTGCACTGGACGGAGCTTGATATCTGGAACTATATTAAACGTGAGAATATGCCAGTGGTGCCGCTCTATTTCGCCCGCCCAAACCCAGAGAAAAATAACGAGCTTTATCGTTTCCGCTCATTAGGGGAAAAAGGCATTACCTTCCCGGTGAGAAGCGATGCCAAAACCATTGATGAAATTATCGCCGAACTGAAGGTGACGAAAGTGCCAGAACGCGCCGGCCGCGCCATGGATAACGAAACCGAAGACGCATTTGAAAGGCTAAGGGCCGATGGGTATATGTAGCCTTTGTTAGATGTTAGATTACAGATGTTAGATGCTAGACTTTAGATGGTAGAGCTTGGACATCCAATATCTGTAACCCAACATCTAATATCCGAAGTCTAGCATCTAACATCTAAAATCTAACATCTATTACTAGAACCATGACCAACCAGACTATAGAAACTCCCCGTTCCCAACTGAAAATCGTGATTGTCGGCCATGTTGACCATGGCAAGTCGTCGCTTGTTGGGCGCTTATTCCATGACACTGGCTCGTTGCCGGATGGGAAATTTGAGGCAATCCAAAAGATGTGTGAAAAGCGCGGGATGCCATTTGAATATTCCTTCTTGATGGATGCTTTGCAGGCCGAGCGTGACCAGGGGATTACGATTGATACCTCACAAATCTGGTTTAAAACAGCCAAGCGTGACTATGTGATTATTGACGCGCCAGGGCATAAGGAGTTCCTGAAGAACATGATTTCCGGTGCGGCCAGTTCCGAGGCGGCAGTGCTGGTGATTGATGCCAAGGAAGGCGTGCGTGAGCAGTCTAAACGCCACGGCTATCTGCTGCACTTGCTTGGTGTCCGTCAGATTGCGGTGGTGGTGAATAAGATGGATCTGGTGGATTATTCTGAAGAAAGGTTCAAGACCATTGAAACCGAATATCGTGCCTATTTAAAAGATATTGGCGTAACGCCTACCTATATTATCCCGATTTCCGCGCGTGAAGGAGATTTGATTACAAGAGAATCTGCCAACATGCCATGGTATAGCGGCCCAAGTATTGTGGAGGCGCTGGATTTATTCGCCCCCTCTTTGCCACTGACGGAACTGCCGTTACGTTTCCCGGTGCAGGATGTCTATAAGTTTGACGAGCGTCGGATTATTGCCGGCCGTATTGAGGCGGGCAGCCTGAAGGTGGGGGATGAATTGGTATTTTCGCCTACTAATAAAACCGCGCGTGTGGCCTCTATTGAGAACTGGAACGGCGCATTGCTTGAAGAAGTCCATGCTGGTATGTCGGTGGGGGTTACGCTTGACGAGCAGATATTTGTTGAGCGCGGGAACATGGTGAGCCATGCCGCTGATGCGCCGGTGCTGACTAATATTTTCCATGCCAAGTTGTTCTGGCTAGGCCATGAGCCGGTGATTAAAGGCAAGCGGTATAAATTGAAAATCAACACCAGCGAATGGGTGGCGGAAGTGAAGGAAATCACCAAAGTGGTGAATACCGATGATCTCTCCCATGTCGATTCCCCCCGTATTGAGCGCGGTTCAGTGGCGGAAGTGCTGCTGCGTATTAAGGGGCTGGCGGCGATTGATGACCATGCCGACAACCCGAAAACCGGGCGTTTTGTGCTGCTTGAAGAATATCACCCGGTGGGGGGAGGCATTATCAGCCTGGAAGGCATCCCTAACCAGCGCACGGTGACTAAGGTGAAATCCACCAATATTCATGAGGTTGATTATCATATCACCCCCGAACAGCGCAGCCAGCTGAACGGCCATAAAGGTGGCGTGTTGTGGTTCAGTGGCTTATCGGGTTCTGGCAAAACGACACTGGCGCAGGAATTGCAGCGGCGCCTATTTACCAAAGGCTATCAGGTCTATGTGTTAGATGGTGATAATATCCGCAGTGGCTTAAATGCTGATCTGGGCTTTGCACCGGAAGACCGCACCGAAAATATCCGCCGTATCGGGGAAGTGGCGGCGTTGTTTGCCAGCGCTGGGATGATTGTGATTACTGCTTTCATCTCTCCTTATCGTTCCGACAGGCACCGGGCGCGAGTGGCGGCGGCAAACAGTTTCCATAGTATTTATGTGAAAGCGGATGTGGAAACCTGTGAGAAGCGTGACCCAAAAGGCCTATATAAAAAGGCGCGTGCTGGGGAAATTCAGGAATTTACCGGTATTTCTGCTCCTTACGAAGAGCCGGAGAATGCCGACCTGGTGATTGATACTACCCATAAATCCATAGATGAAAGCGTGGCACTGTTGCTGGATTATGTAGAACAAAATCTGGTAAACCCAGTACGCAACCAGCATGTGCGCGAAGAAGAATTCGTGGCAAGCGAAATTTAGATTGTAGATGTTGGATTTTAGACTTTAGAAATCTAACATCTAACATCTAACATCTAACATCTAACATCTAACATCTAGCATCTAAAATCTAACACAATGTAGACATAATGACTGAACTTCATTTGCATTTTGGCCTGACTTTCCCTGAACTCTATAGCCATACCGGGCTTTCGCGTGTGGATAGCCTGTTTGTGGCGGATTTGGCGGAAGCCTCGCCTGACCTGCATAACCGTTTTGTGGCGGCACGAGCAGAAACAGGTGTGCTTGATAAGAAAGAAGAATCGACACTACTTGTTGAGCTTGCGCCCTATGTCGAAGATTTTATTGCCAGGCTGTTTGGGATCAGCAGCGAAGTGCAGGCATTGCAATCACGCCATCATGGGCTGGCGGCACTCTATAGTTGCAAACGCCTGTTTGTACAACGGCGGGCGGTGAAAGCCTATAAGGCCGAAGAGGCGGCAGGGTTTAACGGCCTGCATTTACAGCGTGACCTTGAGACATTCTTCACCCGGCCCTTTAGTGAGATGGCCTATGCGGAAAAAGTCAATATCTGGCTTCAAGAGGAAGATGCGCATAAAGAACAGCTTGACCTTGCCGCCCGCTATGCCGCTTGGGCACTCTATTCTGAGGAAGGGCAGCATAAACACCAGCAGGGTATTATATTTAAAACGCCGAAAAAGCTGGATTTTGCCAATCTCGTGCCGGTTGAAACGGAAATAGTGGATGGTGTGACGGTGATGAAGCTGCCTGCACATCATCTGCGCCGCCGCGAAGGCTTTGCCCTGACCGATGCCGGAGCCAACCTGGAGCTGGCGCTCGATAATGCCAATTACTGTATTTTCTGTCATAACCAGGGGAAAGATTCCTGCTCTAAGGGGTTAAAAGAAAAAGATGGCAGCTATAAGAAAAGTGCCACCGATGTGACGCTGGCCGGTTGCCCTTTGGAAGAAAAAATTTCCGAGATGAATACGCTGAAATCGGAAGGCTATTCTATCGGTGCGCTTTCCATGATAACGGTGGATAACCCAATGGCGGCAGCTACCGGGCACCGTATCTGTAACGACTGTATGAAAGCCTGTATTTATCAGAAGCAGGAGCCGGTCAATATCCCGCAGGTGGAAACAAGAACGCTGCGCGATGTGTTGGCACTGCCTTGGGGCTTTGAGATTTACAGCCTGCTCACCCGCTGGAACCCGCTGAATCTCACCAGGCCACTGCCTAGAAAAGAGAGCGGTTACCGCGTGCTAGTGGCAGGGCTTGGCCCTTCCGGCTTCACCCTTGCCCACCATCTCTTAAATGAGGGCCATACGGTGGTGGCGGTAGATGGGCTGAAAATCGAACCACTCCCTGCTGCGATCAGCGGTGTTACCCCTACGGGCGAGCGTGTGCCATTTGCGCCCATTCATTGGGTGGATGATATTTTTGAAAATCTCGATGAACGTGTGCTGGCCGGGTTTGGCGGGGTGGCGGAATATGGCATCACGGTCAGGTGGAACAAAAACTACCTGAAACTGGTGCGTCTGCTGCTTGAGCGGAGAGCGGCTTTCGCCATGTTTGGTGGCGTGCGTTTTGGTAGCACCCTCACTTATGATAGTGCCTTCAAGTTGGGCTTTGACCATGTCGCTTTGTGTATGGGGGCAGGCAAGCCGACGGTGATTTCCATGCCAAACGGCTTGGCGCGCGGGGTGCGTACGGCATCTGATTTCCTGATGGCATTGCAGCTTACGGGGGCTGCGAAAAAGAACTCGATTGCCAATTTACAGGTGCGCTTGCCGGTGCTGGTGATTGGTGGTGGCTTAACGGCTATTGATACGGCCACGGAATCGCTGGCCTATTATCCGCTGCAAGTGGAGAAATTCCTCACCCGCTATGAAAAACTGGTGAGCCTGAAGGGCGAAGAGGCGGTTCGCAAAAACTGGAGTGAGGAAGAACGGGAAATTGGTGAGGAGTTTATTGCCCATGCAAGAGCAATCCGCCATGAGCGTGAACAGGCCAGTTTGGAAGGCCGCGAGCCGGATATTTTAGGGCTGATTAATGGCTGGGGCGGGGTAAAGCTGGCCTATCGCCGCAGCTTGCAGGACGCGCCAAGCTACCGCCTGAACCATGAGGAAGTGGAACTGGCCATGCAGGAGGGGATTGGTTTTGTCGAAAATATTACGCCTGTAGCCGTGGAAATTGACCAGTTTGGCCATGCGGTAGCTATGAAAGCCAAATGCGGGGAAGAGACGTTGGTTATCCCCGCGCGTACGATTCTGATGGCGGCAGGCACCAGCCCGAACACCGTGCTGCAACGTGAAGACCCGCTGCATTTTGAACTGGATGGCAAATATTTCAAAGCCATTGACGAAGAAGGCAACCAGGTCAGCCCGGAACGTGTATCGAAGCCTAATCAGGTGCATGTGCTGATGGCGCTGGATGCAAGCGGTAAGGCAGTCAGTTTCTTTGGTGACTTGCACCCTTCTTTTGCTGGGAATGTGGTGAAAGCCATGGGCAGCGCCAAGCAGGGCTATCCGGTAGTTTCACGGATGCTTAGCAAGCTGGTGCCGTCTGCAACAACCGCTGAGAACTTCCTGGCAGAGATGAATCGGCTATTGCGTGCCGCGGTCTATAAGGTGGAACGCCTTACGCCTACCATTGTAGAAATCACCTTGAAAGCACCGCTTGCGGCGAAAGAGTTCAAGCCAGGGCAGTTCTACCGCTTACAGAATTATGAAGCTTTTGCCCATAAAACCCCGCACACAACACTCGCTATGGAAGGGCTGGCATTGACCGGCGCCTGGGTGGATGTTGAGCAAGGGCTGCTTTCCACGATCGTGCTGGAAATGGGCGGGTCAGCGGATTTATGCGCGCATCTCACCCCTGGTGAGCCAGTCGTGCTGATGGGGCCAACTGGAACTCCAACCCATACGCCTGCCGGGGAAACCGTCATGCTGGTAGGTGGCGGCTTAGGGAATGCGGTGCTGTTCTCCATTGGCAAGGCACTGAAAGAAGCCGGGTCAAAAGTGCTCTATTTTGCTGGTTACAAAAAAGCCTCTGACCGCTATAAAGTGCGGGAGATTGAAGAGGCCTCTGATAGTATTATCTGGTGTTGCGATGAAGCTACCTTCACACCGGAACGCCCACAGGATAAGAGCTTCCACGGCAATATCGTGCAGGGTATCACCGCCTATGCTGAAGGGGCTCTAGGGGAGGGGGCTATTGCCCTGCCGGAGGTCACGCGTATTATCGCCATTGGCTCTGACCGGATGATGGCGGCAGTGGCGGCGTCGCGTCATGGCGTCCTGAAGCCCTATTTAAACCCAAAACATGAAGCGATTGGCAGTATTAACTCGCCGATGCAGTGCATGATGAAGGAAATTTGTGCCCAGTGTCTACAAAAGCATGTTGATCCGGTGACCGGAGCGGAGAGTTACGTTTATAGCTGCTTCAATCAGGATCAGTGCCTTGACCGTGTCAACTTCCCACATTTGAATGAGCGGCTGAAGCAAAATGGCGTGCAGGAAAAACTCACCGCCCAGTGGATTGATTATTGTTTGCAGGAGATAGGGAGAAGATAGGGTTTAAGGAAGTAACCCCGTCTGCCGTAGTGCTTCCCCTGCTACCATTGCCGCTGATACTGCCACATTCAGCGAGCGGAGCGGGGGGCGCATGGGGATAAGCAATTGGGCATCAGATGCCACTACAACGCTTTCCGGCACCCCGGCACTTTCCCGGCCGACAATCAGCATATCGCTTGGGGAAAAAGCAAAATCAGTATAGCATGTTGAGGCTTTGGTGGTAAGCAGTACCAGCCGCGAGGTGGGGTAATGCTCTTGCCGGAATGCCAGAAATGCCTCCCATGACACATGGCGGCGTAGTTGCACATGGTCGATATAATCCATAGCGGCGCGCCGTACTTTCTTATCGTCATAGACAAATCCGCATGGTTCCACCAGCTCCACCTCCAGCCCCATACAGGCGGCAAAGCGTAGCATGGTGCCAAGGTTCTGGGGAATATCCGGTTGATAGATGATAAGATGCATAATCGCTTACTGATTCATGGGTTCCCTAAGCCGTACCAGGGTGATCTGGTTATGTTCTTTGGCCAGTATTTCCCCAGTGAAGCCATAGAGTTCAAAATGCTCGCCTTCTTCCGGGATTTTTTCTGTTACATACATAATCAGCCCGGCCAGGGTGCTGGCATTGTCATCGGGCAGTGTCCAATCGAAATGGCGGTTCAAGTCGCGAATGGTCACTTCGCCGCCAATTTGGTAGACGCCTTCACTCTCTGTTTTAATATTTTCGTCGTCTTCATGCTGCTGCTGCCGCCGCTCTTCACCAATCTGACCAACAATTTCCTCTAATATATCCTGCAAGGTGACCACCCCTTTCAGCGCGCCATATTCATCCACCACCAGGGCAAAATGGTTACGCTTCTGACGGAATTCATGGAGTTGCTCACTAAGCAGCGTAGTTTCTGGGATAAACCAGGGTGGGCTGGCAATTGCCATAATATCAATATCATTCAGGCTGCCCGTGTGGGTACGCAGCACTTTAATCAGCTCTTTAATATGCAGCACCGCTACAATATTATCTGGCTCATGCTGCCAGAGTGGAATGCGAGTGTGGGTGTTATCCAACATTTGTCGTATGATATCTGCCGGACGCTGGTCGATATTCATGGTCACCATATTCTTGCGGTGTATCATGATGGATTCCACTTCCATAGCACCCAAGTCTAGGATACTTCCCAGCATATCGCGCTCACGTTTTACCACTGCCCCCTCATAATGATAAAGTTCAATGGCACCGCGTAGGGCTTCCGTACCGGGGATAAGCGGGGCATGGCTATCGGGACGCATACCGAAAATCCGCATGACGAAAGTAACAAGATATTGCACAAGCGTGGTAAATGGGTAGAGCACATGCACTACCATTTTGACCAATGGGGCAATGGCAAGGGCCACTTTCTCAGCATTTTTAAAGGCATAGGTTTTAGGCAATACCTCGGCAAATACTAATATGACAATGGTCATGAAAATGGTGGCATAGGCCACCCCCTCATTGCCAAATAGTGTAATGGCCGAACTGGTAGCAAGGGCTGAGGCAAAAATATTCAGTGCATTATTGCCCAGTAGCAAGGCACTGATTAACCTGTCTTTATCTTCTCGCAGTTCACTCACCATCGCAGCGCGCTTGCTGCCTTCTAGTTTGAGTTTATGGATATGTGAACGTGATACACCGGTAATAGCGGTTTCAGCCGCCGAGAAGAAAGCGGAAATAATAACCGAAATAACAATAGCAAAAATAAAAATAAGCAGACTTTCCATAATGGGCTATGACTTAACTCCTGTAGGTGCTTTTCATGTCTGTCTTTTTGTCACAACGCTCTTTCCACGAAGGCGAAGGAACCATGCTTGCAAGCATGGTGCGTACCTGTTGTTCTTCCACGTCTTTGGCAATAAAAGCCTCGCCAATAGCGCGGGCAAGAATGAAAACCAGCTTACCACCTTCGGTTTTTTTATCCTGGTACATATGGGAAATCAACGCATCCATATTCCATTCAGCTTGAATATCAAAAGGGGAAGTTGGCAGGCCAACCTTCTGTAAATGCGTAATAACCCGTGTTAGCTCCTCTTCATCACATAGCCCAAGCTGCACAGAAAGCCGGAAGGCCAGCACCATGCCAATGGCCACTGCTTCTCCGTGCAACAGGCGGCTACTAAAGCCGGTTTCAGCTTCGAGTGCATGGCCGAATGTGTGGCCAAGATTCAGCAATGCCCGTATGCCGCCCTCGCGTTCATCAGCCTCGACAATGGCGGCTTTACTTTCACAGCTGATTTTTACACACTCGGTAATGAAGCTGTTATCCCGTGCTTGTATCGCTGCTGCATTCGTTTCCAACCAGTCAAAAAATGGGGCATTATTGATCAGCCCATATTTGACCACTTCGGCATAGCCTGCCAGTAATTCCTGCATGGGCAGGCTGGAAAGTGCTCCCGTATCTGCCAGCACCAGTTTGGGTTGGTAAAAACTGCCGATCAGGTTCTTGCCAAAGCGGGTGTTAATGCCAGTTTTTCCGCCAACTGAACTATCCACCTGGGAAAGGAGTGTCGTGGGAATCTGGATAAACGGCACTCCCCGTAAAAGAATGCTGGCGGCAAAACCGGTCAAGTCGCCAATCACCCCACCACCCAGCGCAATCAGCGTCGATTTACGGTCTGGCTGGTGCTGCAATATCGCATCCAGTAATGTTTCCAGCGTTGCAAAACTTTTAGATTGTTCACCCGGATCAAGCACAACGGCCTCTGCCATATATCCCGCCTCAGTGAGTGCTGACATCAGCGGAGCAAGATAGAGGGAAGCGACCGTACTATCTGTAACAACGAAGAGTTTCTGCTGTAATTTCACTATGTCAGCCAGGTGGGTAGCGATCGATTGCAGCAACCCTTCCCCAATCAGGATATTATAGCTGCGTTCGTCAAGTTGAACTGTGATCTGTTGCATTATGCAGGTTCCTTATGCTGGTAAGTAGTAAGTGCCTGGAGAATTGCCTCCACGGCCATAGTATGGGGCCGGTTGCCGCTATTGATAGTGATATCAGCAAGTGCGTAAATCGGATAGCGCTCTGCAATCAGGCGGGTGAGGATTTCACGTTTATCGCCCATTTCAAGCAAAGGGCGGGTGCGTTTGCGGGAAACGCGCTCAAGCAGCACTTCAATATCGGCCTGTAACCAGACGGAGATAGCTTTCTCAGCAATCACTGCCCGTGTAGTTGCTTGAATAAATGCTCCCCCTCCTGTTGCCATCACATGCGGTGGCCGTGTGAGTAGCTCGGCAACGGTTTTGCGTTCACATTCACGGAAATAGGCCTCGCCTGCCCCAGCAAAAATGTCGGAAACCGAGCATCCAACATCATGTTCGATTTCATGATCGGTGTCAGTGAAGGCTACGTTAAGCCGTTTAGCAAGCCGACAGCCAATAGTGGATTTGCCCGACCCCATAAGTCCAACCAGTACAATGGTTTTAGAGAGTGGCAACGGAACAGTGAGAGACATAAAAAATTTTTTTCAAGGGATGCAAAATCAGAATTATTACGATACATTACTTTAAACAGTAGAAAAAATCAATTTTTACCGACAGGAATAGAATATGAAAAAAATTACTACAAAACCGGTCACGCGTAACGGTGTCTTAATCCTGCTTCTCACCTCTCTTGCTATCGGGGTGATTGTCCTTTCTAAAGATATTACCCCAGCGCAGCAGCGGGTGGAGAAGGTAATCGACAGTAAAAATTTCACCAAGAGTTAACCTCAGTTCTTTTATGCAGGTTGCTTATAAAAAATTGGGATAAGAGTTACGTTAGGTTGTTTCAGGACTCATCATTTATTGATACATTTCTAGAGATGATGGCAGCGGAGCGGGGGGCTTCTCCTCATACGCTAAGTGCCTATAAGCGCGATTTATGTGATTTTTCTGCGCTACTCTCGCGCAACGGCAGTAATATGTTGCAGGCAGACCAGGCGGTGATACGCCATGTGCTTAGGGTGCTTGCCGAGGCACAGCTTTCTCCCCGTTCTGTTGCTAGGAAACTTTCAGCACTTAGGCAATTCTACCATTTCCTGGCCACGGAAGGCCATAGGCAAGATAACCCTACGTTCGATCTTGATAGCCCACAACAGGGGGTGCCATTACCGCGGGTGTTATCGGAAGCGGATATCAGGCAGTTGCTTTCAGCGGCGCATCAGGACAAGACTATTGAGGGCATACGGCTTACGGCACTTCTCGAAGTGCTCTATGCTTCAGGCCTACGTGTATCGGAGCTGGTGGGATTGAAAATGGCGGTGCTGCAACGTGAACGTGTGCCAGATGGAAGCAGTGGTGAGTTGCGCCCTTTCCTGATTGTGGAAGGCAAGGGCAAAAAAGAGCGGCTAGTGCCACTCAATATTCCGGCATTAGCGGCGTTAGAAGCCTATCTTTCCCTACGTCATCAAGGGGATGCTTCCCCCTGGTTGTTTCCCTCCTCTTCCAAAGAAGGTCATATCACTCGCCAGTATTTCGGCAAGCTGCTAAAAGCACTGGCAGCAAAAGCTGGGCTGGATCCTGCCACCCTCTCGCCGCATGTGGTGCGTCATTCCTTTGCCAGCCACCTGCTTGCACATGGAGCAGATTTACGAGTGATTCAAGAACTGCTTGGCCATGTTGATATTGTTACTACCCAGATTTATACCCATGTGCAAACCGACAGGCTCAAGGAGCTGGTGACACAGCACCATCCGTTGGCTAGAAATTGAGGTAAGATTAGCTATTGGAACTTTATATCTGTCCTCCTATAGTTTCATTGAAAACAGTATATCAGGAGGAAAAATATGGTCACAATGGTAGGGCTTGAAACCAATTTTATACAAATGGTCAATGATTTAATTGAACTAGACTATGATGCAATTGAGGCCTATAAGGCAGCAATCAACCGGCTAGGGGATAGTAGTTCACGGGAATTCTTCCAGAAATTCAAGGAAGACCATGAGCGTCATACGCGGGAATTAACGCAACTCGTCAGGGATTTAGGAGGTGTACCATCCACAGGCCCCAGCCTGAAACAATATCTCACGCAAGGAAAAGTGGTGTTAGCGGACATCTTCGGGGATGAAGCGATCTTACGCGCCATGAAAACCAATGAGGATGATACCAATACTGCCTATGAACGGGCGGTAAACCACGACAAGAAACCTAGCATAGCCAACAATATCCTGGCGCGTGGGTTGGCAGATGAACAACGCCACCGCGATTGGATTGAACGGCGGCTAGAGGATTTAGGCAGGGAAGAAGCGGCGTAAGCAGTGTTACGGTGAACTACTATGTGCGGCATCCTGCTGAAGGTAATAGTGAATGCATTGCTCAAGATATGCCTGGTTCTGCGCTATGTATTGCCGTGCTACAGCACCATTTTTCTCAGCATGGTCGGCCATTGTTTTTTCGCAGAACTGTTTATATTTCTCCTGAGGTGATAAAAGCACTTCAGGAGAGGGGGGGGGAAGTGGAGGAGTAGCCGCAGGATTGGGAGCGACATCCGCATTTCCCAAGTGTTTTTTCATACATTCTTTGCTAAAACTATCAACATCGCTTCCCCCTTGGTTAACATAGGCCTCAATTTCAGTCTTGCAGGATTGTGCAGCTAATAATGCTGGCTTCATAGAGTCATCGATCGCTGTTCCTGCCACTACTCCGCCACCAAATAACGTGCCTGCAACACCGCCTACTATGGCCCCTGCGCCAAATATCATCAACAATAGAGAGAGAAGCACTACGATAGAGGAAGTCGCCATTATTACACGTGCGATATACCCCCACAGGCGGCGTTTTGCATTAAATGCGCAGCGCCATGTGGCCACTATATTCCATACCGTATAAGCGAGCATAAATATGAAGAAGGGGGCATAGGCAATGCCGTGAATAAAGGAGGATAGAACACTATCAACGATAGTGATAACAATTCCTACCACAACTCCATAAACCCAGAATACCCGCCATAGGGGTTCCTCCCCTCTCCATGCACGTAAGAAAAATCCTTTCATTGCTTTCCTCAGATTCTCCTATACTGAAACCACTTGAAGAGTGGTTTCAGTATAGTCCTTATTTTTGCATTCCTGCATTCTGCAGGGAACGCGGAAATGCCGCGCAATGCCTGCTTTATGCAGCATTGCTTGCACTCAAGCATAGTCTGCTCACATTGCAACCTAACCAATTCTTGCACTGTGAGCAGTATATTTTCTAGAATGCTGTGTAATTTTTATCTGAGTGGTTCATTATAGCGGTCTTTAAAGAAATAGAGCGCAATTAGTGCTATTACTGCACAGGCCATAATATAGAATGCCACAACGGTATTGGTATCACCCAAGCATAATTTTACAAACTCACCCAGTTCAGGAATTTCATGGGTTTGTTTTAGCATCCAGGTTGCAACCAAAGGCGCAGTTCCACCGAAAACAGCAGCCGAAATATTATAGGAGAGTGCCATGCCGGTATAGCGGATATTGGTTGGAAAGATTTCCACCAATAGGGTGGGAACAGGGCCGATAAAGAACCCAACCAGCAGAGCGAAAGCCACCTGCCCAAGCAGTGCTGAGCTATAATCCGGTTGACAGATCAGAGTGAATATCGGGCCAATCAGTGCCAGAAACAATACGGCATTCACCATCAGCACCGGTTTGCGACCAACTTTATCGGTCAGCCAGGCAGAAAATGGTGCCGATACCAACATCACAAGCATTACGGCGGTGTTAGCTTCCAGTGCATCAGTGCGTGGATGATGCAATATAGTATCCATGAAGGTAATCATAAAGACTACTAAGATATAGAACGGCACTGTGACCAGCATGTAAATGCCCACCGCTTGCGCTAGCTCGGCTTTATGATCGCGAAATACATCGCGGAGCGGGGTTTTAGAGAGTGTTCCTTCTGCTTTGGCCTGTAGGTATTTGGGGCTTTCTTCCACATGATCACGGATATAGAAACCGACGACACCCGCAAGAACGCCGACGAAGAAAGGAACCCGCCATCCCCATGTCTCAAATTGTTCTGGTGTGAGGAAATGGGCAAGGGTAGATGCCATAGCAGAGCCAGCCAGGATGCCAAGCGTCATGCTCACCATCGAGGAAGAACCAGCAATGCCACGGTGCTTATCAGGGGCATGTTCTACCACAAAGGCAATGGAACCGCTGAATGCCCCACCTAGCGAAAGCCCTTGCAGTAGGCGGATAATGGTAAGCAGTATGGGTGCCATCATACCAATCTGGGCATAAGTGGGCAACAGCCCAATACAGGCCGTGGGCAGCGCCATCAGGATGATGGAGATAACCAGCGACACTTTACGCCCAAATTTATCCCCCAGATAACCAAAGAGCACGGCACCAATGGGGCGCATAGCAAAGCCAGCGGCAAAGATGCCATAAGTGGCAATCAGTGCAGCGGTAATGTTACCTTCTGGAAAAAACAGCTTGCTGATAATGGGGGTGAGTAGCCCATAGAGCGCATAATCATACCATTCAAGCCCATTGGCAATCATGCCGGAGACAACAACTTTACGCATAAACATTCCTTTCAGCAGGGGTAAAGCATAGGATTCACATATAGGGCACTCATGCTAGGCATAATTGCATTATAATGCAAGAAAAATGGTTATAAATTTGCCTGCTTGCATAGTTAAAGAACAGGGCTTATATATAATGAATAATTTCTTTGCAAATGAGGCCACTATACTGAAACCACGTGAAGAGTGGTTTCAGTATAGTCCTTATTTTTGCGTT
>CAZXPG010000044.1:0-16141 GCA_964643145.1 uncultured Rickettsiales bacterium
AATGGCAAAAACGACGCTTTTTGATATTATTTTTCAATATCATGCCAGTTTTGGATAAGCAAAGCTTATCCAAAACTGAGGTTAAATTACAGCATTCACGCCTTGTATTTACTGCGCTATCCTTTCAAGGTCAATGGTTAGATGCAGTTTGTACTAAGAAATTTCTCGGCAAGCACCACCCCTTCCGGTGTGCCAATATGCAGCCAGTGCCCGTCATGTTCCAGCCCATATATCCTGGGAAGCGTACCATCTGGCCGCCTTCCTCGCCCATAGAGCACATTTAACGAGAAGGCACCTTGGGGCACCTCCCGAAACAGGCGGGGGGAAAGAATCTGCACGCCGGTAAACACAAACGGATGCTCCGCTTCCATTGTACGCACTAGTTCACCCGAGGGCTTTAGCTGGAAATCACCTTTGCCATCATAGCCTACCGCCTTATCCACCTGATGTACAAGCAAGAGTGCATCCATTTTTTCATCATCCCATACCTGCCGAAGCCGCTCCAGTGCTGGCACATGCGCGTCTATCCATAAAATATCACTATTGATCACAAAAAATGGCACCACCCCAAGATGCGGCAACACCTTCACAACCCCGCCTCCTGTTTCCAGCAAAGCCTCTTCACGCGAGATAGTAATGGGAGGTGATGGGTAAGACTGTTGATAGGCAATCAGATGCGATTCTAGCACTTCTGCCTTATAATGGCTATTAACAATCATTTCCTCCACCTGGGAAGCGGCAATTTTAGCAAGCGCACTATCAATCAGGCGCACCCCTGCCACCTCCACCATTGGCTTCGGAATATGATCGGTCAGTGGCCGCATACGTTTGCCCAGGCCCGCCGCCAACACCACTGCTTTTGTTATTGCGCTATTCACATCAGGCACCTTTTCCCTCTCTGGTCACAGGCTCTCTGTAGGCATTTAACACCTCCACTTTCATCAGCCACTGTTTCAGTGGTGTAAGCAACGGATGCTTGACATCATGCATCACATGCCTCCACACACGCGGCAGCAACTTCAGATAGGATGCTTTACCATCCCGGGCTGACAAACGGGTAAAAATTCCTATAATCTTACAATTACGCTGCGCCCCTAAAATAGCATAGGATGCCAGAAAATCCTTTCGAGCGGTAGCAGGCATCGCCGCCAAATAGCGGTTTATCATCGCCGCCACGGTATCTTCGCCCACATCACGGCGGGCATCTTCTAAAAGCGACACCATATCATAGGCAGGAGATCCTATCACCGCATCCTGAAAATCAAGCAACCCAACCTTCTTTACCCCAACACGTTCCGGCAACCACATCAGGTTATCAGCATGATAATCACGCAACACCACTACCTGCGGCAAAGCATTGAGATGCTTAATTAATTGCTGCCATAGATGATAATATTCTGCCTCAAGCTTAGCAGATAGCCGTTCTCCGTTTAGCACCGGAAAATACCATTCAAGCAGCAACCCTGCCTCCCGCAGAAGCAGGGCCTCATCATAATGGGGCAGGTTCTCGGCCACAGGCTGGTTATGCAGACTAATCAGCACATCAATCGCCTGTTCATATAAGGCCATTTCCGTGCGAGAACCTTCCTCCCCCTTCCCTACCAACATCTTGCTATAACTGCTATCGCCCAGATCTTCAAGCAGCATAAAGCCCAGGCCTTCATCGGCGGCAATAATATCGGGGGCAGATAAACCATGCCTACGCAGATAATTGGCCACGGTGACAAACGGGCGGATATCTTCTTTTCCTGGCGGCGCATCCATCACTATAGCCCGCTTTCCACCAAGCTCTAGCCGTGCATAGCGGCGAAAAGATGCATCACCCGCTATTGGGCTACACACTGCCTTATCCCAGCCATGAGCTGCCAGAAACTGCTGTTGTTCATTCTCACGCACACTATACCTGCCTGCCACCTAAGCTGTAGCTTGAAGATTAGAGATTATTTTCTCCAATTTGTTATACCATTGTCCATAGGCTGTAAGCAACATTTCCCTTCCATCACCGTTCGGCGTTATAGCCATATGCACATCAAGACGGTCTTCGGGCAGCCATTCTTCAATAATTTCTGGCCATTCTATCAACGAAACAGCTTCAATAAACGCATCTTCTATCGCCAGTTCCAAGGCCTCTTCCGGCTTAGACAAACGATACAAATCAAAATGCCATAGGGGGAAAACCAACGTATCATAAGTCTGCACCAGGGTAAAACTAGGGCTTGGCACTTCCACTTCTGCTCCTGCTAATGCCCGGATAACATAACGGGCAAAAGTGGTTTTCCCCGCACCCAAGTCGCCACGTAAGGTAATAGCTTCACCAACGGAAACAAGTGCCGCAATCTTCGCCGCCATATCATGTGTATCATCAAGACTATTGAGATATAATTGCACTGCTACCGCCCTCCCACGTAGGAAATCCGCGCTTCCTGAGCGCACTCTTTCGACAATAACAGCCCACCGCCCTTTGGCACGATACAACGGATAGTAGTTCCCACGCCTAAGGTAGATTCCAGCTCTATCCTACCTTCATGCAGTTCAATGAAACTTTTTACCACTGATAACCCTAACCCCGCCCCACCTTTTCCACGAATACGGGCATTCTCCGTACGGTAGAATTTGTTAAATACCGCCTGCTGGTCTTCAATAGCAATACCCTCACCAGTATCTTCCACCCATATCACCACATAGCCATTATCTTCATTGGCACCAAGGACAATCCGCCCATCCTTAGGTGTAAATTCGATTGCATTCATTAGCAATTTCAACACCACCTGTTTGATACGCAGTTCATCCCCCACCATAGTATCAATAGATTCTGGGCAACGGAAATCAAAAATAATACCGGTGTCTTTTATCCGTTCTTTCATCAACGCCACAACGGAAGAAAGCATGGCATAGATGTTAAAACGCTCAACATCCAATTCCATATTGCCTGCTTCAATGCAGGTGAGATCAAGAATATCATTGATAATGGAAAGCAACTGCTGCGAGGAGGCATAAATCCCATCCACATATTCTTTCTGCTGCACCGTCAACTGGCCCAGATAATGCTTGCCAAGCGCCTCCGACAACCCCATGATGGAGGTGAGGGGTGCACGTAACTCATAGGAAATATTAGCAAGGAATTCGGTTTTAATCTGGTCTACTTCCTGTAACGATGCGTTGCGCTCCCTGAGCGACCGTTCCATACGGATAGAGTCGGTTACATCCAGATAGCTCATTAATGTTGCTCCATCCGGCAACGGCACACATAAACGCTCTATCACCTTGCCATCGTGCCGTTCTATCCGCTCTTTAAGCGGTATACGGTTCGAGAGCATCGCCAACACCCGTTGCTTCACCACCTCCCAGCTACCGTCATATTTATAGAGATATTTAGCCGTTTCCACCAAATCAGAAAAATGCGGCTTGGTATTCAACATTTTCGCTTCATGATACCACATCTGCGCGTAAACAGGATTATACAGCTTCAACCGGCCATCTTGACCAATCACCGCCACCCCTTCATGTAGATTATCAAGCGTAGCACGCTGCACGGCTGCCAACATATTATAAGAACTTTCAAGTGCCAATCTATCGGTCATATCCTCATAGGCAAATAATACACCACCAAGCGCATGGGGAATGGCAATCATGCGGATAGAACGGCCGTCAGGCAAGTGGAAAAACTCGTTATAGGGTTCGGTAATATCGGTAAAGAGCTTCAGATGCCCCTGTTTAAAACTGAGGAAATTAATTTGTTCCGGCAACTTGCGTTTCTCACGCAACACATCCAGCACCAGCCCATAACTCGGCTGCCCTGCAAGCCATACTTCATCCAAACCCCATAATTTCATAAATGCCTGGTTAAAGAATTTCAGTGTGGTATCCGCCCCATAAATGGCCATAGCACTTGAGGAACTTTCAAGCAGAGCCGATTGGGCAGAGATATGGAATTGCAATTCTTTTTCTATCTCTTCCTGACGGCTAATATCATAGCCAACACCAACCGTGCCTTCTCCATTAACCATAGGCATTTCAGAAAATTGGAACAACCGCCTTGCCCCTTCTATTACAATATGCCTGTTTAGCTGCTGCATTTTTCCTGCTGTCTGACACTGCTGCGCCAACGACATCATATGGTTTTCAGCACCGGGAATGGCGAGAAACTTTTCCGCGCTTTCTTTATAACCAGTAATGTTTTTATAGGTGGCATTGGTATAATATATCGCTAAGGAAGCATCTCGGCCCCATATCGGGAAGGGAATGGCATCAAGGATAGTAACAATCTGATCAAGTTGGATTTTCAACTTATCATTTTCAGCCAGTGCCTCCTGTTGCTGACGCACCCGACGTGACACCTCCCTAAACCAGATAAGCACAGCCTCATCCTGGCCTACTTCATTACCCTCCAGCACCAAAGTACATTCAAACCAGCGCTCACTATTATTGCCTGGCAGGGATAATGGCACAATCACTGATGTATTGTTTCCTTCTAGCGTATAAAGCCCCGTTTCACATAATTCCTTTAACCGTTCATAAGACGTAACAGAAAGGCATTGTTTTAACTCCTCAAAACGACACGCCATAGAAGGCATGCCGAGCATATGGCGCAACCCTTCAGAGAAAGACTCCTCTCCTGTTTTAATGTGAAAACGGTAATAACCGGCAACGATATGGGGAGGGATTGAACGTAAAAAACGCTGACACTGTTTAGTGCCATAGTGCCTATAGATACAATGGAGTACAGCAACCGCTCCCGCCAATACGGCAAAAAATAGTGCCACAATAGCCACCGGAGAAGAGCACACCATAGCCAGGGGAGAGGAAGCAAAAGCTGCCATAGGTATTGCTATTCCCATACCGGCTATTATAAGGGAATGGCTTTTATATGTCATAAAGTATGGTGACAGCTTCATTAGACCATGTTCTCTTCTGCAAAATTCATACAGCCTGACAGCGCATCTTCGCTGTTATAGCGCATTTTCACCTTTTTGAGAAGAAATTTATATCATTTACGTAGAATTCGCCTAATATACTGCTCACAGCTCAAGAATTGGTTAGGTTGCAATGTGAGCAGACTATGCTTGAGTGCAAGCAATGCTGCATAATGCAGGAACGCAAAAATAAGGACTATACTGAAACCACTCTTCACGTGGCTTCAGTATAGTTTTCATGTTATGTCTAATAGCGGTAATGGCTAGGCTTAAATGGCCCCTCCACTTCCACACCAATATAGTCTGCCTGTTCGGGGGTGAGCGTGGTTAAGTGCACCCCGATTTTTGCCAGATGCAACAGTGCCACTTTCTCATCAAGTGCCTTGGGCAGAATATAGACCTGCTTGTTATATTCCTGATAATTATTGAATAATTCAATTTGCGCCATAACCTGGTTGGTAAAAGAGGCACTCATCACAAAGGCAGGGTGGCCAGTTGCACAACCTAAATTCACCAGCCTTCCCTCAGCAAGCAGCACAATACGCTTTCCATCGGGGAACTCAATTTCATCAACCTGTGGCTTTACATTCCGCCATTTCATATTCCTGAGTGCTTCCACCTGGATTTCCGTATCAAAATGGCCGATATTACACACAATTGTGCGGTCTTTCATCACACGCATATGATCAAGCGTTACCACATCCTGGTTGCCCGTGGCTGTCACCACAATATCGGCAATAGGCGCCGCCTCTTCCATTGTCACCACCTGATAGCCTTCCATAGCGGCTTGTAGTGCACAGATCGGATCAATTTCCGTCACCATCACCCGTGCCCCTTGCCCGCGCAACGCAGCGGCACAGCCCTTACCTACATCACCAAAACCAGCAACAACGGCAACTTTTGCTGCAATCATCACATCGGTCGCACGTTTAATGCCATCAAGCAGACTTTCCCGGCAGCCATAGTAATTATCAAATTTGGATTTGGTCACCGAATCATTGACGTTAATGGCAGGAATAGCCAGTTTTCCCTGCTTGGCCATGGTATATAAACGGTGCACACCCGTAGTGGTTTCTTCCGATACACCCCGAATATCGGCAAGCAGTTCAGGGTAGTGTTCATGGACAATACGGGTTAAATCGCCACCATCATCAAGCAACATATTCGGTTTCCAGGCAGGGTTCCCCTCTATGCTTTGCTCAATACACCAGTCATATTCCTCTTCGGTTTCCCCTTTCCAGGCAAACACCGGAACACCTGCCGCTGCAATTGCCGCTGCGGCATGATCTTGGGTGGAAAAAATATTACAGGAACTCCAACGCACTTCCGCACCGAGAAACACCAGCGTTTCAATCAGCACTGCCGTTTCCACGGTCATATGCAGGCAACCGATAATCCGCGCACCGGCAAGGGGTTTCGCCACACCAAACTCTTCCCTAAGCGCCATCAGGCCCGGCATTTCGCTTTCCGCCAGGGAAATAGCACGACGCCCGGCATCTGCCAGGGAAATATCAGCTACTTTATAATCAGAGGAAAGAGAAGACGTGTGAAGATGGGGGGCGGACATAAAAAAACCTCTATGAATATTAAAATCCGCCCCACTATAGCGGTTATAATTTATTTTGCAATAAGCGTCCTTGGCTGTATAGTACTGCCAACTCGCAGCAAAAGGAGCATATTCATGCAAGAAGATAGTAAAGTTGTTCATTCCGGCCGCCACCCCCTTAACCATTATGGGATGGTGAACCCACCTGTCTATGCCTCATCAACGATCCTGTTTCCCACCATGGAAGCCTATACGGAAGCCGAACGCGGTAATTCCTGCTATTATGCTGATGATAGTTCGGTTGCTGCCGATTTAAGCTATGGCATCACCGGCACCCCCACCAGCTACGCGCTGGCAGAGGCGATTGCGGAACTGGAAGGCGGTTA
The DNA here is from genome assembly GCA_964643145.1 of uncultured Rickettsiales bacterium. Taxonomy (GTDB): domain Bacteria; phylum Pseudomonadota; class Alphaproteobacteria; order Rickettsiales; family Arcanibacteraceae; genus CAZXPG01. Next base: position 6,846 of record CAZXPG010000044.1, read on the forward strand.
TCGCACCTTGCTCGTGCAGTCTGGCCTTGCTGCTCTTACCACAACGCTGATGGCGTTAGCTGGTAATGGCGATCATATTCTTATCCCCGATACTGCCTATGGCCCAACCCGACGTTTTTGCAACCTGGAAATGAAACGTTTTGGGGTAGAAACCACCTATTACGACCCACAGATTGGGGCAGAGATTGCAGCACTTATCAAAGACAACACCACTATGATATTGGTGGAAAGCCCTGGTTCACTGACCTTTGAAATACAGGATATTCCGGCTATTGCCGCTGTTGCCAAATCGCGCAATATCCCGGTGGTGATGGATAATTCCTGGGCGACACCATTGTTTTTCAAGCCTTTTGCTCATGGTGTTGATATTTCTATCCAGGCCATTACCAAATATATTGGTGGCCATTCTGACGTTATTATGGGGGCAATCACCAGCAATGAAGCCTGGTATAAAAAACTCTACCGCTTCTTCCGCCATAGCGGCAGCACCGCCAGCCCCAGAGATTGCTATCTGGCGCAACGTGGCTTACGTTCACTCTCAGCACGGCTAAAACAGCATCAGGCTTCCGCCCTTACCATTGCCTCCTGGCTGGAAACACGGCAAGAAGTGACGCAGGTGCTTTACCCTGCCCTACCCTCCCATCCGGGGCATAGCATATGGAAGCGTGATTTCACCGGTGCTTCTGGCCTGTTCAGCCTTATCCTCAAGCCTTGCGCACCGGAAAAACTAGACAGGATGATTAACGAACTGGAATATTTCGCTATTGGCTGCTCCTGGGGAGGCTATGAGAGCCTGGCACTCAGCTTTGACCCCACCTCGATCCGTACAGCGACAAGCTGGCAAGCTGAAGGCCCTTGTGTCCGTCTGCATATCGGGCTTGAAGATGTGAACGACTTAATAGCTGACCTGGAAAAAGGATTAGCAGGATTAGCTTCTGCCTGAGGCATGGCCCAAGCAGAAGCCCACCCTCGGATTACTCAATACAATGCTGTTGTAGTGCAGGAAACCCATTAAAGACCGCGCTACTCAATGAAAATGAGTATGCACCTGCATGTAAGAACAACACTTTATCTTTTGTCTCGAGCGTAACAGGCACGAAATAATCCCTATTTATCACATCAGAACTATCAGCCGTAGGCCCTGCCAAAATAACCGGTGCTTTTTCGCCCTCACGGAACGTAAAAATCGGATAGGCGGTATCACATGCATCCGCCAGGCCATTATATTTACCAATATCCAGATATACCCAACGTTTTCCATCGCCTCGGCTTTCCGATATCAATATAACCTCACTGACCAATGTACCACTATCGGCTACGATAAAGCGTCCAGGCTCAATAATAACCTTAGGGACAACTGTAAAATGCTTACACAGGGCTTTTTCAATAATCTTGCCGATTTCAGCAATATCGGGTGAATCAATATTATCATAGGCTGTGGGGAAACCGCCGCCAATATCCAGTATGGATAGGGCAATCCCCTCCTTGGCAAGGTCGTGGAATATACAGGCCACTTGCTCAAGTGAATCGGCCCAGGCATCCAGACGTTGCTGTTCAGAACCCACATGGAACGTTACCCCCACCGGGTTCAGCCCCATGCGATGCGCATCACGCAACAATTGGGAAGCCTGCGGTATCGGACAGCCAAATTTACGGGAGAGCGGCCAGATCGCTCCCTCACCATTATCTAATATACGGCACAGCACATTGGTGCCAGGGGCATGGGCAGCAAGCTTCTCGGTTTCATGGATATCATCAATAATGAAGGTACGGATACCAAGCTGGTAGGCTTGTTGAATATCGGATACTTTTTTAACAGTGTTGCCAAAGAGAATATGTTCTGGGTCAGAACCGGCTTCCAAACAAAGGTGAATTTCATTGATGCTGGCCGTTTCAAAACATGCCCCTTCCTGCACCAACCGGCGCAAGATATTTATATCGGGGTTAGCTTTAATGGCATAATAGCAAGTAGCAAACGGTAAGGCAGTACAGATATTACGATAGGCGGTGGTAATCTCGGCTAGATCCGTGAGCAGATACGGTGTCGCTATCGTTTCTTGTTGGACAAACTGTAAAATTTTTGTATTGGGTACCATAATGTTCCTTATAGGGCCAGCATGATATAAGCGTACTTACACCGAACTGAAGTTATAAATATCCTATAAATCTACTGCAACCATCACCGAAAGGCAAGCATTTCTGCGCTTTTTGGCTATATCAATCCCTATTTGCAAACACTCGATAAATATAACCTCATTCCTGGCATTTTCCTATTTCGCCCTTACCTGCCATTGGCTATGATAACCTCTTAAAGGAGATGGCAATGAAGAAAATAAACATACTTGCTTACCGTTTCGGCAAGGGCGCAGAAATCCATGATTGCAGCGAAGCCCCAGCGCAGATTTATACCAGTATGCAAGACATACTTTTTGGCCAGAACCGTTTTTTCTCCTGGCAGGAAACCATACCCACAGGATTTTCCTTCCCTGCCAACGACACTACTACCACCCCCAACTCTCAACGCATCAACAATAAAGCTCTTGTTGTTGATGCGGTTACTTCCCTTGCCAAGCATGTAGCACTTTCCCTATTAACCGACAATACTACTACTATGATTATTGGCGGCGACCACACCCAAGCCATTGGCGCAAGCAAAGGGCTCGTGCTGGCAGAAACGGTACACGCTATACTAAATGGCAGGCTGCGCCTCGCTTCAAGCGGCAATGCTTGGATACATCTGCTTCAGAATGCTGTGGAACGTAGCGATATTATCGCCATTGCCAAACAGGTGGAAACACTGGTCTATCACTGCATTGCCCCACAAGAACTGCAACAATTCCTTACCTCCTTTTATGTGATTTGGTTTGATGCGCATGGGGATTTCAATACCGAAGAAACAACTCTAAGCGGTAATGCCCATGGCATGTCGGCAGCAGTTATTTGTGGCGAAGGCAATCCAGCCTTAACGGGAATACTCGGAGCATGGATCAAAATACCACCGCCAAATATCCATTTTGTGGCCGTGCGTGACCTAGATAGAGAAGAGGAGACATTGATGCGTACAAAATGCGTCCCTATCTACCCGATGGAACTTATCCGCCAAAAAGGGCTGGCAGAGGTCATGCAACAGGTCATGCACACCATACAGAACGACGCACTTCACACAGGCCACCCTCCCATTATCCATCTTTCCTTTGATATTGACGGTATAGATGCCAAATATGTGCCAGCAACTGGCACACCGGTGGGGGAAGGCTCGACACGCAACCAGGCGCGCGGCCCGTCGCTGGAGGAAACCGTTACCGCATTCTGGGGGATTGCTGAAGACGTTGCCTTGATTGACCTAGCAGAATCGAACTTCTCGCCAAAGCGTGACCCACACGGCACCACGCTTCATTCTGTCAGCCGCATCATCACCAGTTTCTTTGCTGAACAGCCTGCGCACCTGCGACAATTTGCCACATTCCCAAAGCAGTAAGAACGCTTATGATGAAGGCGTTATGCGACAACGTCTTCTCTCCTATTTTAAACGTGATTCTTCCAGTGCTCCCGCTTCTTCCGGCAACACTCCCCATCAAGGAACAAGCCTGGATGAACTGGCAAGCGCCGCGCCCTGCTGCACGCTCTTAAGCTTGGATGAAATGGCCAATGCCGGTAACCCCAATAATATGCAAATGGGGAAAGGGCTGATCCTAGATCCAACCTCCACCCCTACCATGGCTGCCATGACAGGGATGGTATCCTATCTTGGCTTAGCAGGCGTATGGGTGGGGAAGAAAATTTACGATGATTTTTCTGTTAAGGAAAAGGTGCTAGCTAAAGAACTTGGCAAGCTTACCGCCACACTGGAAGACCCCAGCATCACACAACCTCAACGCCATGGTTATCAGGCCTATCAGCTTTATCTTACCGAACAATTAGAGCGGGTAAAATTTCAGAAATTCTGGGCAGGTGAAGTCTCGCCTGTAGGATCGGGTGGCATGGTGATAGGGCAGGCATTTACTCCGCTCAGCCCCGCTTCGCTCTTTATGTTAAGCTCGGTGGGTGTCGCTCATATACGCGACATGAAGCGTATGTATGACGACACAGGCAAGCAAATCGCTCGCGCACAGGCTTCTGATGCGAATGACGCTGCCATTCGTGCACGCCACTTCAGCAAAGAACGCTGGCATGTATTACGCAACCTCTATGCCTGGGTAGGGTATACTACCGGCACTGCTTCCCTGGGGATTATTCAAGCAGGTGCAATGACCGGCAGTTTTATGGCTCCTCCTGCCGCTGCGATTGCCAGCGTCAGTGCCTTGGCAGGTGGCATTGTTGGTACGCTTGTTCATAATAATATCATCACCAACCGCTTCATCACCGGCCTGCCTGCCTATGTCAAAGCTATGGGAGAAAATACTCCCCTTTCCCATGAGCAGGTGCAACAACATAACTTGCTTCAGGAAGAACGTAGACAAGAAGCAAAAGCCTACCGCGCCACATTCTGGCAACAGCGCTCCCTTAGTGATCACATAACGCATGGCTGGCTGCGCTTCCGCCAGAAAGCCTTAGCCTATAGCACCGTTGGGCTGGTGGATGCCTTTGGTACGGAACTCAAATTCAAGGATAAAATCCGCGTAACCGAACAGGCAACCAAGAAAATGGACGATGAACGCATTGCTTTGCTAGAACGATTGCGCAAGCATGAGAATACGCAACTAGCTAAGCCAGTTGACACGAAAGCCGCTCGCTTTGATATAGAGGAGAGTACCATTACCGCTGAGACCAATACTGATCTGGGGAAGCTGCTTCATAGCATTCTTTCAAGTTATGATAAGGGGGGTATTGCCAAGTTACTATGCCAACGCGTAACAGAAATTAAGAAAGGAGAAGCAGGAGGCTGGATGCAGAAAAGCCCACGCTTTCTTCATCTCCGCCAGGAATATGCGGAACTTTTTCAATTTAGGCAAAAAGGAGAAAAAGACGGCCCGACTTTCGAGAACATGACCTTCCTCACAGAATTACGCAAATTCCGCCCCTGCTGTAATGGCAATGATTGGGGCTCTATGTTATTTGAACATATTCAGTGGTACTACTGTGATACTGCCACCGATCACGCTAGAGCCACGCCAGAACAAAAAGAGCGTATGACCAAACTGCTCAAGGAAGTCACCGATCAATATTTACTGTTTCAGCTGCGTAAAGATGCCAAAGAGCGTATCGCCGTCTGGTCCAATATTTCTGATGCCTATGATAGAGTAAGAGAAGTAGGCACACAACATAAAGAGGAGGAAGTGGAAGCAACCTGTGCGTATTCCCCGCTTCCTCAGAACGATTATACACCTCTTGCCACAGCACATTATATTACCAAACAGGAAGCACAGCATATTGCCAGAACGCTTCATGCTAAAGAGCCTATCCCGGAAGGTTATATCGCTTTCACTGAAATCATGCGCCATACCACCACCGATGGCAGCACCCGCATTGTCTATCAAGACCCACATGATAACACCATCAGCAAGCGTGTGATTTATCACATTGCCAAAACAGGCAAATTAGTGGTGCATTATGGCGAGGAAGCCAGTGCTATCGTTATTGCTAACAAACAGGATAGAAACCGTATTACCGGGGTAGAAATCCATACCATTACCGATGGTCAGGCATGCCATAACCCACTTGCAACAGAGGGTACGGGCACCTCTATGCTGGATACGATGGAAGCCCTACAGCCACAACTACCCCCTAGGCAAAACTGGGAAGCATATGTGGGTGGCCGCCGTAATGCTGGTGCTCATATGCGTCGATAACAGAAAAACTTGCCACCAATACCTTCGGCTTCTGCCTTTTCCTGATAGCGGGTTTTTACCCAGTCAGCAGGTGGGATATGCCATGCTTCCGGGTAACGGTGCTCCGTAGCAAATTGTGGGTGGCGGGAAAGATGGGCAAGCATCCATTCGGCATAATCCTGATGATCGGTAGCAACGCGCAGCTCGGCACCTGGTGCCATTTTAGCCGCAAGCAGGTCAAGCATCGCGTCTGAAATGATCCGCCGCCGCTGGTGGCGCTTCTTCGGCCAGGGGTCTGGAAACAAAATAAACACACGGCTTAAACTATGGTCTGGCAAACGGGCAAGCAGCACACGCGCATCATCCTGCCAGATGCGGATGTTGCTGATAGTGTGCTGTTCGATAGTTTTAAGCAGTTGTGCCACCCCGTTCAAATACGGCTCACAGCCAATAAACGCTATTTCAGGGTGCTTTAGTGCCTGCGCTGCTAGATGTTCACCCGAGCCAAAGCCAATTTCCATCCATAAGGGAGAGGAAACAGCAAGAAGCTCCTCTTCATTTTCAGGAAGCGTAATAGCAAGGGAGGGAAGCAACCCGGTCAGCAGCCGCTTCTGGCCATCACGCAAGGCTTTGCCAATACGGCGGCTAAAGGAAGGAAGAAATGCGTACATTAAAATGCTGCCTTTAATGTATCCACTAAATCCAGCCGTTCCCAAGAAAAGCCACCATCTGCTTCCGGCTCACGGCCAAAATGACCATAGGCAGCCGTACGCTGATAGATAGGACGGTTTAGCTGCAAATGCTCGCGGATACCACGCGGGGAAAGATCGATCAATTCCCTGAGCACGGGCACCAGCTTGTTTTCATCAATAGCAGAGGTATCGTGCATATTCACATAGAGTGCCAGTGGCTGCGATACCCCGATTGCATAAGCAAGCTGCAATGTGCATCTATGGGCAAGCCCGGCGGCAACAATGTTTTTCGCAAGGTATCTGGCAGCATAAGCGGCAGACCTATCCACTTTGGTGGGGTCTTTCCCCGAGAACGCACCGCCACCATGCGGGGCTGCACCACCATACGTATCAACGATAATTTTACGTCCGGTAAGGCCAGTGTCGCTTTCTGGGCCGCCAATAATGAATAAGCCGGTAGGATTGACATAGAACTGCTCTTCCGGTACCATCCAGCCTTCAGGCAGCGCCCGTATCACCAGCGGCCGGATCATTTCACGTACATCCGCCTGAGTATAATGCTCCTTATGCTGGATAGACACCACCACCGACGTTGCCTTCACGGGCAAACCATTATGATAGAGCAACGTTACCTGGCTTTTAGCATCTGGCCCTAATCCGCTAATTTCACCACTGGCCAAGGCATCAGCGATGGTTCTCAAAATATGGTGCGCGTAGTAAATGGGGGCAGGCATCAGGCTGGGCGTTTCGTTGCTGGCATAACCAAACATAATACCCTGGTCACCCGCTCCCTCTTCTTTGCCCTCGGCAGCATCGACCCCTTGGGCAATATGAGGAGATTGTGGGTTAATCAGAATTTGCACATGAGCGTTCTGCCAGTGGAAACTGGGATGGTCATAGCCAATATGGCGCACTGTTTGACGTGCGACATCTTCAATATGATCAAAGGTAATATGTGCTGGCCCACGCACTTCCCCACCAATAATAATACGGTTGGTCGTTACCATGGTTTCCACAGCAACCCGGGCATAAGGGTCGGCAGCAAGATAGAGATCAAGTACCGAATCGGAAATTTGATCACATACTTTATCAGGGTGTCCTGCTGCAACTGATTCGCTGGTGAAAACAAAGTCATCACGCGTGGGAGAAGAATGTAACATTATGTCTCGATGTATTAGATTAACCTACACCCGAATATCATAATGCGAATTTACACTAGGTCAAGTATCTTTCAGGCAGGCTCCTATGCGAAAGAGCCTGCCTGTGTTGTTCTAGCCATATTGCTGCTGACGCTGACCTGATTGACTATAATCCTGACCCTGGCTATAGGCACTCTGTCCAAACTGTTGGTTCTGGCCAAACTGTTGGTTCTGGTTAAAGGCACGTGGTGTAAACTGTGCTAAACGAGAGGCTGATGCTGATACGCTGGAAATGCTATCTTCTGCATAACGACGCTGCACTTCTGAGATACCAGAAATAAGAGAGGGAGAAAAGCAACACTGCGCCAAACGGATAGCCGCCTGTGTTGCAATCTGCACCTGCCCCAGCACCAAGCCTGTCCACACATCCACCAATGCGCTAATACCGTTCTGCATATCGCTCTGGCGGTTAAACTGTGATTGTGGATAAGACTGACTGCCCTGCCGACGGAAATTGTTATTTTCCTGGCTATATTGTGGCTGGTTAATACCTTCATAGCTGGAATAACTTTCCGCCGCCGGATTATACTGCCCTTGCTGTTCCTGAAGGTTAGAAAATTCGTTACGTCCACGGATATCTTCCACTTGCCCTGGTTCATTTTGCTGCTGGTCACGCCGTGATGTAACAGACTCATCACGGCCACGACTGCTTGATACTGTATGCGTATCTGATGTGCCAGATGGCTGGGTTGTTTTGCTTTGGCTGCTTTTCATTCCTATTCTCCTTTAAATATAGTCAACTATGATGATGGCTGCACCATAGCGAATTTCACGTTAAAGACCTATTATGTTATGCTGAGTGAAGATAAAGGATGGATAAATTTACCGTGTAGCCTTGCCTGAAGGCGCGTTCATATCATGGGATGAAGTTTCCCGTGGCAAAGCAAGCAATAATAATATGAAGGCAGCGATGCCAATGATAACATAAATAGCACGGCTGATAAAACTCATTTCCCCGAAGAGTGCTGCCACCAGGTCAACATTAAACAGCCCTATCACCCCCCAATTTAGGCCACCGATAATGGCAAGTATGAGCGACGTTGTATGTAATTCACGCATTATTTTTACTCCTCATTCAAATATAAAAATAGAAAACGTTATGCTGCCTCGTGTCCCTCCTGCTCCCATTGCTGGCGTAACTGTTTTTTCTTGGCTTTCATCTGGCTGGCAAGTGTTTCTGCTTCCTCTTCGGAAAAGTTAGATTCCGCCACACTGAACACCTGCATCTCCTCAGAATCCAGATGTTTTTCCAGCATTTCATTTAATTCCTCAATCAGGGACTGTCTCGTTGCTTCCGTATCTGCCTGAAGCAACGGCTTAAACATAGCCTGAATACGGCCATGCTCTTCCTTTGATCGTATAATATGATCAGAAAATGTTTCATCCCGATGCTCTAATGCACTATAGAACACTTCCTCTTCAGCATGGCTATGAATAATAAATTCCATACGAAGCTGCGCGACTACCCTGCGTTGTTGCATATCCGTCTTCGCTTTTCCTAGAAGCAGCATTAATTCCTGTAGATAGGCATGATCTTTCCGTAATAGCGCATAGATATCCATGCAACCTCCTATGATGTTATTCTAACCTCAGTTTTGGATAAGCACGGCTTTCCAAAACTGGCATGATATTGAAAA
>CAZXPG010000045.1:0-16066 GCA_964643145.1 uncultured Rickettsiales bacterium
ATTTTTCAATATCATGCCAGTTTTGGATAAGCAAAGCTTATCCAAAACTGAGGTTCATTAAACACGTAGTACAATTCCATGGACAAAATTCGTATTCAAGGTGGCATCCCGCTTCATGGCACGATTCATATCAGTGGTGCCAAAAATGCAGCATTACCACTGATGGCCGCAAGCCTACTCACAGAAGACACACTAGTGCTTTCCAACATTCCGAACTTGGCCGATATTACCACTATGGCCAACTTGCTGATTCAGCACGGAGTTTCTTTCAGCATTGATGGCTGTGTAACGCCAAGTGCCGCCGGAGGGCGCACCATATTGCTGAATGCCCGCGATATTACCAGCAAGGTTGCGCCTTATGACATTGTACGCAAAATGCGCGCATCCGTCTGGGTGCTGGGGCCACTTCTTGCCCGGTTTGGCGAAGCAAAAGTGTCATTGCCAGGAGGATGCGCTATTGGCACCCGCCCGATTGACCTGCATCTGAGCGCCTTTGAGCAGATGGGAGCCAACATCGTGCTGGAAGGTGGCTATATTCACGCTACGTGCAACGGAAAACTGCAAGGAGCCGATATTTATTTTGATAAGATTTCGGTGGGGGCAACGGCCAATATACTGATGGCAGCTACGTTGGCAGAAGGCAAGACGGTGCTGCATAATGCCGCCAGGGAGCCGGAAATTACCGATCTTGCTTATTGCCTGCGCGCTATGGGAGCGCAGATTGAAGGTATTGGCAGCAGCAGCTTGGTGATTCATGGAGTTCACAGCCTACATGGGGCTTCACATCCGGTGATTGCTGATCGTATTGAAGCAGGCACCTATGCCATTGCCGCCGCCATTACCGGTGGTGAAGTGGAACTACTCGGTGCACGCGCCGAGATGATGGAAGCTGTCCTTGAAAAACTGATGCAGGCAGGCGTGATCATCACCCCTACAGCGGAAGGATTGAAGGCAAGTGCCACATCCGGCCGCATACAACCCGTTGATGTCACCACCCAGGCCTATCCTGGCTTTGCAACTGATATGCAGGCACAGTTTATGGCATTAATGACCATAGCCGAAGGTACTACCCTGATTTCCGAAACGATTTTTGAGAACCGCTTCATGCATGTGCCTGAGCTGAACCGCATGGGAGCCCATATCGCCATTACCGGCCATAGTGCTCTGGTACGGGGTACCGATTCCCTCTATGGTGCTGAAGTCATGGCTACAGATTTACGGGCATCGGTATCACTGGTACTGGCAGCCCTGGTGGCTGAAGGAGAAACAGTGATAAACCGTGTATACCATATTGACCGTGGCTATGAGCGTATTGAAGAAAAACTCCAAAGCTGTGGTGCCATTATAGAAAGAATAAAAGAATGACCCTATCCGATATGACACAACCAAACCAAAACACTGAAGACACTATCCTACCGTTTCTTATTAACAACACGCACTTACGTGGAAGAGTGGTGCGTCTTGGATCTGTGCTGAATGAAATACTCACTAAACATGCCTACCCTGAACCTATTTCGCATTTGCTCGGAGAGATAATCGTGCTAGTTTCCCTGCTTGGGGATACACTGAAATGCAACGGGTTAATCACCTTGCAGGCCCAAACTGATGGCATCATTAAGCTACTGGTTGCCGATTATACCGCAGGCGGGGGCATACGCGGCTATGCACGGATCAACGAAGAACATTATCAACAGGCTGGCAAAGAGAGTTTTACCTTCAGTGAGTTGCTCGGCAAAGGCTTCCTGGTGCTCACCCTTGACCAGGGCGAGAATACCGATCTTTATCAAGGGATTGTAGAGCTGCAAGGCAACAGCCTTGCCGAATGCGTGGAAAACTACTTCCGCCAGTCTGAACAGCTTACCACCGTTATGCGCATTGAGGTGGGGCAGGTATATAGTGAAACAACCGGTATGCAGTGGCGGGGCGGTGGCATTATGGCACAAGCACTTCCTTCCGGCAAAATAGCCAGAGAGACTGATATACTCGCCGAGGCCGCTATGGGGTTTGATGACCAGTGGGATAAAACACAGGCCTTTATAGAGAGTGTTGCCATTGATGAGTTAATAGACCCGTTTATTTCTTCTGATACGTTATTGCTCCGGCTTTTTCATGAAGAAGGCGTATGGAAATATAGCCCTCAAAAACTAACGCATAGCTGCCGCTGTTCACGCAAAAAAGCACTGAATATCTTGAAAAGCCTTTCTACTGAAGAACTCAATTCGTTGAAGGTCAATGCTGAAATTGTCGTCACCTGCCAGTTTTGCAGCAAGGAGGAAGTGTTTACGGAGGAGATGCTAGAACGAGGGGAAGGGTGAGAGTTTAGAGTCTGGAGTCTGGTGATAGTGTTCGCTACCGCTCGCCCATTATTTATATAAATTGTGAGCACAAGCGAACTCAAAGCCCTACCAGACTCTAGACTCCAGATCCTCCTTACGCTCCTGATGCTTTGCGGCGGTTGCGGTCTTCGCCACGTTCACGGTCGTGATCGTGGCTATGTTTGCCCCCTTCCCTGCCCATGATAGAAGCTGCACGGCTACGTTCTTCGGGAGACGCATTTTCATTACGCATAATGGATGCCGCCTCTGAAAGCGTCATCGTTTCTTTGTCTTCTGGCCGTTTATTGTCCTGTTGAAACTGTTGGGATTGCGGCGGGTTGGTTTTGGCACTTGAACTGGTAGGCATTTTCTTTCTCCATCATCACATAGTGGGAATTACAAAAGGTTGCAGAAGAACTGCTGCACGGGTATTTTTGAGCGTTACAGATCGCTAAAGTGATACCCCTACCATATACGTTACACTATAAAATGACTGTATGTTAGCAACCGTTAGACTATAAAACCTACGCAACAAAAGTTTTATGCAGTTAAATGCCGGAATATATCTTCAAGGTCTGCTTGTTTGGTGGAAAGATCGGTAATGGTAATGCCCGCCTCCCGAATAGCATCCAGAATAGGCGTAATGGCGGTTTCCTTGGCATGATATTGCAAATGCAGGCTGTGCGTTCCCGCAAGCTGGGCGTTATAAGGGAGGAGCGCAACCGGAACAGCCGCAAGTGGCTCGGCTACATAAATAGTCAGTTCTTTATTATCAAGAAGATGTAATAATGCTGCTGTTGTATCAGAAGCAATGATCTCACCATGGTTGATAATAGCCACATGGTCACATAACTCTTCTGCCTCTTCCAGATAATGGGTGGTGAGCACAATGGTAGTACCCTGTTTATTTAACATGCGGACATATTCCCAGAGTTGCTGCCTTAACTCCACATCCACACCGGCGGTTGGTTCATCCAGCACCAACACTGAGGGCGAATGCACCAAGGCTTTGGCCACCAACAACCGCCGTTTCATCCCCCCCGACAAGCTGCGCGGACGGACGCTGGCTTTATCGGTTAAGCCAAGAGCCGCAATAATTTCTTCGGTCTTGCGCTTAGATTTTGGAATGCCATAATAGCCCGCATGGTTCTCAAGCACCTCACGCACGGTAAAAAACGGGTCAAGTACCAATTCCTGCGGCACCACCCCGATTGCACGGCGGGTGGCCTTCGACTGGGTGTCAAGATCATAACCACAAATAGATACCGTGCCACCGCTTTTTATTGTAAGGCCAGCCAGAATATTAATGAACGTAGATTTCCCCGCGCCATTTGGCCCAAGCAGGCCAAAGAATGACCCAGCCGGAATGGTTAGGTCAATCCCTTTCAGGGCCTGCTTCTGCAAATGCTGTTTTTTATTATAATACAGCTTGGTTAAGCCGCTTACCTGAATGGCGGGGGGATTATTCATTATGCAGCAATAATATTCTGTTCTTTAAGTAACGCCTGCAATTCACCGCTTTCGGTCATTTCGCGCACAATATCACAACCACCGATAAATTCGCCTTTAATATAAAGCTGCGGGATCGTCGGCCAGTCGCTGAATTGTTTAACGCCTTCCCTGATAGACGGGTCACGCAATACATCCACATCTTTAAACTGCACGCCCAACCGTTGCAAGATTGTGGCAACTGTCGCAGAAAAGCCACATTGCGGAAACGCCGCCGAGCCTTTCATATAAAGCACGACAGCATTGTTGGTAATATCCTCCCGTATACGGGCAAATATAGGATTTTCCTGGGTATTATGATCAGTCATTTTTTCTCTCTTATTTAGAGTCTGGAGTCTAGACTCCTATTATTTCACCACCGTCTTCAGTGCCAATGCGTGCAGGCTGCCGCCTACGGTGCCCTTCAGTGCTTCATTTACTGTTTTATGCTGTTCTACCCGTGATTTCCCCTGAAACACAGAAGAGGCCACAGTAAGGGCGTAATGGTCGTTATCACCAGCCAAGTCCTGGATGGTGATATCTGCATCAGGGAATGCAGCCTTCACCAACCGCTCTAGTTCACTCATTGCTATAGGCATATTACTATCTTTTGTAATTTATGTTTGTCCTTCGTGTTATTTAGGTTATACTGCCTGTTCTTTCAATCCTCAAGCATTAACTTAAGGTATGATTCTTACTGACGCTAAACGTATTGTTATAAAAATTGGTTCGGCACTTGTTGCCAACCAGAAAAATGGAAAATTAAAAGATGCCTGGCTTTCCACCCTTGTCGATGATGTAGCCAAGCTGCATTATGCAGGCAAAGAAGTGGTGATTGTTACCTCTGGCTCGGTCGCACTAGGGCACTTCATACTTGGCCTGCCTAAACGCTCGCGCAAACTGGAGGAAAAACAGGCTGCCGCCGCTTGCGGCCAGATTGCACTGCTCAAAGCCTATGAAGACCATTTTTCTTGCCATAATATTCCCGTTGCACAAATACTGCTCACTATTGAAGATTCCGAGAACCGCAGGCGTTACTTAAATGCCCGCAGTGCGCTGGCAACTCTGCTGAAAATGCGGATTGTCCCTATTATCAATGAAAATGACGCGGTTGCTACCGCTGAAATGCGCTTCGGCGATAATGACCGCTTAGCCGCACGGGTGGCGCAGATGATCGGGGCTGATCTGCTGATATTGCTTTCTGATATTGACGGGCTTTACACTGCCAATCCACAAACCGATAGCTCAGCAACGCTTATTCCTGTTATTGAAGAAATTACCGAAGATATTGAAGCGATGGGGGGTGATTCCCTGTCTGATGTCGGGTCAGGTGGGATGGTCACCAAAATTGCCGCCGCCAAAATCGCCGTCAGTGCTGGTTGCCACATGGTAATTACCGCTGGTAAGCCTGAGCACCCACTGCAACAATTGATAAATGGTGCACGTGCCAGTTGGTTTGTGGCCAAAGCTAACCCGCTCACCGCCCGTAAACACTGGATTGCCGCCAGCCTATGCCCGATGGGCGTGATCACCATTGATGATGGGGCTTTACGCGCCCTAAACCGAGGGAAAAGCCTGCTTCCTGCTGGGGTTATCCATATTGAAGGCGAGTTCAGCCGTGGCGATGCTGTTTCTATCCATGATAGGCAGGGCAACGAGATAGGACGCGGGCTTAGTGCCTATTCTGCCGAATATGCCTCTCGTATCATGGGGAAACAAAGCGCTGAAATCAAACGCATATTAGGCTTCTCCGGGCGCAATGAACTGATTCACCGTGACGATCTGGTGATGTGCTAACAACCAAGCACCACATAAAATTCTTCCCTTTACCGGAAACTGTGGTAAAATACAACGAAGCATAGCCTTCACGTGGAGCAATAGGATCAACGCATGAAAAAATTTACCGTACCGTGTAATTTCAATGGTGTGAAATCACCTTTTACTATCTATATCGGTTCACCTGAAGACCAGCATCATCCGCTACATTTCCAGGCAGACTGGCTCTCTAAAGAGCGTGGAGGCAATATTCCTTCTGAAGTGATGGACAGTATCGCCAAGCTAAAAGAACTGGCCGATAAAAACAATGTATCATTTGAAGATTTATGCGTCTATGCCCTCGGTGCCGCTGCGCAACAGCGCGAAAATGAGGAACGCGAAGATGATGAAGATGACGACGAATAGCCCCATATTGAAAATATGGGGCTTGTGGCAGTGTTTAAGCCACTGCCATGTTACCCCCTTCCCTAAGTTCCAGCCACGCCCCCTGAATCGTTTCTAAGATGCGCTCACTCACACTTTCGGGATCATCCCTGAACTCTGGTAGCTGCACAATCCAGTTACGGAAATCAGCAAAGCAGAGCGTAATAATGTTAGTCTCTGGATGCCGTGCTTCCAGTTCTTCTGCAATATCTTGAGTATCTGTCCAACGCATAGTGCCTCGTTCTTTACAGTTATTTTTATTTTCGTTACACTCCCGCATCACCATAGCAACCCACAACAGAGAGGCTTTATGTATTACCCCCCCTATGACGCGGCAGCGTGCGATTTCTTGCTCAGGCAGGCACTAACGGAAGATATTGGGCGGGGGGACATTACCTCACAGCTTATCCTTGATAAGGATGCTCAGGCAGAATTTGTTATCGCTAACCGCTCTCCCCTTATCGTCTGCGGCCTGACCATTGCAATACATATTTTCAACCATGTTGACATGAATGTAAAGACATTCAATCACCAACAAGACGGAAAAGCGGTAGAGCCAGGGCAAACGCTTATCTCTGGTAGCGGAAATGCGTTATCAATACTCGCAGCAGAACGTGTTGCACTGAATATAATGCAGCATCTTTCCGGCATTTCCACCTTAACCCACCATTATGTAGAGCAAGTGAAGGGCACAAAAGCACGCATTCTTGATACGCGCAAAACCCTACCAGGGTTACGAGGCTTGCAGAAATATGCCGTGCGGATGGGAGGTGGTTATAATCACCGCTTACGGTTAGATGATGGGGTATTAATCAAAGACAACCATATCAGCGTGTGCGGCAGCATTACCGAAGCAGTAAAACGGGCACGAAGTGGCACCCCCTTTTTAACCAAAATTGAAGTGGAATGCGACACACTCGCCCAGGTAGAAGAGGCTGCTTCCGTTCAGGTTGATGTTATTATGCTGGATAATATGCCTCTCTCCGAACTACGCCAGGCAGTCGCACTGGTTAATGGGCGGGCCTTGGTGGAAGCATCCGGCAATGTGAGCCTGGAAACCATACGGGATATTGCGGAAACAGGCGTGGATTATATCTCTGTCGGCAAACTCACCCATTCTGCCCCCAGTGCCGATATTGGGCTGGATATTGTCATGCACTGACCCTATCTGGTTCCCACTAAAACGGAAAAAGTCACCTAAAGGCTCATCCCCGCTCTTGCCATTACCGGCTAGATAGATTAAAAGTTCTTCATTCTTTGCATATTCTTTTCATATAAGGGTGGTATAAATGACAATTCGTGTAGCAGTAAATGGGTTAGGGCGGATCGGGCGTTGTGTCTTGCGTGCATTTCATGAACGTAATAGCTGGGATGATCTTGATATTGTAGTGGTTAATGGCCCCGCCGCCATTGAAGACCACGCCCATCTGCTGCAATATGATTCCGTACATGGCATTTTCCCTGGTACGGTTACCATCAATGATGATAGCATCAACATGGGCAAAAGCGACATGCTCGTGCTGAGCGAGCGCGATCCATCCAAACTGCCCTGGCATGATCTGGGGATTGATATCGTGCTGGAATGCACCGGTAAATTTACCAAACGCAATGATGCAGCCAAACATTTGCTGGCCGATGCGGGAAAGGTGATTGTATCTGCCCCTTGTGAAGGTGCCGATAATACTATTGTATACGGAGTGAATAACCAGGCATTACGATCCACCGATCAGGTAATTTCGGTGGGCTCCTGCACCACTAACTGCCTTGCTCCTATCGCGAAAGTGCTGAATGACCATATTGGCATTGAGCACGGTTTTATGACCACAGTGCATTCCTATACTGGCGACCAAAATATTCTGGATAGCAGCCATAAAGACAGAAGGCGGGCACGCGCTGCCGGGCTTTCCATTGTACCCACCTCCACCGGGGCCGCCAAAGCCATTGGGCTGGTGCTGCCAGAATTGGCCGGGAAATTGGGTGGGGCAGCAGTGCGCGTACCAACCCCGAATGTATCAATGGTAGATTTAACCTTTGCCGCTGCACGCAACACCTCTGCCGCTGAAATTAATGCCCTGCTCACCCAGGCCTCAGAAGAAACATTACAGGGCATCCTTGCCGTAACCAGCAAACCATTAGTCTCGGTAGATTTTAACCATAATCCGCATAGTAGCATTATTGATTTAAGTGAAACCCATGTGGTCGGCAAGAATTTCTGTCGTGTACTGGCCTGGTACGATAATGAATGGGGCTTTTCCGTACGCATGCTGGATATGGCTGTTTTGATGGGGAAATACTAATGTCGTTGCCGTTACGCACTTTGAACGATATGGCATTATCGGGGAAAACAGTGTTGGTGCGCGTCGACCTGAACGTACCCATGTCGCATGGCACCGTGGATGATTATACCCGTATCACCCGCCTGGCCCCTACACTCAACTATCTGATTGAGCACCATGCCAAAGTTGTTGTTTTATCGCATTTTGACCGCCCGAAAGGGAAATTTGTCCTGGAAATGTCACTAGCCCCGCTGGCCGACCATCTCAGCACGGCGTTGGGCGGAAAAGAAGTGAAATTCGCGGTTAATTCCATAGGGCATGAAGCGGAAAATGCCGTAGCGGCCTTACAGCCAGGCGAGATTATCCTGCTGGAGAATGTGCGCTTCCACGCCGGAGAAGAAACGAATGATCCGGCTTTTATCCAGGCATTGGCCGCGTTGGGCGATATCTATGTTAACGACACCTTCTCCTGCTCACATCGTGCCCACGCCTCCATTGTTGGGCTGGCAGACGCATTGCCAAGCTGCGCTGGTTTCCTGCTTCAAGATGAACTTGAGAACCTGGAACAATTACTCCTCCCCCCTGCCCGCCCCGTCATGGCCATTGTCGGGGGGTCGAAAGTATCCACTAAGCTGGAATTGCTGCATTTTCTTGTCGATAGGGTAGATAGCCTGGTGATTGGCGGTGCGATGGCTAATACCTTCTTGAAAGCCAGAGGCCTACCTATTGGCCGTTCGCTCTATGAAGCTGATTTAGTTGAAAGCGCCAGTGATATTATGACAAAAGCGAAAAAATCCGGTTGCAACGTTAACCTGCCACAGGATGTCGTGGTTGCAGAAAGCTTTAAAGAAAAAGTACCTTGTGATGTGGTGGAGGTAGCCGCTGTCGATGCAAAGCAGATGATTCTGGATATTGGCCCCAAAACCGTAGCCGCACTTTCAACACAGCTTGAGTCGTTTAAAACCGTGGTGTGGAACGGCCCAATGGGCGCGTTTGAACTAAAACCTTTCGATGTAGGCACCACTAGCCTTGCACAACGTGTAGCCGAACTTACACGCGCCGGACAATTATGCAGCGTGGCGGGTGGGGGTGATATTGTATCAGCACTGGGCAATGCCGGGCTTATACACAGCTTTACCTATATCTCCACCGCAGGGGGCGCATTCCTGGAATGGCTGGAGGGCAAAGACCTCCCTGGCATTTCCTGCCTGCGCGGCTCACAGAGGCAAGTGCTCAGCAAGGCAGCAGCCGGAACATAGATAACGTCAGTTTCGGATAAGCTAGCTTATCCGAAACTGAGGTTAGATAATATACCTGACCCTGGCCTCACCCTGGCAGCGTCGTGCACTCACTATTATCGTGACATTCCTACCTGGGTCAATGACAAACCCAACTCATCAGCTATAGGCCGTAGTGCTTTCTGTGCGTTACCCCCTTTTGCCTCAAGGCTGATGCCAACATAGATACCAGAATGCAAGGTGAGCGTAGTAGGCACACCTTCTTTCTTATAGTCTATATAAATATCATCATCATTTTCCAGGAACTTAACCTGCTTCCACTGTTGCTGTATCAGTATTTGCTGTATCTGTTGCCATTTTTCAAGCGCAGAATCATGCGAAATTTCTAACCTGCACATAGTTGCAATACCCTGTTTAATTAGATTCATGGAAGAAGGACGAATAATACGAGGAATGTGTTTGAACATGATGCATGTCTCTTGCTTATTAACTCAGTTTTGACAGAGGCCTATTATTTAACCTCAGTTTTGGATAAGCCGCGCTTATCCAGAACTGAGGTTATTTACCGTTGCGGGCCACCGGTTCCTTTGGCATTACCAGGCACTGGGCTAGGCCCTTTTGCTGATGTTACATCAACGGGTTGCATTATTCCAGCACTATTACCTATATTCCTTACTTTCTCCAGATCTGCAACAGCTTCCCGCATCTCGCGGGAATGCACTAATGTATGTACTCCTGCTTGTAAATCATGTAACATCGTTTGCACCTCTTCCGGCAAGGTCTTCACTTGCTCTTCCGCTTTGGCAACACGGTCAAGAAATGCCGGATCTTGCAAGTTGAGGTTCTTACCCCCCATTTTGAAAGAGGATTGAATAATATCCAGGTTATTTTTCAGCTTCTCCTTATCCATAGGCACTAATCGAATATCTTCCTCACGCATCCCATATTCCTGCACCAGTTTCTCAGTGGCGGCTTTATCAAGTGCCTCAGTTGGGCCATTGCGCAGAAAATCGGTAGTAGGGCCTAATTCATTACGATATAGTTGCAAATTACGCTTCTTAATCTCTCTGATATCCTGCTCACTTTGTACAGCGGTTTCATCTTTATAATGTTCACCTATACTACGCCTGCTTTGCGAAAAATGGTCTGTTACCTTATTGGTAACGGGATGGTTCTGCCGGAAAACCTCGTGCTGCTCTTCAGGTATCTCACGATAGATGTCTTCCATACCTTTTAATGATTTTTTATATTTGGCACGCGTCTCAATATTCTTGTCAGAAAAAGCAGGAGGGGGAGAAGAGGGTGGCTCGGCAAGCAACGGCGTAGTGGCCGTATAGTGCCTGCCGAGAGCACTGCCCCAGCGTTGCAAGGAAGAACCCACATGCAGCCGTTGATTTACTGTAGCAAAAAGTCGTGATAGCATCATTATTCCCTAAGTAAGAAGACATGTATAGAAACCTACTTAAAGAATAGAATAACCTATAAGTATTAATTATAGGTAAAGAATGCAATCATCTGATCATTCAACTATCGATGCTGGTAATCACACCTGCCACGCTATGTTCAAATGCTTCGGTTATTTTCACCGTCACCATCGTATTTTTATAGGCACTGGCATCACGCACATGCACTGATTGCATATAGGGGCTGCGTCCTATCGTCTGGCCTTCATATTTCCCAGCACGATCAAGCAGCACCTCCATGGTTTTCCCCACGGTTTGCTGGTTAAAGCGGAATTGTTCTTCGGTGATGGCCGCTTGCAACCGTGCCAACCGCTCCAACTTAACTGCTTGCGGCACTTGCTCTTCCCTGATCGACGCTGGCGTGCCAGGGCGGGGGCTATAGGCAAAAGAATAGCATTGTGCATAGCCCACTTCCCGCACGATTGCCAGGGTTTCACTGAAATCTTCTTCTGTTTCACCAGGAAATCCAACAATAAAATCAGAAGAAAAGGCCATATCGGGACGAGCCGCACGTAATTTAGCAATCACCTGCATATAGTCTTCCCTGCCATGTTTGCGGTTCATCGCTTTCAGGATCTTATCGGAACCAGACTGGATAGGCAGATGCAGGAACGGCATCAGTTTCGGGATGGTGGCATGCGCTTCAATCAACTCGTCCTGCATATCCCTGGGATGCGAGGTGGTATAGCGGATGCGCTTTACCTGAGGAATAGTGGCAATGTGACGGATCAACTTCCCCAACGGCCAGATATCTTCAGCCGACTCCCCCATACCATGATAGGCATTGACATTCTGGCCAAGCAGAGTAATTTCTTGCGCCCCCTGCACTGCCATACGCTGGGCTTCCCGGTAGATATCACTAACCGGACGGGAATATTCCGCACCACGCGTATAAGGCACGACGCAGAAGGTACAGAACTTGTCACACCCCTCCTGAATAGCAAGAAAAGCAGATACTCCCTGGGGCTGCGAATCTTCAGGCAATGCGTCGAATTTAGGCTCTGGTGGAAAATCAAGGTTCAGGAAATGGCCGCGCTCACGCGTTGCCCGCGCCACCAGTTCCGGTAGGTTATGGTAAGATTGCGGCCCCACCACCACATCTACAAAGGGCGCACGCCGGAACACTTCTTCCCCTTCCGCTTGCCCCACACAACCTGCCACAGCAATAATCATCGTACTGCCATTATTTTCTTTTACTATTTTTTCCGGGCGGATACGCCCTAGTTCCGAATACATTTTCTCCGCAGCTTTCTCACGGATATGGCAGGTGTTTAAAATCACCATATCCGCCCCCTCGGGTGTATCGGTAAGGGAAAATCCCAGGGGTTTCATTACATCAGCCATTCGCACAGAATCATAGACATTCATCTGACAGCCATAGGTTTTGATAAAGAGTTTCTTGGTTTCGCTATGCATATCCGTGCTCATGGTGTCCCTGTTATTTCTTGTCGCCCAGAGAAATGGCAAATAATTCCAGCCGGTGTCCTACCAGTTGGAACCCTAATTCTTCGGCAATTTTTTCCTGCAATGCCTCAATCTCGGCATTATGGAACTCTATCACTTCCCCGGTTTTAATATTAATAAGATGATCGTGATGATCATCACTGGTTTCTTCATAACGTGCCCGCCCATCGCCAAAATCATGCTTAGCAATAATACCCGCTTCCTCAAACAGCCGTACTGTTCGATAGACAGTGGCAATGCTGATGCGCGGATCACACCGGGAAGCGCGAGCATAGAGTTCTTCAACATCCGGGTGGTCGGTAGATTCAGAAATAACATTGGCAATCACTCGCCGCTGATCCGTAATCTTCATTCCTTTTTCAATACATAGTTGCTCAATTCTGGATGCCATACATACTCTCTATGTTCCGGTCTTGCTCCGGACTGTATTTCTGGTTGTAGATATTTACCACATCTGGCTATCTTCAGATGCACCTCTGTAGTAATTATCCCGATTTACACAAATATTCAAGTGCCAGCCGCATTTTTTTATAAAAACCCTGTTGACGAACAGCACTAAAATAGTGTAAACACTCTTTCACCGATTGATGTGGGGATGTAGCTCAGTTGGTAGAGCACCTGCTTTGCAAGCAGGCTGTCATCGGTTCGATTCCGTTCATCTCCACCATTTCCTTTCCCTAGAATTTTTCCTGAAGCATTCCCTCTATTTTGTCCCTACCTTCTGGTGCTATGAGACGTTACTTCATCACCGCCACTGGCACCGACATTGGCAAAACCTTCCTCACTTGTCTTTTAGCGCAACAGCTACGGCACACAGGCTATAGCGTACATGCATTGAAGCCCATAATCAGCGGATTTACCACCGAGGGAAGCGATACCCACGCCATTCTACATAGCCTTGGCCTTCCCTGTGATGCCGCCCATATTGAGGCTATCTCGCCCTGGCGGTTTACTGCCCCACTTTCACCCGATATGGCCGCAGCACGGGAAGGACACGAGATACTATTTGCCGATGTGCTACGCTTTGCTGCCACCCCCTCACAGACAGATGTAACACTCATCGAAGGGGCGGGCGGGGTGATGACACCGCTAACCCAGGATAAAACTATGCTTGATCTTGCCAAGGCACTCAATATACACACTATTCTGGTGGCTGGCAGCTATTTAGGTACATTAAGCCACACGCTCACAGCTTTGGCTGCCCTGGCCGCTGCTAACGTGCCGGTTACTATGGTGGCTGTCAGCGAAACCGCAGGCAGCACAGTGAGCCTGGATGATACGGTATCATCGCTCTCACATTTCACCCCCCTGCCCATCATAGCACTCCCACGGCTGGAGGTTGGAAAAACTCCCTTGAATATCGGCACAATGCTCTCTATGATCACCGGCAGTTAATATAACCCTTGAACAACAGGTAGCTTATGTCTCTTATCGCCTCACGCTTAAACCGCATTAAACCTTCCCCTACTATTGCCGTTACCAACAAAGCGGCAGAACTGAAAGCCCAAGGCTTAGATATCATTGGCTTAGGTGCTGGGGAGCCTGATTTTGATACGCCAGACAGCATTAAAGCCACTGCCATTCATGCCATTCAGCAAGGCGCAACTAAATATACTGCGGTTGATGGCACCCCTGCCCTCAAAAAAGCAATCTGCGCCAAATTCAGCCGCGAGAATGGTGTTACCTACCAGCCCAACCAGATTACCGTGGGAACTGGGGCAAAGCAGGTGCTCTATAACGCCATGATGGCCACGCTTAACAGTGGTGACGAGGTGATTATCCCCGCGCCTTACTGGGTGTCCTACCCTGATATTGTTGAACTGGCGGAGGGGACGCCGGTATGTGTGCAATGCACCGCCGAAAATGGCTTCAAGCTTCAGCCTGAACAGTTAGAAGCCGCCATTACCCCCAAAACCAAATGGTTGATCTTGAATTCGCCCAGCAACCCTACCGGTGCGGCCTATAATGCCAGTGAAATGAAAGCCTTGACTGATGTGCTGCTCAAGCATCCGCATGTCTATGTGTTGGCCGATGATATTTACGAGCATATTCTTTATGACGGCTTTACTTTTGTCACACCTGCACAGGTGGAGCCAACGCTACAAGACAGGATCTTGACATTAAACGGCGTATCTAAATCTTATGCGATGACAGGCTGGCGGATTGGCTATGCGGCTGGGCCAGTGGAACTGATTAAAGCCATTGCGGTGATTCAATCGCAAAGCACGTCCAACCCGTGTTCAGTGAGCCAGGCCGCAGCAGTGGAAGCATTAAACGGCCCACAGGATTTCTTGCAGCCCCGCGCAGAAGCCTTCCGCACTCGCCGTGACCAGGTGGTGGATGCGCTGAACGCCATTCCTGGCCTGAACTGCAATAAGCCAGAAGGCGCGTTTTATGTGTTCCCACGCTGCACAGGATTATTTGGCAAGAAAACCCCAACAGGGAAAGTGTTAGAAAACAGCAATGACGTGGCCGATTATCTGCTGAGTGAGGCACTGGTGGCCGTGGTGCCAGGGATTGCATTTGGTGCAGAAGGTTTCTTCCGCATTTCCTATGCCACCTCCAACAGCATACTAGCCGAAGCCTGCAAGCGGATTAAAGAGGCCTGCGCCAAATTGGAAGGGTAATATTGTCGCTAAGCTTGTGGGTATAGCAACACCCACAAGCTTACACTATCGAACCAATATTGCGTTTTGGCCCTCTTACTATCACCCTGCCACGAGGGGTTATTCCCTCTCCCTCAACATGGTTATCAGGCGTGTCACTATCGCTTTCCTTGCTAGAATCACTGTCACTATAGTGGTTACTATGATAACTACTATGGCTGCTCGGGAAACTACCTGACGAGGCAACACTGTTATCACTATCACTCCCACTACCATAGACATTCTCTCTGAGGCTCTTGTCGCTCCATTCACGGCAGAGCGGTTGGGGCGATGATGCATTACTCCGCGCTGTACTCACAGGAAAAGGCAAAATTGCAGCGGAAGAATCCGGGTCTGGAACATACGTCTCCTGCTTATCCTGCTGCACAGCCTGCTCTCTAGGATTCTCATCTAACGGATCCTTAGAGGAGCGTTGCGAGCCTCCACTACTACTGCTACTATGCGGATATGTTTCATGCGTATTATTCCTAGGTCTATTAAACCACTTAAACACACTATCAGGCGTTATTCCGCTGCCGCTATACGGCGAGGATAGAGGTGGCTGCTCATTTTGCACCGCTCCCCGCTCCATTGTATCCAGGCTGTGATCCTCTGGCGCAGGCTGGGCATTTTGTTTGTTATTCCCATCACCCCCAGGGGCTATAGCTGTCAACATATCAGCATTAGCAACCTTGTGCTTATCACCTTTCCACTCGTTAATAATAGCGGAGATTTTCTTCCGGTTATACGCTAGCAAAGCTACGATACCCGCGAACAGCAGCATCCCTCCCATCACTGCAAATATTGTGCGCGTTGTATCTTCCCCCTGGTTGCTTCCACCCAGACGGAGCGACGGCGGGTCGTCGCTATATAGCACAGGAAACGGAGTCGGCAACCTGCTTGGCACGAAAGTGGGAGACCTACTCGGCCCAACGGTCGGGCTCACACTCGGCGTAACACTGGGCAACGTGCTCGGCC
>CAZXPG010000046.1:0-15977 GCA_964643145.1 uncultured Rickettsiales bacterium
GGTTCAAGCCGCCTTGAATCATTATTTTTCAAATAGTTGACAGTTTTTGATAAGCTTTGCTTATCCAAAACTGAGGTTATATAGGAACACACGATGAGAATAGTACAGATAATAGCATTAGGTGGATTATTTCTTTTACTGCAAGGTTGCACCAGCAAAACCCACGAATTGCATAGCCCCTGTGTTGCGGCAGATATGGCGGATAATCACGGGCCAACCCCATGCAGCAAACGGCGGGTGAATGATAACTGGCTAGGCTAGGCCCTGACCAGCAACTCACGTGTGCGGATTTTTCCTGCCTCTACGGCGGGTTGGTCATAGGCGTTAATGCCTAGTAGTTCGGCGGCAATAATAGTTTCAAGCATAAAATGCATCAGCAATGCGCCCATGGTTTCTTCATCCAGGCGAGGAAGCTGGAAGCTACGGACAGGGCAACCGCTCTCTACCAGCGTATCTTCCGTGGCCTGTTGTTCAGCGGCAATAATATCGCCAAGCGTCTTGCCGGTAATATAAGCGAAGGCACTATCGCTGGAAATAGCCGGCACAACCGGCCCCTTGCCTTTGGTATCAAGAGTGATAAATGTCACCATTTTGTTGCGTGGGCCGTCGAGATAAAGCTGTAACTGGCTGTGCTGATCTATGGTGCCCATTGCCTTCACCGGTGTAGTGCCCTGGCCGTTCTTGCCCAGGCTCTCTGCCCACATCTGGCGATACCAACTGGCAAAATGCGAAAGCCTGTCCACATAGGGCATCATGACACTAATCGCACAACCCTGCTTCGCCAGGGCAATCGCCAGGGCGGCACCTTTTGCGGCTTCTGGGTGTGTATGGGGGTAAAGATGTGCCCGTACCACAGCTTCCGCACCGGCACGAAAGGCGGCAGCATCCAAGCCACTAACCAGGGCGGGAAGCAGTGCCACATTAGTGAAAGCAGCAAAACGCCCACCAATATGGGGCTCATGCTCAAGTAAGGTTGCGCCAATAGCGGCCCCAAGCCGTCTGATGGGGTTATCCTGTGGGTCGGTAATCACATAAAACTGCCGCCCTAGTGCCCCGCTGCCCACCCTTTGCCCCAGCGCATCAATGGCAATGAGCATTTGCGACAGGGTCTCTACGGTTTTGCCCGATTTACTAATGGCAAGAAAGGCGGTATGCGGCAAATCAAGCGTTGCAAAAAGCTGTGAAATAGTGTGTGGGTCAACATTATCCACAAAATGCAGCCGAGGCGAGGCAGCCTGTGCCAAGCTGGTAAGTGCCTGGCCATTCAGTGCCGACCCTCCTGTTCCTAAAATCACCAGGTCGGAATAATGATCCCTAATCTGTGCTGCTACCTGTTGCATCAGTGGTATGTCATCCCTCTTGTCAGGGAGTGCAAGAAGAGCAAATTCCCCCTGTTCGGTGCGTTGCCTGAAAGCACTCAGCACAGGGGCAGTTGCGGCAAGCAGTGGACGGAATATATCCTCCTGCGGCATACAGCGAATAACGTGGCGGTATAGCATCAGGCCCCCATTGCGCGCCAGCCAATATCACGGCGACAGAACCCCTCCGGCCAGTCAATCATATCGACAGCGCGGTAGGCATTGGCCTGTGCTTCATTAATCGTTGCGCCGGTAGCAGTGACACCCAACACCCGCCCAGATACAGCCAGCACCTCCTGCGCTTCCCGACGCGTACCGGCGTGGAATATCTCGACATCAGGGAGGGTGGCAGCTTTATCCAGATTACGAATCACCGTATTTTTTCTATAGGCGTCTGGATAGCCTTTTGCAGCCATCACCACGCATAGCGCAGCCTTATCTTCCCATTCCAGCGTAACTTCATTCAACTTTCCTTGTGCCACTGCCAGCAGAATGGCAGCAAAATCAGATTTCAGGCGCGGCAACAGCGATTGCGTTTCCGGGTCACCAAAACGGGCATTATATTCAAGTAGTTTGGGGCCGTCGTTGGTCATCATCAATCCGGCAAATAACACTCCTTTAAACGGTGCGCCCATGGCTTGCATGGCAAGAACTGTAGGGCAGATAATGCGCTCCATCACCTCTACCACCCGTGCATCCGTCATGATGGGTGCTGGGGAATAGGTACCCATGCCGCCGGTATTGGGGCCGGTATCGCCTTCACCTACCCGTTTATGATCTTGGGCAGAGCCAAAATAGCGCGCAGTTTCCCCATCAGATAGAGCAAAGAAGCTCACTTCCTCCCCCTCTAAGAACTCTTCAATTAGCACCGATGCCCCCGCTGTGCCAAACTTGCCGCCAAGCATTTCTTCTACGGCTTTCCCCGCTTCCTCCTGGCTGGAGGCAATCACCACGCCTTTACCGGCGGCCAGGCCATCGGCTTTTACCACAATAGGCAGACTCATGCTGGCAATAAATTCCTTGGCTTTGCGCGCATCAATAAAGCTGGCGGCTTTAGCGGTAGGGATACCATATTTCACACAGAGTTCTTTGGTAAAGCCTTTCGATGCTTCAAGCCGTGCCGCTTCAGCTGATGGGCCAAACACCAGAATATCTTCTGCCTCTAGCCGGTTAGCCAGCCCCGCTACCAGCGGTGCTTCCGGGCCAATCACCACCAGGTCAATAGCGCGTGTGCGACAGAACGCCACAATGGCATCATGGTCTTCACTATTAATGGCCACGGTCTCAGCAATATGGGCTATCCCTGCATTGCCGGGGATCGCATAGAGTGCATTCACCAGAGGAGATTTCTTCAGTGCCCAGCATATGCTGTGCTCCCGCCCCCCTGATCCAATAACAAGCAGGTTCATAGCTGGCCTTTATTCCTTGATTAAAAATGGTCGACGAATTAGGGTTACAGGTTTACACTACTCTTTGCAGGTTCGTCAAACAAAATCCTTCGCGGTATTCAACCTGAAGTATATGTTTTCTGTAGGTCTAACGCATTTTACTCATCTATTGCTTTTGCTATGCCCTCTTCCCATGATACGTTGCTTCCTCCCTCTGAGGCTTCTCGTAACCAACCCGAATTTTCTGTAAGTGAAATATCGCGTGTGCTGAAGCGCACCATTGAAGATGCGTTTGGCTATGTGCGTATACGTGGAGAGATTTCTGGCTGCAAGCTGGCTCCTTCGGGCCATTTGTATTTTGCATTAAAAGACGAAAGCGCAGTGCTTGCAGCTATCTGCTGGCGTGGAACGGTGCAGAAATTGCCGTTTAAACCCACCGATGGGCTGGAAGTGGTGTGTTCTGGTCATCTCACCACCTATGCTGGGCAGTCTAAATATCAACTGATTGTTGAAGCGATGCAGCCTGCTGGCGAAGGGGCACTGATGGCATTGCTTGAAAAGCGCAAGAAGCAATTAGCGCAAGAAGGGCTGTTTGATAATACGAGGAAAAAGCCGTTGCCGTTCTTTCCCACGGTGATTGGCGTGGTTACATCGCCTACGGGAGCGGTGATCCGTGATATACTGCACCGGCTGCGTGACCGTTTCCCATGCCACGTACTGCTTTGGCCGGTGCTGGTGCAGGGGGAACAGGCGGCTGGGCAGATAGCGGCAGCGATAGCGGGCTTTAATGCCCTGCCCGACAATGGGCCTATCCCACGTCCAGATGTGTTGATTGTTGCCAGGGGAGGGGGTTCCCTGGAAGATTTATGGGCCTTTAACGAAGAAATTGTGGTGCGGGCAGCGGCGGCATCTGCCATTCCGTTGATCTCGGCCGTGGGGCATGAAACCGATACGACGTTGATTGACTATGCGTCTGATAGGCGTGCCCCTACACCAACGGCAGCAGCAGAAATTGCTACCCCCGTAATCAATGAACTCTGGGTAATGCTGTCTGATAGCAACCAGCGCATAATGCATGGTGCCACTCGCCTGCTTGAAGAGCGGCATAGCAAATTGTCGGGGTTGGCACGTGGATTGCCGAACCCGCTATTGCTGCTGGAACAGGCTATCCAGCGTGTGGACGATATCAGCGCGCGCTTGCCACAGGCCCTTCTCCGGCTAGTGGAATTAAAGCAGAAGCATGTGGGCAGTATTGCGGCAGCCCTGCCGCATCCACGCCATAGGGTAGAGCAGGACAGGCAAAAACTGGCCTTTATTATGGTTGCCCTGCGTCAATCGCTTCTTCCTGCTGTCAACGAAAAGCACTATCTGTTGGCAGTGCTCACTGCACGGCTTGACTATAAGCCCATACAGAAAGACATTGCCCGGTTTGCTGAAAAACTTCCCAGCCTTGATGCTGCCTGCCAGGGAAATATGCTGAAAATGCTGGAACAGCGACATCTGGTGCTGATTAATGCCGCCAAGCTGCTGGAGAGTTATCACTATACCAAGGTGTTGGGGCGTGGGTTTGCGCTGATATGGGATAGTGAGCATAAACCAGTAACATCGGCACAGTCTATCACCAAAGGAACTGTTTTACGCATTGAATTAAAAGACGGGACACGCACCGTTATTGCTAGCGATGCACGCCCTGCTACTGTGCGGAGGAGTAGGAAAAAACCGACTGGACAAGGCACGTTGCTATAAAAAAGCACCTTCATGTTGAAGGTGCTTTTTTTATTTTCCGCCTACTGCCTTCTGTCACCAAAGAACTGTAACAACTGCAAGAACAGATTGATAAAGTCCATATAGAGTGTCAGCGCGCCCATTACTGCCATTTTCGATACGGTTTCCACATCACCTACCGCTTCATAATATACAGACTTAATCCGTTGTGTATCATAAGCAGTCAGGCCGGTAAAAATCAGTACACCAATCAGCGATACAGCGAATTGCAGGCTAGAACTTTGCAGGAATATATTGACCAGCGACGCCAGTATAACGCCAAACAGGCCCATTATCAGGAACGACCCCCAACTGCTCAAATCTTTTTTGGTGGTGTAGCCATAAAGGCTCATTCCGCCAAAAACAGAAGCAGTGATGAAGAACACCCGCGCAATGCTTGACCCGGTATAAATCAGGAAGACGGAAGACAGCGAAAGCCCCATCACTCCAGCAAACACCCACAGCATCACCTTCGCTGTTGAGGCTTGCATCTTATGCAGCCCCATGCTGAACAGGAACACAAACGCGATCGGCGCAAGTGCCACTAACCAGCCAAGCGGTGCCATACCGGCATATTGCCCTACAGCGTTACGTGTATACATCAACGACATTACCGCATCATTAGAGGCGGCAAGCAGTGCCACAATACCGGTTATCATCAGGGCACCGGCCATATAATTATAGACTTGCAGCATATAAGCCCGCAACCCTTCATCATAGACGACGGCCTGCGGTTTGGCCGTGGCAGTATCATATTTACCCGATCTCATAATAGGCTCCTTATTAGTAAACCAACGATTCGTTTCACACAATTATATGCTTTTGGTTCTCCGGTTACAATTAAATATATGTCATAAAAACACAAAAGCAACCTTGTCTGAACCATTTTGTATTTATAGCATGTTTGCCATAATATGTCAAATAGTCTTAGTTGTTATCATAGCACTATCCCACTTTCCTCTAATGCGGCTGTCAGTGTGGCTTTTAGCCGTTCCAGTGCCGCTGGCTGTTGGGCTTCGCAACGGGCAACAAGGGCAGCCTGAGTATTGGAAGCGCGCAGTAGCCACCAACCATCTTCAGAGAGTACGCGAATGCCATCGATAGCAGTAATGGCGGCGTTTTGTGCGGTAAGACGTGCCTTCACTTCTTCCACTACAGCAAATTTCCGTTCATCAGGACAGGCAATACGCATTTCAGGCGTGGTATAGCTGCTAGGGAGGGCATCGACTCTATCAGTGATGCTGTCTTCAGCACGCATGGCCAGATCTACCAGCCGTACTGCCGCATAAAGCCCATCATCATAGCCATAATAGCGGTCGGCAAAGAACATATGGCCGCTCATTTCTCCGGCAAGCACGGCCTGGGTTTCTGCCATTTTCGCCTTAATCAGCGAATGACCGGTTTTCCACATCACGGCGTTGCCGCCTGCCTCAGTAATCCCATCAAACAATATCTGGCTGGCTTTGACATCGGCAATGATAGTGCTGCCAGGGCGTGTTTCAAGCACATCACGCGCCAAGAGTAGCAAGAGTTGATCGCCCCAGATGATGCGGCCTTTGGCATCTACCGCCCCCACCCTGTCGCCATCACCATCAAACGCCACGCCAAAATCGCAGCCTTTTTCACGTACGGTGGCAATTAACTGCTCCAGATTCTCTGGAACAGTGGGGTCGGGATGGTGGTTAGGGAAGCTGCCATCAATAGCGGCATTCAGCAGAATATGGGTGCCAGGTAGTTTCTGGCATAGCTGTTCCATTATTTCCCCTGCCGCACCATTACCCGCATCCCAGGCAATGGTTAAGGGCTTGCCTTGTGTGGTGCAGCCAGACAGTAATGCCTCCAGATAGGCATCACGACTATCGTGAAATGATATAGTGCCAGGAGCATTATCAATATCACCCCGTTTGGCCATGTCGCCTAGCATGGTGATCTGCTTGCCATAGAACGAGGCTTTGCCCAGCACAAACTTAAAGCCATTATGGTGCGGGGGGTTATGGGAACCGGTCACCATCACACCCGCCGCCGCCTTTTCGGTATAAGCCGCAAAATATAGCATCGGGGTGGGGCCTACGCCAAGCCGCACGACATCCGCCCCACTGGCCTGTAGCCCCTCGCACAGTGCCTGTTCCAGTTCAGGGGAACTGTGCCTACCATCCCGTCCGACAAAAATCCGTGTGTTACCTGCCGATACGCGCAGTGCATGGCTGGCAAAAGTGCGGCCAATGAAATAGGCATCGGCAACCGAGAGCGTCTCATCAATAATGCCGCGTATATCATATTCACGCAGAATGGAAGGGTGGAAATGGTGGGTTTCAGAAGCAGGATTTTTTTCGTGCATAATAAGCCTTTGATTAGAATTTACGGGCAAGGGTAAGCGGTAGGAGCAGCGTATAACGCCCTGGGTTTTTCATATATTCCGCCCACATTTCCGCTTTCGCGCCGTGGCCAAAAAAGATATCACCGCGCACAGGGCCACGAATAGCACCACCGGTATCCTGGGTAACAAGCAGTTTGCGGAAGGCTGTGCCTTTCATACGGGGCGTATCAGGATAGGTGGTTTCCAGCCATATGGGCAGGCCATAGGGTAGGAAACGTTTGTCGATTGCCAGTGAACGTTCCGGGGTGAGTGCCACCCCTTGCGCACCAATTGGGCCTTCGCCGTCAATCTCGCGGAAGAATATATAAGAGGGGTTGGTTTCCATTAAGCCTTTGGCTTTATCGGGGTTGGCATAGAGCCAGTTTTTAATGGCGCGGGCTGACATATGCTCTTTCTCGATAATGCCCTGCTCGATCAGATAACGCCCTATCGCTACATAAGGCTGGCCGTTCTGCCCCGCATAGCCAACACGAATGGTGCTGCCATCATCAAGCTCTACACGGCCAGAACCCTGAATATGCAGGAAAAAAGCAGCCACCGGATCATCGACATAGAGCATTTCCAGTTGCTTGCCCGCCAGTGCGCCATCATTGATTTGCTTGCGGCTATAGAAGGGTTTGCTGATTGCGCCAGGTGTAGTATAAAGCGGTTCAACATAAGTGGCAGTTTTGCTGCGGCTACCGCGCAGGTCAATCTCATAATAGCCAGTGAATAACCCTTCTGCCTGTGCATTATTCCTCACCTCGAACGGCACAAAATATTGTTCAAAAAACTGCCGAATATCGTTGCTGGCACTAGCTTCTAGCTGGGAAGCCAGGGTACAGACCATTTGCCAATCGGAAGCATCCCCCGCAAGTTGCCTGATATTATCGGCAAGTGGGGCGGTTGCAGAGAGGCGCGTGAGTTTTTCACAGCTTTTCAGGAAGGCAGGCAACACCTCAGTGAAATTATCCTTTTCCCAGCCGTGAAGTGCGGTAAAATGGGTGCGTATTAGCACCAGCTTATCGGGCTGCTTTGGTGCCATAATACAGGCAGGCACCAGCGCAAGCAGCAGCAACATACCATACTGCACCAACAGGCGGGCCAGCCTAGATACAGCCTGAAAAGGGAAGCGCGGCAAGGCAAACATCAGGCAGTATGGTTGGTAGAGACCAGTTTCCAGTTTGGATTGGAGGAGGCCACCTGGCGGGCAAATGTCCATGTATCATCTACATGGTCAATCTGCGAGGGGTTGCCAGCGATAATCGTGCCTTCCTTATCGCGTGTGACGATGATCTGTTCGCTGGCAAAATGCACCGTTACCGAGGCTGTGCCTTGCGTGAGGGTGGCATCAATAATATCGGCATTGGTGATAGCCACAATGGTGATATCAAGCTGCTCGCCCTGTTGCGCCCTAGCGTTGATATCCTGTGTAAAATCAGTATAGATATCACTACTCAGCAAGGGTTCAAGTGTTGCCTTATCACCTTTAGCAAAGGCAGAAAGGATCATTTCAAACGCCACTTCAGCTCCACGCCGGAATTGGCGTTCGGTAAAATGCGGGTCACGCTTATGGATAGCGTCAAGCACCGGTTTCAAATGGGCAGGCACGCTATCGCTGAAGGCAGGTTCCTCGATAACCGGCACGGATTGTGCTGGTGCACCATTCACAGGCAGGGCAATCACATTGCCTGCTAGCCCTTTGGCGCGTTGCTGCCCATTTTTCCAGTATTTACTTAAATTATCGGGCGCGTCATCCCCTTCACCCTTACGGCCAAGCACATTATATAACTTGAAGGCAAGAAAGGCAGCAAGCAAGGCAAAAAATACAATATCAAACATGTTGTCTCGCTGAAATTATGTGTTACTCTTCATTTCTCTACATTACACAGGTAACCAAGCAGAATGCAAATTTTTTCCGTAATCCCTATAAAATAATTATGTATTTTATAGGGATTACGGTATAGTCTTTCACCGTCAAACGTGATTTCCATAACTTAATAGCGTCAGGAGTAGTGAGCAATTATGACGAACGACAATACCCAGGAACAAAAAGACACCTCTGCCCGCCAGATTGTAGTGAATGCACAATATATAAAAGATTTGTCTTTTGAGAACCCAACCGCGCCTAACAGCCTTATCCCCAAAGAAACGCCACCAAAAATCGAACTGAATGTTGATATCCAGGCGCAACGGCTGCAAGAAGAGGTGTTTGAAGTGGCACTGCATATCACTGCCAAGGCTACTTCGGGGGAAGATACGTTGTTCCTGATTGATCTCACCTATGCCGGTATTTTTACCACTGGCCAGATTCCTGATAACCAGAAAGAATTGGTGCTGCTGGTCTATTGCCCAACGCTCATTTTCCCCTTCGCCCGCCGCATTATTGCCGATGTATCACGCGATGGCGGCTTCCCGCCTCTCATGATTGACCCGGTCGATTTCGCCGCACTCTATCACCGGCGCGCTATCGAAGAGGCCAAAGAGAAGGAAACTATTAATTAATCTATGACACTGCCTACAACCATTGAACCTGTTGATTTTGCGGATGCGTTAGGCGAGCGTTATCTCGCCTATGCGCTCTCCACCATCATGTCGCGTTCGCTTCCCGATGTGCGTGACGGGCTGAAGCCCGTGCACCGGCGGCTGCTTTACGCCATGCTGCAACTGAAACTTGATCCGGCTTCCGGCTTCAAGAAATGCGCCCGTGTTGTGGGAGATGTGATCGGTAAATACCATCCGCATGGGGATGCGGCTGTCTATGAAACACTGGTGCGGCTGGCGCAGGAATTCAGCGTGCGCTATCCGCTGATTGAAGGCCAGGGAAATTTTGGCTCCATTGACGGCGATAATGCCGCCGCCATGCGTTATACTGAATCACGGCTGACAGCGGTGGCGATGGCACTGCTTCAGGATATTGATAAAGACACGATTGATTTCCGCCCTACTTATGATGGGCAAGACCAGGAGCCAGCGGTGTTGCCAGCCGCATTCCCCAACCTGCTGGCCAATGGCTCGGAGGGGATTGCTGTAGGGATGGCCACCTCCATTCCGCCCCATAATGTATCAGAACTCTGTGACGCGCTGTTGGCATTGCTCACCAAACCCACGCTTAGCAACGAAGCACTGGTGAGTTATATAGCGGGGCCCGATTTCCCCACTGGTGGTGTGATTGTGGAACCGCCAGCCAACATCCTGCAAGCCTATAGCACGGGGCGGGGTAGTTTCCGTGTGCGTGCCACCTGGCAGAAAGAAGAATTAGGGCATGGTCTATACCATATTATCGTTACCGAAATTCCGTATCAGGTGCAGAAATCCCGCCTGATTGAGAAAATTGCTGATCTCTTTAAAGAAAAACGCCTGGCGCTGCTTGGTAATATCCGTGATGAGTCAGCGGAAGAAATACGGATTGTGCTTGAGCCCAAAAGCCGCACGGTAGACCCTGTGCTGCTGATGGAATCGCTCTTCAAACTCACCGAACTGGAAGTGCGGATCAGCCTTAATATGAATGTGCTGACCAAAGACTCCACCCCGAAAGTGATGAGCCTGAAAGAAGTGCTGCACGCCTTTCTTGAACATCGTTATGAGGTGGTTATCCGCCGCACCCGCCACCGCTTAGCGCAGATTGACCGTCGCCTGGAGATTCTGGCGGGGCTGCTGATTGCCTATCTCAACCTCGATGAGGTGATCCGTATTATCCGCGAGGAAGATGAGCCGAAACAGGTGATGATCGCCACATGGGCACTTACCGACCTACAGGCAGAATCTATCCTCAATATGCGCTTGCGCTCGCTAAGAAAGCTGGAAGAAGTTGAAATCACCAAAGAGCATGATGCGCTGTCTGCTGAAAAAGAAGAATTGCAATCCATTCTGGCAAGCGAAGCCAAATGCAAGAAGGTGATCGCCAAAGAAATTCAGTCGGTTAAGAAACAGTTTGGCGACCATACCCTGCTTGGCAAGCGTCGCACCCAGTTTGCTGAACAACCTATTGAGCATAGCGTAGTCGCTATTGAAGCCTTTGTGGAGCGGGAACCGATCACGGTGCTTTGCTCGAAGATGGGCTGGATACGGGCAATTAAAGGCCATAGCGACGATGTGCAGGATGTGAAGTATAAAGAAGGGGATAGCAGCCAGTTTGCGGTGAAGCTCTATACCACCGATAGGCTGGTGCTGTTCAGCAGTTCTGGTCGCTTCTATACGTTGCCATGCGATAAGATCCCGAAAGGCAAGGGGCATGGCGAGCCACTGCGCCTGATGATTGACCTGGAGGAGGGGGCGGATATCGTGACGATGTTCGTACAGGAGTACAACCGCAAGCTACTGGTAGTTGCGCGTTCTGGGCGTGGTTTTATTGTCGAGGAACAGGATACTATTGCCCAGACCCGTACCGGCAAGCAGATACTGAACCTACAAGAGGGTGACCAGGCCTATATCTGCAAGCCCATCCATGGCGATGCGGTGGCTATTATCGGCGAAAACCGCAAGATGCTGGTGTTTAAGCTGGAAGAAATTCCGGTGATGAAACGCAGCCAGGGCGTCACGTTACAAAAATATAAACAAGCTATGATGGCCGATATCAAGATATTCCATTATGCCGAAGGGCTTTCCTGGAAAATGGGCGAACGCACCCGCACCGAGAGCGACCTTACCGCCTGGCTTGGAAAACGCGGCGGCACTGGTAGGCTGCCGCCGGTGGGTTTTCCACGTAACAACCGGTTTTAGCCGTGGCTTGTGAGAAATGCTTCAATGTCGGCTGGGGTTTGGATTGATATGCTTTCTAATGTTTTGTCGATACGTTTAGTGAGACCAGTCAGCACCTTCCCTGCGCCCACTTCCACGATATGCTCAACGCCTTGTGTTTTAAGATAGGTGATGGTTTCCCGCCAACGTACCATACCTGCCACCTGTTGCACGAGCAGGGCACGTATAGTGTCGGGGTTGCTTACAGGCTGAGCGGTGACATTAGCAATAAGAGGTATGGCAAGTGGATGGATGGTGACGGCAGCTAGTGCCTCTTTCATCACCTGGGCAGCAGGTACCATGAGAGGTGAGTGGAACGGTGCGCTTACAGCCAGTTTTACAGCGCGTTTACCGCTTGCGCCTGCACAGGCAATGGCGCGTTCAATAGAAGCTATCGAGCCGCTCAACACAATCTGGCCGGGTGCATTATCGTTGGCAATCGCGCATATATCATCTCCTTGCGTAGATGAGGTGGCAATTTGTTCGGCTTCATCAATCGTCACGCCAAGCAGTGCCGCCATGCCGCCCGCTCCTAAAGGAACGGCTTTCTGCATGGCCTGCCCACGGGTTTTAAGCAAGCGTGCGGTATCGGCAAGTGATAAAGCCCCGGCGGCGGCCAATGCTGTATATTCGCCAAGCGAGTGCCCAGCAATATAGGAAGCATAATGTGTCAGCGGTTTGCCGCCCTCAGCTTCCAACACGCGCATAATGGCGAGGGATACGGCCATCAGGGCAGGCTGGGTATTTTCGGTGAGTGTCAGGCTGTCGGCGGGGCCTGCAAAAATAATAGCAGATAGATGCTGGTTAAGCGCATCATCTACTTCTTCAAATACTAGCCGTGCAACAGGAAATGCCTCGGCAATATCGTTGCCCATCCCGACAAACTGGGACCCTTGCCCAGGAAAAATAAAAGCTTTTTTCATGTGGAAATACTCTCACTAATAGCTATAATGAAGATTCTTCTGAACCTTCCTATCTCATTAATCTTAACCCTGATACACTGAACTGATGCGTATAGTGCGATTATTATGTTGCTTGGTTATAGCCGTATTTGGCTATAGTATCAACCTTTCTTATGCGTGGTCGGCACCTGCGTTGTCTATCAGCAACGATGAGCAAAAGCGTGCGGATTCTATTTTCTATTTTGCCGATAAGGAAAAATGGCAAGAAGTGGAGTATCATGCGCGTGTCTCGCGTGAACCAGCATTGAAACTGCTGGCTGGATGGATGGAATATCGCAGCAGGGGCAGTGGAGCCCGTTTTGAGGATATTACCGCCTTTATTGCCGCGCATCCTGACTGGCCCGATAACGATCTGTTGCGTCAACGTGCTGAAGAGGCGATTACCCCGCTTACGCCGGTTTCTTCCATCGTCCGCTGGTTTCTGCACAACCCTCCCGTAACGGGCGACGGCCTGAAAGCACTGGCACTGGCTGAGAAAAACCTGGATGCACAGGACAAGGGCCGCTATTCCGAGAAAGAGGTGAATGTCTTGCTCAGACGCGCCTGGGTACAGGCAAATTTTGGTGAGAAAGAAGAGGCGGAATTCCTGGCAGAATATGGCCATTTGTTAAGCCAGGATGATATCCATGCACGGATTGACCAGTTGCTTTGGCAGCGCAAACTTGATCAGGCAGGCCGCATTCTGGCCTTGGCAAGTGCTGGGCAGCGGCGGTTGTTTAATGCCCGTATCGCCTTCATTAAAAACAGTAAGCAGGCTGAATCTGCGCTGTCTGCCGTGCCTAAGCCATTATATAATGATGCTGGCTTGCTGTATGACCGTATTGCCTGGCACAACCGGAAAGGAGAGGATGAAAAAGTGGCGAAGCTGCTTGCCAGTGCGCCCCCATCACCGCCCTATCCGCATAAATGGTGGGAACTGAAGAACGACCGGATACGGGTATTGATACGTGAGCAGAACTATCAGGAAGCCTATCATTTAGCAGCACATCACGGCACAGAGAAGGGGGAAGATTTTGCTGAGGCAGAGTGGTTGAGCGGCTGGCTGGCACTCAGCTTCCTGCAACAGCCCGATATTGCCTATAAGCATTTTTACCGACTATATCATGGGGTAAACTTCCCCGTCAGCCTCGCACGCGGGGCCTATTGGGCGGGGCGGGCTGCGGAAAAGCGGGGCGATAAAGAGGTGGCAAACAATTGGTATAAGGCGGCTGCCCGCCACCCCGATAGTTTCTATGGCCAGCTTGCTGCGCTGAAACTATCGAAAAGCCAGCATTTGCCGTTGCCTGCTATCCCCGTAGTGACCGCCAACGATAAACGTGCCTATGCGCGGAACCTGCTAGTGCGGGCGGCCTATATTGCCGGCAATGCCAACCGCTATGATCTGGTGAAAAAACTTCTAAAGAGCGCGGTTGCACAGGCGAGAACGCCAGGGGAAATACGCTTGATAACCGAAACAGGGCTGGCACTCAGGCGGCAATATATTGCTGTGGAAACGGCCAAATATGCCGCACGGAAGGGTACGTTGGTCACTAGTACCAGCTATCCGCTTTTTGCCGCAATGCCTCCATTGCCACTTGAGCAGGCATTGGCACTGGCCGTCATCCGACAGGAGAGCAGTTTTGACCAACATGCGGAAAGCCCCGCCGGAGCCAAAGGGCTGATGCAGCTCATGCCTGCCACTGCCCGTGGGGTGGCGCGTGAGCTCAGGTTGCACTATGCTGAGAACTTACTGAAATCCGATCATAAATACAATATCCGGCTAGGAAGTTACTATCTTTCCAAGCTGATTGATAATTTCTCTGGCTCGTATGTGCTGGCTATTGCCTCCTATAATGGTGGCCAGGGCAATGTGCGGAAATGGCTGCGGCAATATGGCGACCCACGTGAGGCCTCAACACCAGAAGAGGTGGTGGATTGGATTGAGATGGTGCCCTTTTCTGAAACACGTAACTATGTGCAGCGTGTACTGGAGAATACGCAAATCTACCGTCAGATCCTGCATAAAGGTGGTGCTATGCCATCACTCTGGTTGGAGAAAGATTTATTACGCCACAGAAAGGAATAGACCGCTATTCTGACCAAGCCACAGTTTCAGATATGTGCGCTTTACCCAGGGTTGTGCGGTCAAATTATTTCAGTCACTTCATCATAGAGTGCTGGCAAGCTATACTGAAACCACCTGAAGAGTGGTTTCAGTATAGTCCTTATTTTTGCGTTCCTGCTTTATGCAGCATTGCTTGCACTGGGGCTAGTCTGCTCACATTACCACCTAACCAATTCTTAAACTGAGGTTACTCTATTCTATTTGTGCAACAAGGTCACATTTCTTTGTTCTCTAATAGCATCCATTAATACCGGTGCCAATAAATTCCGCCTAGTTGAATTAAATTCAAAAGCTTCTTTGATTCCAGCACTAAGTACAACTCTTGGTCCAGTCATTTTTCCATTTCCACACCCACCATTTAGGAAAGGTGGAAGGGCGTCAATAAACTGAAATTTATGATCTCTATATTCTTCTCTACCCTCCTGTCCAATTGTGTTTATACAATTCGCCAATCTAAGCAACTGCCCCTTATGTAAATCAGTGAGTGGAAGTACTCCATTCTCAATATCTATCCATAATTTTGCAAAACTTTCCACTGATGTATTTGCAAGCAATTTTTTTGCAGCAAGCTCTTCAGCCTTTTCCTTTCGCCGCTGATTAACTAGCAATTCAATTTCAGCCTCTATCTGCGTATTAATTTCTCTGGCTTGCTCAATAAATTTTGGGTCTAACTGAAGTTTATTTATTACTTTATTTGCAAAACTATTATTCACTCTTAACAAAAGAGCCAAATATTTTGGCAGTGATTCGCCATCTGCGAGATAATTTATATCTTTTGTACCATGCCCTTGTAAATGGTTTGTCACGACGCCTGATTCTAATGTTTCATATACGGACATAAAACGCTCTCTTCGCAACACCTCTTTGGCAGATGCAATACCATGTGCATTTAACTGCCCAGTCCCTAAATCAAAACCAGTTATAAATAGCGGAGCAAAAGACTCTGCAACTTCTTCCTCTCTTTGTCGCCCCGTCGCCGTATAATGTTCCATAAGTAATCCATAAGTAATTTTATTAATACATTGCTTTACACTATCACCTCTCCCATCGACGATCAACACAAAATTTTACTCCCCCTGTCGCACTTCAGACTTGAATCGGCCACATAAGCAGGAACGCAAAAATAACGAGTAGTCCAAAACCGCTCTTCACGTGGTCTTGGACTACTCTCTAAAAATAGCAGCAAAATATCATTTTACTGCTTGCAAAGTGTTTTATCCTGCTATATACCATCTACTCCTGTGGTTAATCGGGCGATTAGCTCAGTTGGTAGAGCATCTCGTTTACACCGAGAGGGTCGGCAGT
>CAZXPG010000047.1:0-15930 GCA_964643145.1 uncultured Rickettsiales bacterium
GTCTGACGTGAAAAAGTCCTTCGCCTTCGGCTCAGTGTACTTTTTCCCGGATTTTAAGTTGCCAATTTCTGATTTGAGGCGGCTCGGCACCAGAAATTGCAGTTATTATTTGAAATAATTGTTGTTGGTATAACAACAATTATTGGTGAAATTGCCAGCTTTTAAACAATCATGTTTAAAAGCTGGCAAAATAACATTTTAAAATAAAAGCGCGGAACCGCTTCAAGCTTTTATTTTTCCTTATAAATCAGTGTTAAAAAGTACACCGAGCGAAGCGAGGGACTTTTTAACAGCGGACTACATCCCTTCCCAGCGTTTAACCAGCGTGGTTTCAATATCGAATAGATCTAACGCCCTCCCCACCGTATGATTGACAATATCCTGAATGGTTGCAGGACGGGTGTAGAATGCTGGAACCGGCGGGGCAATGATTGCTCCCATTTCCGATAATGCTGCCATGGTGCGCAAATGGCCCGTATGCAGTGGTGTTTCCCGCACCATCAACAACAACTTCCTGCGTTCTTTCAATACCACATCGGCAGCGCGTGAAAGCAATGTATCCGTGCCACCGCTGGCAATAGCCGACATGGTACGCACTGAGCATGGGGTAATTATCATGCCAAGTGTTTTGAAAGAACCGCTGGCAATCGGTGCAGAAATATCAGCAGGATGATAAAAAACATCGGCTTTTTGTTGCAATTCCGCCAAGGTAAGGCGGGTTTCAGAAGCCAAGGTAAGATGCGCCGCCTTGCTGATAACCAAGTGGGTTTCAATAGCCGTATGACGTAACGCCTCCAGCAGCGTGATGCCATAAATAATGCCAGAAGCACCGCTGATGCCGATAATTAAACGTCCAGATGTCAAAGCCATGATTAATATAAGAAGAACATAAAACAATCATTAAAAACTTATAAGTGTTGCTTTTGTCAAGAAGAATTAACAAAACAATAAGGAATATTTTGTAGATTTACGTTCAATTAACTATTTTCTTGAGTGTAAAACTATGCTATTATTTCTACTTACAGACGGTTAATGCTTCTTGAAAACCTCAAGGTTCAGCCGGACTCTGTTATAGAATCAATGGCAGAACCCTTTATACCACTTAGGTAAACCCTTGTCCAAGGAGGAAGATATGTCAGTTCTTGCGCACTTCAATGCTCTCTCACTCAAACATGCTCAGCTCAAAGACGAAATTTACGATGCCTATGCCCACCACCTTCCCGATGCTGTTGTTACTGAACTGAAAAAGCAGAAGCTTCTAGTGAAGGAAGAAATGCTTGATTTACAGAAAAAACACCATATTGATGATATGGCGGCATAAGCAGTTTTTTTCCACCCTCACCCTCACCCTCTGGGAGAGGGTGAGGAGGCAAAAAATGATAACAGTACCTAATCAGCGAATTTAAAAATAAGGCTACAGGCGGGTACCTCCGTCATTGTGTTGTAACTGACCGTATTTCCTACAGTGGCAATACATGTTTTGTCGTCACTCCGATTCACAACTCTAACGGTACCGCTTGTGGGAAAACCATCATCCAGCGTACCATCAATCGTCAAGGCATTCATAGGAGGTACACCACCTATATATCCGCCTCCGGCTGTTGGCTTGCTGCCGCGTTGATAAAAAATGAGGGCGTTTCCCGTTAGGCCATATGACCAGGAGGTGCTAATAGCACTATCGGCATATTCCAAGCCATATTGTCCGGTTTCCATTTTAGAATTAGGTACTTCACTCGTGCCATTATACTGGCCTGGAATCATTTCCGCCAAAGCCAAGTGCTGCCAGGCATAATAGCCTTCCTGTAAGCTGATGCTTCCATCACCATCGCCATCGGCGGTAGGGGTGTTGGGCCATAGGGCAGTGGCGTTGGTGATGTCGCCTGGCCACTCGGCATATTTATCGTAAAACAAAGCAAGGGCGGTCTTAAATTCCGATACTTCTGCGATAACCGCACGCGTCTTGGCGGCCTGTACCAATGCCGTGCCTGCCATAACCCCACCAACCAACAGGCCGATAATTACCAGCACAATCGAAAGTTCAACTAGGGTAAAACCTGCATGATGGTGAGAAGGATGGGTTGTCATTTGTGTCTCCTTCAATTATAGTGACCTCATTAGGGGGAAGCGTGGCTTATCAATACTTGAGGTTATCACGATCGCATTAAATCGTAAAGACATCGTTACATTTTGGCAAGAACGGGTATGAACATCCTTGCTATCTTGGGCACTTATCGGTAACCTATGCGCTTTGAATGCAACACAGGGTGGGAGTAGAGATGGCTACGCTTCAGAAGATGAAAGTAAGTTCGCAGAAAGGAGAGCAGGTTTTGTCGCAGGAAGAATTACTGAATATTTATCGTGAAATGCTATTAATCCGCCGTTTTGAAGAAAAAGCCGGGCAGCTCTATGGTATGGGGCTGATTGGCGGGTTCTGTCATCTCTATATTGGCCAGGAAGCAGTAGTGATCGGGATGCAGCACTCTATCCGTGAGGGCGATGCGGTAGTTACCAGCTACCGTGACCATGGCCATATGTTGGCAATGGGCATTGACCCTAAGGTGATTATGGCTGA
Organism: uncultured Rickettsiales bacterium; assembly: GCA_964643145.1. GTDB lineage: Bacteria > Pseudomonadota > Alphaproteobacteria > Rickettsiales > Arcanibacteraceae > CAZXPG01. The sequence goes on from CAZXPG010000047.1 coordinate 2,573, forward strand.
GCTGCTGGGGCGTGCTGATGGTTGCTCCCGTGGGAAGGGCGGCTCTATGCATATGTTTGATACGGCCAAGCATTTTTATGGTGGTCATGGTATCGTAGGCGCGCAGGTGCCAATTGGCACTGGGCTTGCTTTTGCTAATCAGTACCGCGAAAATGGCAATATCAGCCTGACCTATTTTGGTGACGGTTCTGTTAACCAGGGGCAGGTCTATGAATCCTTCAATATGGCGGCCTTATGGAAATTGCCGGCCATCTATATTATTGAGAATAACGAATATGCCATGGGTACGTCAGTGGCGCGTTCTTCTTTTGTAACTGAACTTTACAAGCGTGGTGAATCTTTTGGTATTCCAGGCAGGCAGGTAGATGGAATGGATGTGCTGGCCGTGAAGGCGGCAGGAGAGGAGGCAGTGAAATATGTGCGGGAAGGCAATGGCCCGATCTTGCTTGAAATGAAAACCTACCGTTACCGTGGCCATTCCATGTCTGACCCTGCCAAATATCGCTCTAAAGATGAAGTGACCCAAATCCGCGAACACCGTGACCCGATTGAATCACTCCGCCATAAGCTGGAAAGTGAATATAACACAGGTGAACAGGTGTTTAAAGAGATTGAGAAAACAATCAAAGAAAGCATTGCGGAAGCCGTAGAGTTTGCCAAAGGTAGCCCAGAACCGGCAGAATCAGAATTATGGACGGATGTGTATAATTAGGAGTGTAGGCTCTTATTGCTAAAGGAAAGATGTATGAAATTAACAGTGCGTGAAGCCTTGCGGGATGCAATGGCAGAGGAAATGCGGGCAGACCCGGAAGTGTTTGTAATGGGTGAAGAGGTGGCCGAATATCAAGGCGCTTACAAAATCACTCAAGGGCTGCTCGCTGAATTTGGGCCAAAGCGTGTGATTGATACGCCAATTACTGAACATGGTTTTGCAGGGCTAGCGGTGGGTGCAGCCTTTGCTGGGTTAAAGCCAGTGGTTGAATTTATGACGTTCAATTTTGCCATGCAGGCGATGGATCATATCATTAACTCTGCCGCTAAAACCAATTATATGTCTGGTGGTCAGGTGCGTTGTCCGATTGTGTTCCGTGGGCCAAATGGTGCAGCGGCGCGTGTGGCTGCTCAGCATTCTCAGTGCTATGCAAGTTGGTATGCACATATTCCTGGCCTGAAGGTGGTGGCCCCATATTCGGCGGCGGATTCTAAAGCACTGCTGAAGGCAGCAATCCAAGACCCAAATCCGGTGATTTTCCTGGAGAATGAAATTCTTTATGGACACAGTTTTGATATACCCGAAGAAGAAGCGGTGGTGCCAATTGGCAAAGCAGCAGTGCTGAAGGAAGGCACTGATGTCACCATTACCGCTTTTTCCTTGCATGTAGGCTATGCGCTGCAGGCGGCAGAGATATTGGCTGAACAGGGGATTAGTGCGGAAGTGGTTGACCTACGCACCTTACGGCCACTGGATAAAGAAACGATTGTTGCTTCTGTCAAGAAAACCAGCCGTCTGGTGAGTGTGGAAGAAGGCTGGCCGGTGGCGGGGATTGGTTCAGAGCTAGCGGCAATGATGATGGAGGAAGCGTTTGACTATCTTGATGCGCCCGTGATGCGTGTTGCCGGGAAGGATGTGCCGCTTCCCTATGCTGCCAACCTAGAGAAATTAGCTATTCCACAAGTGAATGATATCGTCGAAGCGTGTAAAGCGGTGTGCTACCGTAGTAAATAACCTCAGTTTTGGATAAAGAGGACTTCATGCCAATTGAAATTTTAATGCCTGCCCTTTCCCCTACCATGACGGAAGGAAATCTTGCAAAATGGATTAAGAAAGAAGGGGAGTGCGTTTCTCCTGGTGATATAATCGCCGAGATTGAAACCGATAAAGCCACGATGGAAGTGGAGGCGGTGGATGCTGGGGTGCTGGGTAAAATTTTAGTGGCAGAAGGCAGTGAAAATGTGGCGGTAAATACGCTAATTGCCCTGTTGCTGGAAGAAGGCGAAGAAGCTTCCGTGCTTGATGGCTATAAAGCGGAAGGGTTGGTGCCTGCAAACACTGCTGAAACGCCTGCTCAGCCGCAAGAAAAAACTGTAGCTGCACAGCCTGTTCAGCTACAGGAAGGCAGCCGCGTGTTTGCTTCGCCGCTGGCTAAGCGTGTTGCTGCTAACGAAGGGGTGGATTTAAGCGCTGTGCAGGGCACGGGTCCGCATGGGCGCATTATTAAAGCTGATGTGCTTGAAGCCAAAACAGCAAAACCGGCGAAAGCGGCAAAGCCACTATCTGTGGCGGCTGTTGGCAGGGACGCAGTGGAATATACCAAAATCCCAAATAACCAGATGCGGAAGGTGATTGCTAAGCGCTTGACGGAATCCAAACAAACGGTGCCACATTTCTACCTGAATATTGAATGCCAGCTCGATAAGCTGCTTAGCTTACGTGCAGAAATGAACCAGGCAACCGATAAGGAAAGCCCGGCCTATAAACTTTCGGTGAATGATTTTATTATTAAAGCAGTTGCCATGGCGCTTCGTGCGGTACCAGCGGCAAACAGTTCCTGGACGGATGAGGCAATCCTGCACTATAATAATGTTGATGTGTCGGTAGCCGTGGCAATTGACGGCGGCCTGATTACCCCGATTGTCAAAAATGCTGATCAGAAAAGCATGTCGGTTATTTCCAATGAAATGAAAGACTTAATTGTGCGGGCAAAGGCAGGAAAACTGGCACCGGAAGAGTTCCAGGGCGGTGGTTTCAGCATTTCCAATTTGGGGATGTATGGCATTAAGAGCTTCAATGCTATTATCAACCCTCCGCAAGGCTGTATTCTGGCGGTTGGTGCTGGAACCGAGCGGGCCGTGGTCAAAAATGGCGCTATTGTGCCAGCCATGGTGATGGATGCCACCCTCTCTTGTGACCACCGTGTGGTGGATGGGGCAGTGGGTGCTGAGTTCTTGGCAGCGTTTAGGCGGTTTGTGGAACATCCGGTGACGATGCTGGTGTAGGATGAGATTTCTCTTCTCTTTTTTGGTTAAAGGCAATATATGAAGTATAATGTTGTGTGTAGTCAGTTACATATAGGTCAGAAAATTGCTAATTGGACTGTAAAAAATGGGTATATAGGTGAACCATTTTATATTGGCGCTATTTCATCAACAGCTATTATAGTGCAAATTCCTCCTGATAATAAGGAAATAAGAGTTTCAAGAAATGATTTTGAAAAAGTTGCCCCTATATGGGAAGGATATTGTAATGGGAATTTCCAGAGACAGAAAATGAGAGGTTTAACACGTTGTTCTAAATACATAATTAGCATTTTTCATTATTTGGATAGAAGTCAGCTTGAGGGCTAAAATGGCGCTACTCGATGAACTCATTGCCCACCGGGATGAAATTTATGCTATCGCTGCCAGGAATGGGGTGGAGGATATCCGTGTGTTTGGATCGGTTGCCCGTAGGGAAGAGCGGGAAGATAGCGATATTGATTTTCTGGTGCGGATGAAGGAAGGAAGAAGCCTGCTTGATTTAGTAGGGTTTAAGCTTGATATGGAGGATTGGTCGCATCATACTTGTGATGTATTAACAGAGAATAGTGTGCATTGGTATATACGTGATAGTGTCTTTCAAGAGGCGAAGACATTATGAAAAACGAAAAATTGTATTTGATACATATTATTGAAGCAATAAATACCATCTATGAGTATACGCAAGGTAATAAAGAAGATTTTTTTGCATCCCCTATAGTGCGTGATGCAGTATTAAAGCATTTGCAGAATTTATCAGAATCAACTCAACACATATCACGTGAAAGTCAATCCTTACAGCCACATATTGAATGGCGTAAGATTAGAGCATTTCGTAATGTTCTGGTACATGATTATCTTGGCAATACTAATTATGAACTTATATGGAATGTTATTGCCAATGAGTTGCCACTCTTAAAAGAGGCAGTACAAAGGATTCTAGAAGTAAAGGACAACAATGACTCATCAATTTGATCTCGTAGTAATCGGTGGTGGCCCTGGTGGCTATGTGGCGGCAATTCGTGCGGCGCAGCTGGGGTTGAAAACCGCGCTGGTGGAAAAAGAACATCTGGGCGGCATTTGCCTGAACTGGGGGTGTATTCCAACCAAGGCGCTGCTGCGTTCTTCCGAAGTGCATCACCTGATACAGCACGCCGATCAGTTTGGTTTCACCGTGAAAGATGTGCAGTTTGACATCAAGAAAATTGTTGAACGTTCACGCAAAGTAGCGGCACAGCTTTCCGGCGGTATTAAGGGGCTGCTGAAAAAAAACAAAGTCACAGTGTTTGATGGGGCAGGGAAGCTGCTGGGGAAAGGCAAAATTTCGGTTGAAAAAGACGGCACAAAAACCGAACTTGCTGCCAAGCATATTATCATTGCCACCGGCGCACGTGCACGCGCATTGCCGGGCCTGGAGGCTGACGGTACGCTGGTATGGACTTATAAAGAAGCCATGGTGCCCGATCATTTGCCAAAATCACTGCTGGTGGTGGGTTCTGGGGCGATCGGTATGGAATTTGCCAGCTTCTATCATAATATGGGGGTGAAGGTCACCGTGGTTGAAGTGGTGGATCGTATCCTGCCTGCTGAAGATGAGGAAATCTCCCAGTTTGCCAAGAAAAGTTTCGAGAAACAGGGGATTACCATTAAAACCGGCACGGTAGTTAAAGCACTGAATAAGGCCAAAGATAATGTCACGGTGGTGCTAGATAGTGCTGGGAAGCCTTCAGAAATAACCGTTGACCGGGTGATTATGGCGGTAGGTATTGTCGCCAATACGGAAAATATTGGTCTGGAAAACACAAAAGTTGTGCTTGATCGTGGCCATATCGTGACCAATGGCTATTTAGAAACGGCAGAGCCGGGCGTGTATGCGATTGGCGATGTTACACAAGGCCCCTGGCTTGCCCATAAAGCCAGCCATGAAGGGGTAATTTGCGTGGAAAAAATTGCCGGTCAAAAGGATGTACACCCAATAAAACGCGAAAATATTCCAGGTTGCACCTATTGCATGCCGCAAGTGGCAAGTGTGGGTCTATCCGAGAAAAAAGCAAAAGACGCAGGCTATACGGTGAAAGTAGGGCGTTTTCCCTTTATTGGCAATGGTAAAGCCATTGCGCTGGGTGAGCCGGAAGGGCTGGTTAAAACCGTGTTCGATGCCAAGACTGGCGAGCTTCTGGGGGCGCATATGATTGGCGCGGAAGTGACAGAAATGATCCAGGGTTATGTGGTAGCGAAAACCATGGAAGGCACGGAACTTGATATTATGCATACTATCTTCCCGCATCCAACCCTCTCAGAAATGATGCATGAATCGGTGCTGGATGCCTACGGTAAGGCGATTCATATGTGATTGGATAACCTCAGTTTTGGATAAGCTTTGCTTATCCAAAACTGGCATGTTACTCTAAAATAATGTCAACAAGCGGCTTTTGCATTCGATTCTTGATATTTTCTGACTGTTATCATACTACCGTCCTCGCTACTGTCAGAATATTCAGGCTCTTATCCTCCATAAATTCATTGCCATAAAGGTCGTATTGATGGAGAATTTCAAAAGCATTCTTCGCTAGCATTTCCTTTAACTCATCAGCCGTATAAATCTGTAAGCTAAAGCTATTGGTGTAAGTCTCTGGATCTTGCCCATCTTTCATGATAGCGTAATGGTCATGCGATGTGAGGAGTCTATTTTCTCTATCAACTTCTGAATGTTGCTGATTGCGAATTTTGGCACCATTTTTAGTGGTGTGGATATCCATTGTAAAGCTGTCAATAATATCGTCCGTGATGGCACCTAAGTTAAAAATATCAAAAATATAGATGCCGCCATCGTTTAGGTTGCCATGAATATTCCGTAGTGTTTTTATAAAATCTGCTTTTAATACGTGGCCGATAGCGTTGAACATGGTAATGACTGCATCGAACTTTCCAACGTGCAGATTACGCATGTCACCATCAATAAAGGTAATGTCAAGATTCTGCGCTTTAGCTGTCTTGCGTGCTTGTTCAAGTAATGCTGGGGAGAAATCCGAGCCCGTTACTTTATATCCACGCTCGGTTAGATAAAACACCTGCGATCCTGTGCCGCAGGTCATATCCAATACGGTGTTAACATTCTGCTCTTTGAGTAAGCGCTCAATAACCGCATTTTTTGCATCCGTTTCTTCAGACACATTATGCGCGTCAAAATATTCCGGCATTTGCTGGTATTCGAGAGGTAAGCCAAGATTGGTTATTTTATTACTCATTCTCCACCTCCAAAATCCACCATTGTATAATGCTCCACAACTGGAAAGGGATCATAAAAATGATGGAGTAATTTTTTCCATTCCTGATATTCAGGTGATTGTCTAAAACCAATCGTGTGATCCTCAAGTGTTTGCCATTTTACCAGAAGTATATAACGATTTTCCCGCTCAATACATTTGTGTAATTCATGCCAGATATAGCCGTTCATAGAGCTAATAATCTTTTGCGCTTTGGCAAAAGCTTGTTCAAACTCCACTGTTTTTGCTGGAATTATGTCTAATATTGCTGTTTCTAGAATCATTCTTCTACCTCCGGTAGGAATCCACCCACTTGCAACTTCTTCAACAATTCTTTTACCGATTCACTTATCGTTTTCCCCGCCGTATCAATTACGATGCGTGGCACGTCCCATGGTTCATAGGAGCGGTCGGATACCTCTTTCCAGGAAGGGAGTTTATGGTTTTCTATATCAGGCTTTCTGGTCTCCACACGTTTTTGATGCTCCGTTTTATCAGAGCAGATTATTTCTATGTCACATAAATCTGATTTGGCGTCTTTAGCGACCTGCCTCCACGCATTTCGTGTTATGGCGATAGAATTGACAGAATCAGCAACGACAATATTTCCCAATAGCAAGTTTTCCTTTGCCAGCGCATAGCAGGCCAAGTATCCAGAATCCATGGCATCATCTGTCTCAAGCATCGAGTTTTTGATGGCTTGTTCCACACTATCCACGCGCAGGTAAGTAGCTGCTATCGTACGCGCAAGCTCTTTTGCTGTGGTGCTTTTGCCAACTCCGGGTAACCCGGAAAAAATAATCAGCATATTTTTTCTCCGCTATACAATTCTATTCCACCTCCGGTAGGAATCCACCTACCTGCATGTTCCACATATGGGCATAGTGGCCTTTTAATTTTAGTAACTCTTTGTGCGTTCCATCCTCAATAATATGCCCTTTATCAAACACCAGAATCCTATCCATTTCGGAAAGGGTAGAAAGACGATGTGCAATAACAATGGTAGTGCGACCTTCCATTAGCTCGCGCAAGCCTTCTTGAATCTGTTTTTCAGTTACAGAATCAAGTGCAGATGTGGCTTCGTCCAATATCAGGAGTGGGGCATTCTTGAGTATTGCGCGGGCAATGGCGATACGTTGCCGCTGGCCACCGGAGAGTTTTATTCCACGCTCACCCACTAAGGAATCATATCCTTCTGGCAACATACTGATAAACTCATGGCAATGTGCTCGTTTTGATGCCTCAATGACTTCCTCATCCGTTGCATCTAATCTGCCATAACGGATATTTTCCATAAGGCTGCGGTGAAACAGGCTGGTATCCTGCGGAATCATGGAAATCTGTTCATGCAGGGAATCTTGGGTGACGTTGGCAATATCCTGTCCATCGATTAAAATCTGACCGGATTCAACATCGAAAAAGCGCAATATAAGATTCACAAAAGTGGTTTTACCGGAGCCGGAAAATCCGACAAGGCCAACTTTTGAGCCAGCTTCAATATCTACATGCTTATCTTCAAACAAGTTGTTATTGCGCTGATAGCGGAAGGTAACGTTATCAAAAGTGATCGCTCCTTTTTTAACAGTAAGTGGCTTTGCATCCTGGTTGTCTACCACATCATGGGGGGCAGTGATAATGGTAAGCGCCTGGGAACATTTGCCAAGTTCCTCAGCAAGTTGTACAAACTGGCTAGCAATACCCCACACATGCATAAAGATATTCATGGCAACAGTCATGATGAAGGCAAAGTCGCCAACCGTAATTTTTCCATGGGAATAAAGAGTTACCAATCCTCCTAACATAGAACTGATCAAAGCAATAAACGTCACGTCCCAACATATACGCATTATCATGATGTAGCGTTGTACGGCACGGTCTTTGTTAACAGTATCTGTGACTGCATTGTTCAGCCGGTTATTCTCGTACCTGTTACGGGCAAATAGCCGCATGTTAACCAGATTGGTAACGGCATCAACGATATTACCGGAAAGCGTGGATTTGCTTTCAGAAAAGTCTTTTGAAAGTATTTTTGTCTTTTTGCTAAACCACAGGCTAATACTGATAAAGGAAATAGCCCAAATGAACAAAATGGCTGAAAACAGAGGGTTCACACAATACATCGCCCCCAGAGCAATAAGGAAAGCGAATATATTAGCCGCACCTTCATCAACCCGTGTGAACGCTGAAGCGGTACTTCCTGCCATGTCCATAATTTTGTTGGAAAGGCTACCTGCAAAATTATTCTGCATATAGTTGTAAGAATGGCGGTTCAAATAGGAAAACATGCTATTGATAATATCCCGCCTTATGTTTGGGAAGAAGCGCATTTTCACCCAGTCAACCGCCCTGAAGTTGACGGCCATGGTTATCCATACCAGCACATAACCAATCACAGGAACCTTGATAGCATCCCATAAGGTTGTTTTATCGCCTTGGTAAGAGGCTATCGTATCAATCACCATTTTGAGCAAATAGGGATTGAGAGAAGTTTGTATACCCCATAGCAACCCCGTTACAAAAAATATCACTGCCAACCATTTGTATGGTTTGATGAAGTGCCAGAAAAATGATAAGAGTCTCGGAGGTAGCTGTTCCATATTATCTTGTCCAGTAAATACGCAAAAGGATGAAATAGCCCAAAACCACCTGAAGTGTGGTTTTGGGCTATTTGTTATTTTGGCGTTCCTGCTTATGTATCTAAAGACATCTATTATATATATTTAGATACATAAGTAACCTCAGTTTTGGATAAGCACGGCTTTCCAAAACTGGCATGATATTGAAAAATAATATCAAAAAGCGTCGTTTTTGCCATTATTTTAAATTAATAATAACGTTAATTCTATGATATGAAGCCAAAGGCTTCCTATCATAGTGTAATAATATACTCAAAATAATGGTTCAAGCCGCCTTGAATCATTATTTTTCAAATAGTTGACAGTTTTGGATAAGCGTAGCTTATCCAAAACTGAGGTTAAGTACACTGCGGTTTTTTAGCAAAGTGACTCCGGCGCACTCGTCTCACCAGAACCCACGTTTTGACAGAGGTCTAGTGTTATGGCTTTACTAGTTGGAAGAAATTTATTACACTGTTCCTCTTTCTTTTTAATAATATGTGCCTGTCTGTATAGGTATGGCTGGAAGGAATTATGGACGACTTTATCCGTGTGCGTGGTGCTAAGGAGCACAACCTGAAAAATGTTAGTATTGATTTGCCCCGTAATAAACTGATTGTGATTACCGGTTTGAGTGGTTCTGGCAAATCGTCGCTGGCCTTTGATACCATTTATGCCGAAGGCCAACGCCGTTATGTGGAAAGCCTGTCCGCCTATGCACGCCAGTTCTTACAACTGCAAAATAAGCCCAATGTGGAATCGATTTCAGGTCTTTCTCCGGCCATTGCCATTGACCAGAAAACCACCTCCCGTAACCCGCGTTCTACGGTGGGAACCATTACCGAGATTTACGATTATTTGCGTCTGTTTTTTGCCCGTGTAGGAGTTCCCTATTCCCCTGCTACCGGTTTGCCGATTGAAAGCCAAACTGTCAGTCAGATGGCAGATGCCATTCTCGCCTTGCCGGAAGGTACACGTATCTATCTTTTAGCTCCGTTGGTGAAAGGTGCTAAAGGTGAGCACCGCAAAGAACTGCTACTACTGAAAAAACAAGGGTTCCAGCGGGTTAAAATTGATGGTGAGCTGTATGAAATGGATGAGCTCCCCGCCATTGATAAAAACAAAAAACATACAATTGAAATTGTTGTAGACCGGCTGGTAGTGAATAACGAGCTGGGCAACCGCCTTCCTGACAGTATAGAAACGGCACTGAAGATTGGTGATGGCGTGATAACTGTCGATATTATTAATGAAAATAGCGAAGAAGAACCAAAGCGGCTGATTTTCTCTGAGAAATTCTCCTGCCCAGTATCTGGTTTCCAAATTGGTGAAATTGAACCACGCATGTTTTCCTTCAACAGCCCTTATGGTGCCTGCCCTTCCTGTGATGGGCTGGGAACAGAAGTGTTTTTTGATCCAGACCTAGTTGTGCCAAACACCAAACTTTCACTGCGAGAAGGTGCCATTGCGCCGTGGGGCGATATGGCCGTATCGCGCTATCAGTTGCAAACGCTGGAAAGCCTGGCCACTCACTATGATTTCTCATTGGAATACCCATTTGAAGATCTCCCCAAAAGCATTAAAGAAATGCTGCTTTATGGTTCAGGGGAAGAAGAGATCGCCATGAAATACCATGATGGCTTACGCACTCAGTCTGTCACCAAACCCTTTGAGGGGGTAATCCCCGCTTTAGAGAAACGCTGGGCAGAAGCAGATGCACAGTGGATGAAAGAGGAAATGGCTAAATTCCAGGGTGAAGGCAAATGTAGCCATTGCGAAGGCCACCGCTTAAAACCAGAATCACTCTGCATTAAAATTGCTGATATGCATATTGGCCATATTAGTGCCCTAACCATTGAACAGGCAGTGGAGTGGATGGAGTCCGTCCATACCAAACTGAATGCTACCCAGAACCAGATTGCAGAACGTATCCTGCGCGAGCTCAAAGAGCGTTTGGGTTTCTTAAAAAATGTCGGGCTTGATTACCTTACGCTTTCACGTGGCTCTGGTACACTCTCTGGCGGTGAAAGCCAGCGTATCCGCCTTGCTTCGCAGATTGGCTCAGGGTTAAGTGGCGTGCTCTATATTTTGGATGAGCCTTCTATTGGGCTACACCAGTGTGATAACACTAAACTGATTAAAACATTGAAAAAACTGCGTAACCTGGGCAATACCGTGATTGTGGTAGAGCATGACGAAGAAACCATGCGTGAAGCCGATCACCTGATTGATATTGGCCCAGGGGCTGGCGTGCATGGCGGTAGGGTGATTGCTGAAGGAACGCCAGAAGAAGTGCAGGAAATCGAAGCAAGCATTACCGGCCAGTATATGAAAGGCACCAAGTCGATTCCGGTGCCGGTTAAACGCCGCAAAGGCCACGAAGGCAAATCCATTACACTCACCGGCGCACGTTCCAATAACCTGCGTAATGTGGATGTTACCGTACCGCTTGGCACGTTTTGCTGCGTTACGGGGGTGTCAGGGGGTGGAAAATCCAGTCTTATCATTCATACGCTCTATAAGGCGGCGATTCATAAACTAGAAGGCACCAAAACCAAACCTGGAGAGCATGACACGCTCACAGGCCTAGAGCATATTGATAAGATTATTGAAATTGACCAGTCTCCTATTGGCCGTACACCACGCTCCAACCCCGCTACCTATACCGGTGCTTTTACCCCTATCCGTGACTGGTATGTGGGGCTGCCTGAGTCTAAGGCGCGTGGCTATAAGCCGGGGCGTTTCTCCTTCAATGTGAAAGGGGGGCGCTGCGAAGCCTGTCAGGGTGATGGCATGATTAAGATTGAAATGCACTTCTTGCCTGATGTCTATGTGAAATGTGACGCTTGTGAAGGGAAGCGCTATAATCGCGAAACGCTGGAGGTGAAATATAAAGGCAAGTCTATTTCCGATGTGCTGGATATGACTGTAGAAGATGCGTTACAATTCTTCGATAAAATTCCTGTTATCCGCGAAAAAATGGAAGCACTGATGGAAGTGGGCTTAGGTTATATCACTATTGGCCAGTCTGCCACCACCCTTTCTGGGGGGGAGGCGCAACGTGTCAAGCTGGCAAAAGAACTCTCCCGCCGTTCCACCGGACGCACGCTGTATATTCTGGACGAACCTACCACCGGATTACATAGCGATGATATTGCCAAACTGCTAAGAGTGTTGCATAAGCTAGTGGAGATGAGTAATACCGTGCTGGTAATTGAACATAATATGGATGTGATTAAAACATCGGATTGGATTATTGACATTGGCCCAGGGGGAGGCGATAAAGGAGGATACTTGGTTGTAGCCGGAACGCCTGAGCATGTGGCAGAAACTAAAGCAAGTATGACGGGAGAATATCTTAAATATTACCTTGAGAAAGCGCAAAAACTTCAGGTGGTTGCATAAAATGAGTGCATCTCTTGTGTGATGCAATCTAATCAACGTTTGAACTGTGAGCAGACTATATGGCATTAAATACAAACCAGCAGGATGAGATCAAACGCCTGCGTTCCATCACACATAATACAGGGCGTGCTACGGTGCCCGCACTTGAGAAACTGTTGTTTCAGCCTATTCCGGTGCTCGACCACGGCTTTGTACGGGTGGTAGATTATATGGGGGATGATAATGCTGTGGTGCAGGCTGCCCGTGTCTCGTATGGCAAAGGTACGAAAAGGGTAAATGAGGATGCCGGGCTGATACGTTATCTGATGCGTCACCGCCACACCACTCCGTTTGAAATGTGTGAGATTAAGTTCCATATTAAACTGCCGATTTTTATTGCACGGCAATGGATTCGCCACCGCACCGCTAATGTGAATGAATATTCAGCCCGCTATTCGGTGCTGGGGAAGGAGTTCTATCTTCCATCTCCTGAGCAGATTTCTCCGCAATCGAAAGCCAACCACCAAGGCCGAAGCGACCGTGCACTCAATTTTGATGAGGCAAGCCGCGTACTTGCTATCCTTAAAGATGATGCAGAGCGTTGCTACAGCCATTATATAGAAATGCTAAATGAAGACCATAACGGTAATGTGATCGATGAAAAACGCTCTGGGCTTGCACGCGAGCTGGCACGTATGAACCTGACGCTGAACTATTACACGGAATGGTACTGGAAAATTGACCTGCATAATATTCTGCATTTCCTTTCGTTGCGCGCTGATAGCCATGCCCAATATGAAATCCGTGCCTATGCTGATGTGATGCTAGATATTATTAAAAAATGGGTACCAATTACCTATGAAGCTTTTATGGAATATCGCGTGCGTGGCCTTACTCTTTCCGGTAATGGGTTGCAGGTGGTAAAAGATTTTCTACGGGGCAAAACTCCTACCCAGGAAAGTAGCGGATTAAGCAAGCGCGAGTGGAAGGAATTGATAGAGATATTGGGCAGTTGAGGTTAATGTAACCTCAGTTTTGGATAAGCTACGCTTATCCAAAACTGTCAACTATTTGAAAA
>CAZXPG010000048.1:0-15675 GCA_964643145.1 uncultured Rickettsiales bacterium
TAAAACCAACAAACCAGCACTAAAAAACATGAACCTTATCCAAAACTGAGGTTAACTAAAGACGGCAATCAATCAATGCTATCTGAGGATGTTTCAATCCTCACCCACCCTGACAGGTGGGTGTAACTTTACTAACTCCAAGGCTGATAGATAAATACGCTATGGTTTCAATCCTCACCCACCCTGACAGGTGGGTGTAACGAGTGTGGGAAAGTTAGTAATCCGCCTGTTTTGGTTTCAATCCTCACCCACCCTGACAGGTGGGTGTAACGATGAAAATCAAGATGTATGGGTTATGCTACATTCGGGTTTCAATCCTCACCCACCCTGACAGGTGGGTGTAACAGGATTAAATCCGTTTTATTTAAAAAGAAAAGCAGTTTCAATCCTCACCCACCCTGACAGGTGGGTGTAACGCGCAGTTTCAGTACCTTATCAGTAAATCATCGTGTTTCAATCCTCACCCACCCTGACAGGTGGGTGTAACCAATCCAGAACGTTTAAGTATATAGACGTACTTAGTTTCAATCCTCACCCACCCTGACAGGTGGGTGTAACCCGTAGTTGGACTAGAGCTTAACGCTACTACAAAGTTTCAATCCTCACCCACCCTGACAGGTGGGTGTAACCCTATCATCTCCCCCCCCCTTCTTCCTCCCATCCTCGTTTCAATCCTCACCCACCCTGACAGGTGGGTGTAACTATAGACTTCTTCGCTACTGTAATAACAGGCTTCTGTTTCAATCCTCACCCACCCTGACAGGTGGGTGTAACCTTTATGGGATAAGGCCATTATATAACATGATTATTTGATATGCCAGCGCGAAATGAGGATGGGAGGAAGAAGGGGGGGGAGATGATAGGATACAATCACAAAAAAAACAACTATATAACAATATATTAATAGAAATGCGAACATGCTGTATTTTTTGCATCGCTTGGGGTTCGCGCGAGGGTTATATGATTAGTGGAGCCTTAAAATCTATGCTACGGAATACACCATATTGGCGGATATTCCAATTGGCATTTTCACTCAAACGGTATATTCTGAGATTATCTGTATTTTCATCAATGGCCGCAAGCAATAAACGCTCTAACTCCTCCAATTGCATGAGGTTTAAATCACACTCGAAAACAGATTTTTGCACACGTTGCCCGCGTGATTCACAGAGTTTTGCTACTTTTCGCAATCTTTTCCTGCCAGTAGCCGTTTCGGTGGAGACGTCATAGCTAATCAGAATCAGCATACATATTACCGTGTAATAAAAGGAACATACGCTTCCATATCGCCCCGTATGGTGCGTGCCAGGAAACGTGCTTGCAAAAAAGGCAACAAACCAATAGCTACTTTTTTTTCAAGCAGCGGATGGATTATTTCTTCCTGTTTACGCTCCTGATAGGCAACAAGCACGGTCTTTCTGGCATCTTCTTTAAGATAGACGGCATGCCCTTCGCGTATTTCAAAATCTTTTGCTGTAACCTGGCCACGGTTTATGAGTGCAATAACCAGTTTGTCTGCAATAACGCTACGGAATTCCTCCATCAAATCAAGTGCCAATGACACTCTACCAGGGCGCACCACATGCAGGAATCCTAATTGCGGGTCAAGACCAACGCTCTCAAGTGCCGAGCGGCAATCATGCGTAAGAAGTGTATATAAAAAGGAAAGCAGCGCATTAGGCCGGTCAAGTGGCGGGCGACGGCTACGGCCTTGAAGGGTAAAATCATCACGTTTCCTTTTTTTTATCAATAGATTAAAACATTCAAAATAATTACGCGCCGCTTCCCCCTCAATGCCACGCACTGTATCACTATCAGGGGCTAAAGGTAGAAGCCGGAGTGATCTGGCAAGCAATTCAGCAGCGTTACGTAACAATACAGCCTCACCTTCTTCTTCGGCCTCACGTGCTCCACGCAACAACACTTGCCTACTATTCTGAATTTTCCCAGCAATAATAGATTGGCATAGGGTTAGTGCTACGACATTATCTGCCGCCGTCTTATACTGCGCCTGCCTGAGCAGGATATTGCCATTTACCCCCCCTTCAAGGCGCGCTTTGAATTGGCCCTGACGTGTTAGTAGCACCATGCCGATACCTTCATCCGCACAACGGCGCATTAGTGCTGGGGAAATGATAATATCCCCAAAACAGACAATTGAACCAATATGATGCAGCGGCACTTGCAAACGTTTTTCCCGATCCACATCAATACGAACCGTGTCGTTCTCTAGATGGATATAAGCTTCTGGCGTTGTAACATACAGCGTGTTTAATAGATGTTGCATGTGAAATTACTCCAGTGGCTCAAATAAATGACAGTGATATGCAGAAATTTTAGACGTGGCCGCCACTGCTTCTGGCTGGCATATGTCTTTTAACGAGCATTGATTGCAGCGCGTATCATTGACAGGGGAAGGTGATATGCCAGACGTCATTATTGCCCGTATTGCAGCTATTACTTCTTCCAACTGTTCTTTTAGTTTTTCCGTGATGTGAACTTCACGCCTACGCCGTGAGCCAAAATAATAGAGTGCCCCCTGTGTTACCGGCTTGCCGGTCATTTCCTCCAAACAAACCGCCTGAGCGGCGAGCTGGATCTCATCATGCAATTTTGCCCGCCTGCTTCCATGTTTATATTCGACAGGATAAGGGATATCGCCTGCATGAAATTCTACAACATCCGCTTTACCCACAAGCCCAAGGCGGCGTGAGTAGAGTGGCAATGCTCGCTCAACTCTCATGCCTTTAATTGCACTACTACCAGGATCATCCACCACCCTATGCACCGCATGGCCACGGTTGGTATGCACATTATCGGCAAATTCCTGCTCCAGATGAATGAGCGCATATTGGCGTGGGCAATAGCTATAATGCTGTAATGCCGAAATCATTATGAGGTTGTCTTCATCGGGAGCAGGCATAAGGCTATTCGTATAAACGTTCTAACGTTACCCCTGCTGGAAGGTTTGCTGCTTCTACGGTTACCGTATAATCAGCAAATACCCTTGGCGCCGCTACTCCCTCTTTCTGCTTCACCTGGATACGGTCAAATAACTGATGAGCAGGAGCATTGCCTAAGTGGCTTTCATGCTTGAATATATACAAACCACGCGGAGCCATCAGCCCACGTGCGGCAGAACGGTCATGGTCAAACATCATGCCCAGTGCCTGCCAGAGTAGTTGCAAGTCTTCCTCTGAAAAGCCAGTCTTTTCGGCAAAGCCAGCAGAAATAAAACCGTGGGTACGGTAAAGCCCATAGGGAAGCGTGTGCTTGCGCCCCATAGTACGGTTATCACCATCCTGTTTTTCTGCTTCTTTTTCAGTAGCAACGGCCATGCGGGTGATAGTATGTTCCGAGGGAATCACCGGATCAATGGAACGGGCAAAGGTAAGTTGAACGGGGCCACGCACCTGGCCACAATTCGTGCCTGTCGACATAACCGCACCAAATGTCCGTACATCATAAAAATTCTTGCACATCCATCGCCGGGCTCTCTCTACTTCATCCCCTTTGCCTTTACGTTTGCCTTCTTTAGTATCGGCAGTATTAATCTCCAGCATTTTATAGGCACGGTCATGTTGCTGGTTAAGCACTCCTTTTTCTTTTACATATATTTCAAACGGTGCCTGTTCGCCTTTAAGTAGCCCGATATAATTCCGTATCTTGCGTTTTAGGCATACATCCGTTACCAGACCGTGCCCCGTTTCGGGGTCGGTACGAGGAAGGTTGCCTGCATCAGGATCACCGTTTGGGTTGCCATCGGTTACATCAAACAGTAATACAAAATCATAGCGGTTGGTAATAGTCATTATTCTTTCTCCTCATTGGTCGTTGTAGATTTAGTAAATAAGGCTTGCCGTTGGTGATAATAGCCAATGACAAAAAGCCCTTGTTCTTCAAGTGATAGTATGGAAGGAAACTCTTGGATACGTTGGATAATATCGCTGATTTCCTTATCGCGTTTTATAGCCAACCCTAATTTCTCTTTGCGTATTTTTGCCAAATGGTGATGCGCCAGCTTTATTAGCATAGTCAGAATGGCGGCAGGGCGCGTGGAAGCGGCACTGTAATAACGATCCCGTATGGTGGCATTCAATCCAGGGTTTGCCTCTTCCTGTATTTTCTCTAACAGCGAAAATAACCTTCCCATACAATAAGCCGGATGGCTGTTTTCTTCATCAAGCGACACGGTTAACTCCTTTTGATTTAGTTGATAGTAGCGGTTATGGCGGTTTAACCATCCTTTGATAGTAGCAGCCTGGGCATAGCTTACATTTCTTTCCGCTTTGCTGCGGGTGAGTATTGTTTGTAGCAACAGCCTGGGGTAAGGAAGCCCGGCCAGGATGCTCCGCATGGTTTCCCCGGCCAGCGTAGGGTTGACATTATCTAGTTTCCGTGCCAGTGCCGTTGCCGCAAGCAAGTGATAGAGCGTCAGATAATTGTCTTCATAGTCACGATGGATAATGGCAATATCATTGAAATGCTGCCGAATATGCTCTGCCAATACCCCCACCGTTGTCATATACCAAAACCGGATAGACAGACGTGCTGCATTGGGTGATATACCGAGAATATAGAAAATAGTGTTATCGCCATCGTCACTACAATAGGCAGCTGTCTTGGGGCTTTCATAGAGGTCTTTAATAACTTTTGCCCTACGGTCACTATCTTCCTTAGCGTTACTCGCCCCCCATATATCTGCAAACACCTCCTCAACACTATGAGCTTGCTCCGTCCAGAACACAGTGCTGGCGTCCCCTACCTGCATTCTCTGTTTAGAACCTTTACGCAGCAAGTAATTGAGGGCGGTGGTATAGGCAAAGGCAGCTTCTTCACTGACAGAAGCATTAAACCGTTGATTTTCTCCTTCTTTCAAATAGGAAATAAATGCAGGGGCATTAAAGGAAACAATGCGTGCTCCTGCTGTTTGCGCTCCCCATACGCCTTTAACAACAGGATGCAAGCGAGCGATAGCAGCATTCTTACCGGTAATAAGACATTGCGCTTCTACTGCCTCCTCATTATTAGCTGCATGATTGATGTTATAGACCACCACCTCCCGTTCACAGATAAGGCCAAAATCCTCTTCTAACCGGAAGGAAATATTGCCCGATGATGCCACAATATCCTGCCAGCGCGCATGGTGGAAAAGCTCCGCGAAATCCCGTTTCTCCAGAAATGTAAGCAGGGCATTAATGCCGCTATCAATCTGTGGATCGGGAAAATAATCGTGTATTTTCTGCAAGAAAGCCTGATGTTGCAGATGAACCCTGCTATCATCCTCCGCACTATAACCCAATGTGTAGGCACTATTATCCCACAGCATATTAGCGGCAATGCCACTGGAACGATCAACACCCTTTGGCACAAGGAATAGCTTCGCTCCTTTGTTTTTCTCGCCTCTATTATCATCTACATCAAAGAACCTTCCTTCCTCATCCAGCACAATGGTGAAAGCAATTTCTTTCCATTCCCACCCCAAAGGAGCCATCTCGCTATTATCCGCCTCGCTACGTTTACGGTTGTAATACTCATAGAGCGCGTGAAGCGGCGGTTTGTGCTGTGTAGTCATGCGTATAACTCCTGGCTATGCAACGGTGGCAGGGTGATCACACCCTCTTCCATACGCGCTTGAAAAAATTGCGGCATGGGAATCTCGCCACTAAAATCCATATCATAGAGCATCCAGCCCAACTCACGGCTATCGTCAATTGGTATGGCAATATCATCAAAGGCAAAATAGGCGGAGAACTCCCGACAGCCCAGATAGGGCTGGTAGTGGCATTGGCCTTTTTCTACCCTGCGCTTAAACATTTCGGCAAATTTGGCAGGGCTATTATTTTCCCCCGCATCCTGCTTCATATGGAAACGGGCATGGATACGATAGGCCACATCACGAAGCAGCAGGGCAGCGCGTTGCTGGCGGTCTTCTTCTATATAGAGCCCCAACCTCCCACTGCCGCTTTTCATGGCAGTTAGTGCATTGCGAGTGGAAATAACCGAGGCCACTTCATTGCGCCGGATGGAGGTATAGCGAATCGGCCTTAACACCTCTATCTTCGTTACCACCCATGTTATCGCCGGTTTCCATAGGATCGCCTCCAGCACTGCCCGTGCCGCAGACGGTGTCATCACATCATATGACACCCGCTCCACCTTCATTTCCGGTCGGGTAAAACAGGCATAATCGCCCCATACGGTAAGTGTAAATGTTTGCATAAATTTTCTTGCTTGATGATTATTATAAACCTGTAATAGAATGTTTCCTTAATTGGCACTAGCCACATGCCGCTCTCGCAAGGGAGCGGCATAAATCTACCCACTCACTAACATCGCTGGCCGGTAGTCCCTCCCCCGTTCTTGCATGAACCCTTGCGTCTCATCATAAAGCAGCGGCGTTACCTGCACAAAAACACCTGGGCTTACTTCTTTTATCGCCCTGCCCTCCCGTAATTTCTTATGGATATCCTGCGGCAACGTCACCACATAACGCTGCAACTTACGCATGAGCCAACGCTTCGGCCCTTCCTGTTCCAGCATAGTGATTAAGGCATTATTCTCACCATAACGGACAATGACAGGAAGTTGGGTATCGTCAATCAGACGGAATTTCTCAGCGGCCGTACGGAAGGCAATCATTGTTTTATTGGGGTGTAAATCGTCTTCAATCCCGTATTTATCTAACCTGTCTATATGCCAGTAAAGCCGTTCAAAATAGCGCGTGAAGAGATGCGGCGTTAGCGGGTCACCCTTGACATCTTTAAGCAATTGCCGCGCTGTCGATTCTGCCTTCTGCAACAGACCAGCTGGTGCATTAACAGGCGGTATAAACACCACCACCCTCCCCTGTTGCAGCCTGCCCTCACGGTTACAACGCCCGGCGGCCTGAGCGATAGAATCAAGCCCAGCCATTGCTCGGTATATCACGGGAAAATCCATATCCACCCCTGCTTCCACCAATTGTGTGCTAATCACCCGTACCGGCTGTTTATTCGTTAATTTCATCTTTATCTCATTGATGATGCGTAAACGGTGCTCTCCGCACATCAATGCTGAAAGATGGTATGTGCCCTCCGGCATCAGTGCAAATAACGCACGGCAACTGGCACGCGTATTAACAATACAGAGAACGCTCTCATGCTGTATTAACTCGTTTGCAATCTCTTCCCAGCTTTGTTTAGCATCCCAGTCGGCAGGTAACTGTACCTCAACTCGCTTTAGCTGCTCGTAGAGGCTTCTGGGATGATCTATGAGCTCAACACAGCCCTTAATCCCCCGCAGATTATAAACCTTACTATCGGTAAGTGCGGGCTGGGTTGCTGTACTCATCACAAAGGTAACACCATAGGCAGCCACCAGCTCATTCATTGCCGTCACAATAGGTTGCAGAAAATCGGGCGGCAGAAGTTGCGCCTCATCCAGCACAACCACGCTGTTGCAGATGTTATGCAGCTTCCTTACCCGGCTGGTACGTGCCGCAAAGAGTGATTCAAAAAACTGCACATTGGTGGTAACGATAATAGGCGCATCCCAATTATCGCAAGCAAGGCGGCTTTGTTGCGATTCTTTACTTTCTTCCACCTCAGCATTGCTGTGATGTTCGATAACATAGTCCTCGCCAAAAATATTTTTCAGGATGGCTGCGGTCTGTTCAATAATGCTGGTATAGGGAATAACGTAAATGATGCGCCGCTTGCCGTGATGTTTGGCATGGTGTAGCGCAAAAGCCATACTGGCTAATGTTTTACCAC
Source organism: uncultured Rickettsiales bacterium (assembly GCA_964643145.1). Classification (GTDB taxonomy): domain Bacteria; phylum Pseudomonadota; class Alphaproteobacteria; order Rickettsiales; family Arcanibacteraceae; genus CAZXPG01. Next base: position 7,755 of record CAZXPG010000048.1, read on the forward strand.
CTCCTGTAGGAACGGTGAGGGAAAAATGGCCAGGAGGTAAAGCAGCTTTAGCAATAACCTGCTGTAAAATATCGGCACGGAGCGTATTTACCAGGCTTGCCGGTGCGCTTGCTTGCAATGCTTCCATGTGCGATGTAAATGTCTCAAGGAACATATCGGAAAGACAAAAATGATGCTTCCGTGGTGACACACCACCTGCCATGAAGGCTTCGGTATCTGAAAAATCGGCATCCACTAAACACGAGAATAGCATCCGTATCCAGAGCGCAACCGAACTGCCTGCTGGCGGCCTTCCCAAGGGTAAGGGCTGCGATAAAAGCGCCGATGGTGGGTTGCCTGCCAATGCCTTTTCAAGTAACTGCTTGGTTTTCCCGTCTTTCAGGCGGTATGACAGTGATTTTTTACTACCGTCGCCATCGGGCAAGCCAGCATGATGCCCAGCAATCAGGTAAGCCAGAATTATTCCAATCTGTTCAGGGAAATGGCTACAAGCATGTAATGCACCAGCCGTGGAATGATTAACGCGCCCTAGCGTGCCTTCAATATGGGCATCGGCTTCATAACCACTTTCTTTACGGATATAGCACTGAAAATCATGGCTGTATTTGCCTAAATCGTGCCACAGCCCAGCAAGCATCGCCCAATCCGCAGCCGAAAAAACATGAGCAAATTCAGCCGCCTTGTTCCCTACTTTATCTAAATGGTCATAAAGCGCATGTTCATGCCATGTGGTGCTATTATCTAGGCGCACATGCGCAATAGGAAAGAAATTATGTGACATAGGCAATATAGCAGCGTTCTAATATTACAACCATAAACGCCGCTGATAATATACAGCTTTCTTTTGTAAGTAAAGGGCACATACATCTTTTATAAGTATATAGTAAATATGTAGCAACTATATTAATTTGTTAATATAGTTGCTACAATAAGGTTGTTTACCCGCAAAACCTCAAAATAGTAACCATAAATAACCTCAGTTTTGGATAAGCAAAGCTTATCCAAAACTGAGGTTAAATACTATAACAGCACCCTATCCCCCCGCTTCCAAGCAGTATGTTTTGTCATGGCACGTTCGTAAAAAGCTGCGTTGCTGATAGTCTGTAGCCATTGCCGTATATGGACATAAGGGCTATTCGCAAACCATTCTTTATCCACTAACGCCCATTGCCGTACAAAGGGGAAAATCGCAATATCCGCAATAGATAGTTTCTGGCCCATGACATAGGAGGAATTCCCAAGGGTTTTTTCTAGCTGTGAAATGTATGATACTTCTGTTTGTTGCAAATAATCTGCTTGGGATGCTTCTGGATAACGCTGATGATATTTGTATCGATGCAGCACATTGACAAATTCAGTATCATTGTGATGGATACATGCTGTAACATGTGCTGCATCAGGGTATAGCCAACCATCTGGGTCATGATAGGAAAGGGCATAATAAATGATATCCATACTCTGTTCAATCACCCCTCCTTCTGCCAATAACAATACCGGCACCGTAGCTTTGGGCGAAATATCCAACAATTCTTGAGGTTTATTTTTTAAATCCACCTCACGCAACTCGCAGGTAATACCACTATAAATTAATGCCATACGTGCGCGCATAGCATAAGGACAACGGCGAAAACTATATAATATGGGTTTCGTGAACATGCTACTATAACCTCCGTTTTACGATAAGCGTAACGCATAAAACTGAGGTTAGCTTATATCTCAAACGATGTCCATGCATAAGCCGGATTTTGACAGAGGCCTAGTAAGGAAAGGGAGGCAAAAGAACGATAGGAGTCTCCTGGTTTTTCTTCATTCCCCCTCTTTACTATTTTCATCTCAGCCTCTACAATCACAGTGTGGGGTACACAACATTTGAAGGTACAATTTAGAGAGGATCCATGCCAACTACAAACCACACGATTGCTTCATTCCTTTTTCAGTATCTGTATGATAAAGGGGTTAAACATGCCTTCGGTATTCCTGGAGATTTCGCCTTGGCGGCGTTTCGTGTGTTGGATAAATCACCTATCCAACTTTTTACCATGACGCATGAACCTTCAGTGGGATTTGCCGCCGATCTCTACGCCCGCCGTAATGGGCTGGGGCTCGCGTGCGTCACCTATTGTGTGGGTGGGTTGAATATGGTCAACAGCATTGCTGGTGCTTATGCCGAAAAAAGCCCGGTGATTGTCGTATCAGGTGGCCCATCCTTAAAAGACAGGCGGAATGACCCGTTGCTGCATCATAAAGTGAAGAATTTTGATACACAACGGCGGATTTTTGAAGAAGTCACCTGTGCCAACACCATCCTGCTTGATCCCTATACGGCGGCCGATGAAATCATTCGGGTTGTGGAACGGGTGCAAACGGAATGCCGCCCTGGTTATATTGAGATTCCCTATGATCTGGTTGATGTGCCGATTGGCCCTATCAGCCCCCATAAAACGCGCTGGAAACCAGACACAGACCGTGAAAGCCTGGCGGCATTTATGGAGGAAGTCACAGCAGCGATTAACCAAGCCAAACAGCCGGTGATTATTGCTGATGTTGAACTGCACCGCCATGGCCATACGCAGAAAGTGATAGACATCGCTGAAAAGCTGAATATTCCCATTGCGGCAACGCTACTTAGCAAAGGCATTATCCGTGAGACAAACCCGCTTTATATTGGTGTCTATAGTGGTGGTTTATCGGAACCGGCCTGCCAGCACTATATTGAAAATAGTGATTGTGTGATTATGCTAGGCACCTTCATTACCGATGTGTTCCTGGGGCAATATACCGCCCATCTTGACCGCAAGAGAACCATTGAGGTGACAACCGAAAAGGCAACAATAGGCCTGCATTCTTATCAACAGATTCTCTTCCCTGATTTTCTTGAAGCCCTGGCGCACACCACTATTGCCCCAAAACCTGCTTTCACCAACCCCAACCCTGCCGTGGAAATTCCTCCCCTTCAATCGGCTGAATATGATGAACCGTTGGGAGTTGCCTCGTTCTTCCACATATTATCCCAGCATATTAATGACGGCAGCACGGTTATTTGCGATACGGGTGACGCATTGCTTGGCGCCATTGGTTTGCGTACTTCTAAACGCAAACGTTTCTTCTCCGATGCCTACTATCTCTCTATGGGCTTTGCGGTACCAGCGGCTATTGGTGCTCTGGCTGGTAATAAGGAAGGGAAAGTATTCGCCGTTGTTGGTGATGGTGCTTTCCAGATGACGGGGATGGAAGTATCGACTGCGGCTAAATATGGGTTAGCACCGGTTATCCTTATCCTGAATAATGACGGTTATGGCACGCAACGCCACATTATTGATGGGCCATTCAACAATATCCAGATGTGGAATTATGCGCAATTACCTGAAGTGCTAAGGGCTGGAAAATCAGCGCGTGTTACTACCAAGAAGCAATTGGACGATGCCCTTAGCCAGGCAGTATATAGTACGGAACTCTATATTATCGAAGTCGTCATACCACGTGATGATTGTAGTCCTTCATTACGAAAAATGGGAGAGCAACTTTCTAAATTGCGTGATTCCACCAAAAAAGGATAGGCAGTGTATAAAAAACTTTTGTTGTTGTCCTTTCTTTTGCTGCTATGCAGTTGTGGTGGCCCTCTTTCACTGGTTTCCTATACGTTGGCAGGCGGTGTTGCCATGAATGCTAAACAGGAAGAATTTGAATCTGCCCAGCGCGATCAGTATGTGAATAAATGCTTCCCTACCCATCGCAAAGAAAATCCGATTAATGATGGTATTCGTACCGAAGCCAGTGGAAACCGCGTTCGATCGTATGAGTATTATACTATCGCTAAACAGCTTGGCTACCGTGATGCTGATAGGCTACTTGCCAAACTTGCGCCACAAATGTCTGCTGAAGAAATGGCCCAGGCTCAGAAAAATCTTAAGAAATACACTAAAATTCACATTGATACCTGCTTCCTACCGGCTCCACATTAAGAATATACATGACAATTTATAGAATTCTGATACACTATTCTTAATAAGCCAGTTGACAGTTTTGGATCAGCATAGCTTGTCCAAAACTGAGGTTATAATATTGTAATGCAGGGCTATTGAGCACTGGGGTTAATAAGGAATATACTATGACCGATAAGGTGGTGGAATCGCTGTTTCATAAACATACCCCGCTTTCCTCCCATGAAAAATATACTTCTCCACGGTTAGTTGCTTCCAATGCGGGGCTTCGCGCTTCTAATTTGGGTAAATGTTATGCTAAACGCCCGGTTATCCGTGATGTAAGCATTTCGGTGCAACGCGGTGAAGCAGTGGGGCTGCTTGGGCCCAATGGTGCGGGGAAAACCACCTGTTTCTATATGATAAGTGGCCTTATTAACCCTGATTACGGCACTATCACCTTAGATGATCAGAATATTACTGATTATCCCATGTATCGTCGCGCCCGTATGGGCATTGGCTATCTGCCACAGGAGGCTTCCATTTTCCGTGGCCTTACCGTAGAGCAAAATATTCTGGCTATTTTGGAAGTGAGCGAACCACTGCGTGAACGGCAACATATCCTGCTTGATGAATTATTGGCAGAATTCTCAATCACCCATCTACGCCATGCACCGGCTCTTGCCCTTTCAGGAGGGGAACGCCGTCGAGTAGAAATTGCACGTGCACTGGCTTCTAACCCTTCTTTCATGCTGCTTGATGAACCGCTAGCAGGGATTGACCCTATCGCCGTCAGTGATATACGCGACTTGGTTTTTCATTTAAAAGACCGTGGCCTAGGGGTATTGATTACCGATCATAATGTACGCGAAACACTAGAGGTGGTAGATCGAGCCTATATTATCCATGATGGTGTGGTGTTGATGGAAGGTACCCCTAGGGAAATCGTTGGTAATGAAGAAGTGCGACGCGTATATTTGGGTGAGAAATTTATGTTGTGACAATTTACCGCTTTAATATGATATCTACACTACCGTATAAAACCTTGTAACTCACTGACATTTTTGAATAATTCTCCAATAGTTTTTGCGCGGTATTAGTGAGCATATACTGGATGAAATCGAGTCCCTACCTGAAGATGGAGACAGCGAGGTAGCCATGTTTGTTGCGTTTAGGGGGATCTTTTTCATGATGCCAGATGCCGAAACGATAGGCGCATGATACGGCGATAGTTTACCGTAAGTATCTGTAGGGAACAGCATATCATCGCTATGTGCAACGATGAGCAACGCATTTTTTCATTACGTGAGGCGGTGATATGTGTTTGTATTTTATGGGATGCTGCGATGCGTCTTTGGCCAAGACTTCTGGTTTCACCGGGCTTAAGATCACGAAATAATTCAGTGGCGCAGACGAGTTTGCCACGGCTATTGCTGAACCAGGCTTTTGCTCCCTTGAGGTACATACAAAAGGAAATACACTGCTCCTGTAGGTATGAAAACCATTTTTCTCCTATAAATTCCCGATCGCCTATCACCTCGGAAATTCTTTCCTTACCAAAGGTTTGGCAGAACATATCGAGCAAATCAGCACGGTCAAGATGATCGGAATTTTGGAGGTTTTGAACGATTGGATAGTTGCGTTATGATGTCATAATCCAAATAAAATAGCGGCATAAAACATTTCCCATTGACATAAATCATTAAACATATATTTATAATGCATGTTATAAATATATCGATGAAATTATGCAGCTTACGCAGTTTACAGATTATTCTCTACGCACTTTGATGTACCTTGCGGAACATCCTGATAAGCTATGCACCATTGGTGAAATAGCCGAGTGGTATGGCATATCAAAACCGCATTTAGTGAAGGTTGTGCATAATCTGGCAAAGTTAGACTACATAAAAAGCGTCCAGGGCAAAGGCGGCGGCATATCATTAAACAAACCTATTTCTGAAATTAATATTGGTCGTATAGTGCGTGATACCGAGCCAAATTTTCACATGGTTGCATGTTTCGACAAAGAAAACAACACATGCAAAATTACAAATAACTGCAAGCTAAAACATGTTTTGCATGATGCTACCCAATCATTCCTTGGAATGCTCGATGAGCATACTCTGGAAAGTGTTTGTTCTAATTCTAAACCTAAACTCTAAAAAGGAGACTTTTACTATGGCTACACTTTACGAAAGACTAGGCGGACAACCTGCTGTTGATGCAGCTGTTGATATTTTTTACCGCAAAATGCTTGCCGATGATCGTGTGAACTATTTCTTTGATAACACAGATATGGATAAGCAAATAGCTAAACAAAAAGGGTTCCTTACTATGGCTTTTGGCGGGCCTAATAACTACACAGGCAAAGATATGCGCGAAGGCCACAAGCATCTTGTTGCAAAGGGATTGAATGATACTCACGTTGATATCGTTATTGAGCATCTTGGTAACACTCTTAAAGAGCTTGGCGTGGCAGATGCTGACATTGCTGAAGTTGCAGCCATTGCAAACGGCGCACGTAAAGATGTGTTAAATCAATAATTTCTGAGAAGGTATAAAAATGGGGAAGCAGCTTAATTATAAAAACAATTGTTATACGCTGGGTGAAAATGAAAGCGTGCTGGATTGTTTGTTGCGCGAAGATTTAAGCGTTCCCCACTCCTGCAAATCCGGTGTTTGCCAATCTTGCATTATGCAGGCGGTGGACGGCGAAATACCTGAAAAAGCGCAAGTGGGTCTAAAGCCAACTTTTAAACAACGCAAATTATTTCTGGCGTGTCAGTGCTATCCTTCAGGAAGAATGACTATTGTAAATCCAGATGAAGCCGGACTGAATGTTAGGGCATCAATTAACGAAAGGATCTTCCTTAATCATAACATCATAAAGCTTTGCTTAAAGCCTGAAGCCGAATTTGAATGCGAACCGGGGCAATATCTAACACTTATAAATCCAGAGCAGGTTGCCCGTAGTTATTCTATTGCCAATAACCCTGCAAAAGATGGCTTTATTGAGTTTCATATCAGATTGATTGATAATGGCTTAATGAGTGAGTGGCTAAAAAATGCAGATGTTGGTAGTAATGTAATCTTGCGCGGCCCAGCTGGAAATTGTTTTTACTCGAGCGATGAAGGCGATGATTACCCTATTATTTTAGCTGGCACAGGGACAGGACTTGCCCCACTTTATGGCATTGCTCATGAAGCTATTACTAAAGGACATAAAGGAATAATTAAACTATTTCATGGGGCATTAAATGAAGCCGATTTATATTTAGTTGAAGCCCTACAAGAGATTGATAAAAATAATGATAACTTCACATATGCGCCATGCGTTTTAAATGGCGAAGAAGGAGCGTTCTACCAAACTGGTGATATTCAGCAAGTTACAATGGAGGCAATTCCTGATGATAAGGCAAATGTTCGTCTTTTCCTGTGTGGCGCTCCTGAAATGGTGAATTCTTTAAAGACCAAAGCGTTCTTGGGTGGCCTGTCATCAAAGAATATCTACGCCGATGCTTTCTTGCCTAGTAAATGAAATCGAGTCCCTACCTGAAGATGGAGACAGCGAGGTAGCCATGTTTGTTGCGTTTAGGGGGATCTTTTTCATGATGCCAGATGCCGAAACGATAGGCGCATGATACGGCGATAGTTTACCGTAAGTATCTGTAGGGAACAGCATATCATCGCTATGTGCAACGATGAGCAACGCATTTTTTCATTACGTGAGGCGGTGATATGTGTTTGTATTTTATGGGATGCTGCGATGCGTCTTTGGCCAAGACTTCTGGTTTCACCGGGCTTAAGATCACGAAATAATTCAGTGGCGCAGACGAGTTTGCCACGGCTATTGCTCCCTTGAGGCGCATACAAAAGGAAAGGCCGATTCAAGTCTGAAGTACGACAGGGGGCTGGGTTGGTTGAGCGGCGAACCATTCCATACTGGTTTTTTGGATTGAAATTACATATTATTATCAATAACAAGGGGCAATTAATGG
>CAZXPG010000049.1:0-14627 GCA_964643145.1 uncultured Rickettsiales bacterium
TACCAAAAATGCTATGCTAAACCAAACCGTTGCACTTCATCCTTGAAACCGCCTTGAGTAAATAATCGGGGTTCTTTACTACTAACCTGGCTTTTCCCGTACGTGTTTCAGGATTAACGGTTGGATAGATATAATCTACCGTTGCTTCTAAAACGGCGCTGCTACCGGATAACGTTACTTTCGCAGCATCACCTTCCTTGATCTGGGCCAGGTCTTTTTCAGGAATCGCAGCTTCTACCCAGACAGTCGATAAATCCTGAATCTGTCCTATCCTGCTGTTTACCTGAAGATAAGAGCCTTTACGGATTTGAAGCTGTCCTAGGATGCCATCTATCGGGATATAGAATGGTACACTGTCATATGCTTTTCCGGTTTTAGCCAGCATGTCCATTACCATATCGTCAACACCCAGTAATTTCATCCCTTTAAGCGCCAGCATACCACATCCACTGAGCGTTCCAGAAAGTACCGCGATTCCAAGCAACAGGATGCAACACCCGGCAACATAAAGCAACAAAGTGCAACGGCAGGCAACGCGCCGCAACGCAAAAACGCACCAGATACAGATGCAGATTACAGAACAGATACAGACTCAGAAGCAGATTCAAAAAAAGATTCAAAACAGAAAAAGAAAAGAACGAGAACAGAAAAGAAAGAGCGCGAGAAAGAAAAACAGCAGATCGGTGGACAGAATGTTTTGCAGGAGATGCTGGATATCTGGAACGAAGAAGTTCAGAGCAAACTGACAAATTCACACAAGGCCATACTCACACCCAAACGCAAAGAATTACTGACAGTCAGATGGATAGAAGATTTTGCAGAAGATATCCGTGCATGGCGCTACTACTGCGAAATAATCGGGTCTTCCGATTTTTGCCTTGGCAGAATAGAAGGCAAAAGCTGGACGATTGATCTTTCCTGGGCTGTAGAATCCTCGGAGCATGTGGCCAAAATTCTTGAAGGCGGCTTTTCAGCTGGCAAGCATCCAGCACCGCTACCTCTCTGCCATGAGCCACAACTGCAGACCGGCTGGGATCACGTCCTGGCTTGCTTTGCAGGAAAATACGGGAAGGCTGCGTGTAAAAGCTGGCTTTCCGGTACCGAAGTCACCGGCGCAGAGGTTCGCACCGATGGCGTTTTTATTCTCATCACTTGCCCCAACCGTTTCATCCAGCAGTGGATTGAGCAGCGCTATCTGCCTGATCTGAATCTCTGGTGGTCGGAACATGCTTATCAATCCAGCCGGATTACCGGCATCCAATTCACAATTAAAGAGGTTAAACCATGAATACCACACCCACCCGGTGGACGGTCACCGATGTTGCTGCGCGTTTTGAAGAGGCTGCTTATACGGTTCGCCGCTTACCGCCCGTGCGGGTACAGGGCTATGTCAGCACCTGGCCGCCCATTGTGCATACCGTCATGGAGCAATTGCAATCCGACCGTAAACCACTCAGGCTCGGGCCACCCGCCGCCGATGCTATTAGCCGGATGGAGGAAACTATCCAGTGGATTTTCTTTCTCGAGGATGAGGATGAACGCCGCCTAATTTGGCTGCGTGCGGCCTGTGTTCCGTGGAAATTAATATGCCGCCGTATGGGCTGCGGTCGCACCAAAGCATGGCAACTTTGGACCGTAGCGTTGCTTAAAATCGTGTTGCGCCTTAACTCCAAAAAGAGAGGGCGGTAAGATGTTCGAACAAGAAAAGACTAAACAAGATGAACAAAATTTGGCATCCTTACAGATACGATCGCCAGAAATGTGTGATCAGACAGAGAGCGCTCCCAAGCTTTCTGCTTATGAGCGGCTGATTGCCGAGATCAAGCGTACCTACGGTCCCGGCCTCAGCGAACTTGAAGCCCACAAAATTGCCCGCAACCTCATGGGTTTCTGCCAAAAGCTGATTACTATCAGCGCCCGGCTAGAATCGGCAGAAAATGCCGATAATAACGTTGATTTACAACGTACTAATGGCAATGTGCCCATGGAATAAACCAAGGAGGTAATTCCATGGCACGTGCCACCAAAGCTATTATTTTAGTCCGTGTTTCCACAGAGGAGCAAGAGGAAGGGCATTCGCTGGATGCTCAGAAAGCAAGATTGATTGAATATTGCCAGCGCCACCGGCTGCAGGTGCTGGAAACATACGTGGTGGTGGAATCATCCACCAAGGGCGACCGCCGCAAATTCATGGAGATGATTGAGTTTGCAAAAAAGCAGCCGCAGACGGTGGCGATTGTGGCAGATGCAGTGGATCGCATCCAGCGCAGCTTCAAAGATTCGGTTTATCTGGATGAACTCATCCGCAAAGAGAAGATCGAGCTGCATTTTTACCGTGAAGGGATGATAATCAGCAAAGATGCCAGTGCTTCAGATATTATGCGCTGGGATTTTTCAGTCATGGGTGCAAAAAGCTATGTATTGCAGCTTTCCGAAAATGTGAAGCGCAGCCTTGACTGGAAAATAAAAAAAGGCGAATGGATTGGTCCTGCACCGATTGGTTATTTAAATGAGCGCGATGATAAGGGCAATAGCCATATTTTTGTTGATCCTTTACGTGGCCCATTAATCAGGCGCTTTTTTATGGAATATGCGAAAGGCACATACACACTTTCTGACATGGTTCGCAAATGCAAACAATGGGGCTTAAGAACCAAAAAAGGTTCGCCCTTAAGTAAATCCACCATGTTCCAGCTTGTGCAGAATCCTTTTTATTATGGTGAAATGCTGGTAAAAGGAGAATTGTACCCACACAAATACGAACCGCTCATTACCAGAGATTTGTTTATGGAATGCAAGGCCGTCCGTGAAGGATGGGATAAAAAACCGTTTAAATATCGCGGCAAGGAGTATCTGTTCCGTGGCATCCTGACCTGCGGCGTTACCGGAAAAGTTGTTACAGCCGATACCAAGAAAAAAACATATGCTAACGGCACAACTTCGGAGTGGACGTATCTTTGCACTGGAAATCCGGCAAACCCGGACAAGAAAATGTGGGTGCGGGAAGATAAAGTTATTGAACAGTTGGAAGCCATATTTTTGCGTATCGGCTTCAAAAACCAGAAGTTAGTGAATCTGGCTATTGAGGCAATCAAGGAAAGCAATAAGGCCAAACAGCAATGGCACGACCGTGAGTTGGCGGGACTGAAAAAAGAACATACCGACATTCAAAGCAGGCTGGATCGTATGCTTGATTTACTGGCGGATGGCATCATTGATAAGGATGAATTCCGCGCCAAAAAGGAATCGGCAAAACAACGCCAGCATGAAATTACTGAGCTGATCCAAGCCTATGACGGAGCAGACGACGCGTTCTTTAATACCATGGAAAAACTGCTGAAACTCGCCACAAACGCGCATAGTGCATTCATGGGTTCGAAAATGGAAGAAAAGCGGGAACTGGTAATTTTCGTATTTTCGAACCTGCAGCTAAAGGGCGCAACCCTTTGTTATACGCTGAACTTTCCGTTTGATAGGTTCAAAAATTTGGCTGAAACTGAAAAATGGCTCCCCGGGCCGGATTCGAACCAGCGACCGAGCGGTTAACAGCCGCTTGCTCTACCACTGAGCTACCGAGGAATAAAAAGGTAGTGTGCCTTAAAGGTGATAAGGCTTATAGCAAATTTTTTTGAGAGATGCTAGTTATTTTTTCATAAAGCCATCATTTTCTTATACTGGCAGTGCAACATCATCAATCATCAACTCTATGCTCTCTGCGCCCTGCCAACGGTTTATTTTTGCATGGCCTGCAATATGCAGGGTTTGGCCTTTTTCCTGCAACAACCGCCCCATTTCGCTTTCGGCGGCATTAAAAGCCATCGCTTTTACACCACGCGCGCCACGGCTGGCAATAATTGCCCGGACATGCTTACCTTGCAGCACATCCGCCCGTATGACATGGCAATTCATCATGGCAAAACGCGGCGTAGGGTTTCCCGCTCCAAAGGGCCCGGCTTTTTCCAGCAGTTCAAGCAATTCCGGCGTGAGTGCATTAAGGCTGAGGAACCCGTCCAGATGCAACACACGGCGGGCAGGAAGCTGTTCCATTTCCGCTTTAAACCGCGCACTGAAAAATGCCTCCAGTGCCGGAATTTTGCCTTCCTCCACGGTAAAACCTGCCGCCATAGCATGCCCCCCCCCTGCCAGTAACAAATCCATCCCACGCGCTGATACCACCGCTGAACCAAAATCCACCCCTGGCACCGAGCGCGCCGAAGCTTTGCCAATACCATCTGCAAGCGCAATTACGGCGGTGGGTTTATGGAAACGGTCTTTCAGACGGCTGGCAACAATCCCGATCACCCCCGGATGCCAACCTTCTCCCGCCACACAGATAATCCCTGCCTCTTCAGGCAGTTGTTCGGCCATAGCGGTTGCCTCTTCCAGCACCAATGTTTCAATGGCTTTGCGTTCTTTATTAAAATGGTCAAGATGAGTAGCAAGCGTGGTGGCAGCATCATAATCTTTCAGCGTCAGCAGCGTTGCGCCTAAATCGGCCTTCCCTACTCGCCCTCCTGCGTTGATGCGCGGCCCCAACACAAAACCCAGATGATAGACATTCAGAGTTTCAGACAGTTTAGCAACATCAGTAAGTGCGGCAAGGCCGATATTCTGCCGTTTCGCCAGGATTTTTAACCCCTGCACCACAAAAGCGCGGTTCACGCCCTTTAAAGGAACCACGTCACACACGGTGCCCAGTGCCACCAGGTCTAGTAGAGCAAGGAGATCAGGCTCTTGCCGTGTGCTAAACCAGCCTTGCGTTTTAAGCACTGTTTTTACCGCCACCGCCAGCATGAAGCACATACCCACCGCCGCCAAATAACGATAGGGAGAGGTTTCATCTAAGCGGTTAGGGTTTACCACTGCACATGCTTCCGGCAGGGTTTCTGCACCTAAATGATGGTCGATAACAATCACCTCCAACCCACATGCAGCGGCAGCGGCCAACGGCTCAAATGCCAGCGTACCACAGTCTACAGTAACAATCACTTCTGCGCCTTTCTTCCTCAGCGCTTGTAATGCCTGACTGTTTGGGCCATAGCCTTCAGTAATGCGATCAGGAATATATACCTCTGCCTGATGCCCCACCATGGCAAAAAACCGCTTGAGGAGTGCTGAGGAAGTAGCACCATCGACATCATAATCGCCAAAAATCACGATATGCTGCTGTTTCATCACTGCTTCTGCAAGACGGGTTGCTGCCTTTTCCATATCAAGGAAATGCAACGGATCAGGCAGTAATTTGCGCAAGGTGGGTTGCAGGAAATCTTCGGCTTCTTCCAGGCTGACACCACGCCCCACCAACACGCGTGCGATAATTTCCGGCAGTTCCAGCTTCTGAATGAGCGTTGTCACCAGCCGCTCATCACTTTCCCGCAATTGCCAGCTATAGCCACTGGTCGAGCGTATCTCTGCTAACGCATCCGTCATGCTGCTACTTTGGTAAACAGGTTAAAGAAATTCTGGGTGGTGGCCTTCGCCACCTCGTCATAGTTGAGGCCTTTCAGTTCCGCCAGGAATTCCGCAGTATGGCGGGTGAAAGCCGGTTCATTACGCTTGCCCCGATGTGGCACAGGCGCAAGATAGGGGGCATCAGTTTCGACCAGCAGCCGGGAAAGTGGCAGATCGCGCACAATATCCTGCAATTCCACCGCTTTCTTAAATGTCACAATGCCGGAAATGGAAATATAGAGCCCTAACTCAAGCGCCTTTTCTGCCAGCATCCGGCTGGTACTGAAACAGTGAATCAGCCCGGTAAACGTGCCTTTCTGCATTTCCTCCTCAAGCACGGCGATGGTTTGCTCATCGGCTGCTCTGGTATGGATGATAACTGGCAGTTTGGTCAGTCGTGCAGCGGCAATATGTTCACGGAAAGCAGCAAGTTGCGCCTCGCGCGGGCTGTTTTGATAATAATAATCAAGCCCCGTTTCGCCAAGCCCAATCACTTTAGGGGCAGAAGCCAGCGCTACCAGCGCCTGGGCGGTGACTTCAGCTTGCCCCGCCACTTCGTTAGGATGGACACCTACAGAACAATAGATGTTAGGATAGCGCTCTGCCACCGCAAGCACCTGGGGGAAGGCGGTCAGTTTTGTGCAGATTGTCTGCATGACACTGACGTCAGCCTGCCCGGCACGCGCTACAACCGCATCCAGCTCTTCAGCAAAATCCGGGAAATCAAGATGGCAATGGGAATCAACGAGCATGGCTTATCCAAAACTGAGGTTAAAAAAGCTTATACCCCCTACTCACTAAAACGTGGGAACACCGCAGCAGGTGTGGGAAGCGACGTACCGGGCTTTAAGCGGTGGTTAGCGGAAAGCTGGGTGAACTGGCGTTTATCTTCAGGGATTGCCAGCAAATCAAGGATTCTGCCCGCAGCGTCCGGCACAAAGGGCAGCAACAACATCCCCAAATAGCGGATGGTTTCCGCCAGCGTATAGAGCACATGCTGCATTTTCTCTGGATCGGTTTTTTTCAGCGCCCAGGGCGCATAGGTGTCAATATAACTATTAGCCTTATGGGCAAGGGAAAGAATATCCTCTAACGCACCACTGAAATCCTGTGACTGCATTTTAGCATCAACAGAGGCAACAATATCAGTGGCCGTAGCAAGCAAGCTGTCTTCTACATAAGACTCTGGTGCTTTTTCATCGCCTCCTGTTATACGTTTTGCATACTGCGCCATGGACTGGTTCAGCCGGTCAGCGAGTGAAAGGAAATATTTATAGCCAGCCAAGAAGCCTTCATTTTCCACCCTCTCACTGGTATTGGCAAGTTCTGACCACATCCACCAGAAAGGGGAGAGGTTCTTTTTCATGGGTGTTGGCACTTTTGCATCGCAGTTTTTGTTAATCAGCGTCAGCGTGCGCTGCACCAGATTGCCGATCGTGTTGGCAAGTTCGGCATTAATACGCTTAATCATGGCGTCACGGGCAAAATTACCATCATTACCAAAAGGCACTTCCCGCATTAGGAAATAGCGCGTTTGATCTAACCCAAATTCCTCTACCAATTTCACCGGATCAATCACATTCCCGAGCGACTTGGAAATTTTCTGCCCTTCATTAGTCCACCAGCCATGCGCCACCACACGCTTGGGGAGAGGAAGATCCGCCGCCATCAGGAAGGCAGGCCAATATACCGCATGGAAGCGCAATATGTCTTTTCCTACCACATGCAAATCGGCAGGCCAGAAACTTCTGAAATCAGCCGATTCTGTATCCGGGTAGCCTAGTGCAGAAAGATAGTTAGCGAGCGCGTCCAGCCAGACATACATCACATGCTTTTCATCACCCGGGATAGGAATCCCCCATGTGAAACTAGTGCGAGACACAGAAAGATCATGTAAGCCGCCACGCACAAAACTTAGCACCTCATTTTTGCGGCTTTCTGGCTTGATAAAATCAGGGTTTTCGTCATAAAAAGCCAGCAGCTTTTCCTGCCATTTCGATAAATCAAAGAAATAGCTGGGCTCTTCCACCCACTCCACCGGCGCACCCGTCGGGGCCATGCCATCCACCAGCTCCGATTCCGTATAAAACGCCTCATCACGCACCGAATACCAGCCTGCATAAGAGCCCAGGTAAATATGGCCGTTTTCCTTCAGCGTGTTCCACAGCGCCTGCGCTGAACGAATATGGCGCGGTTCGGTGGTGCGGATAAAATCATCATTGCTGAAATGCATCAGCCGCGCCAGTGCCCGGAAATGGCCAGATACTTGATCGGTGAAGGCTTGCGGGGAAATACCCGCTTTTTCAGCCGATTTTTCGACTTTTTGCCCATGTTCATCCGTACCCGTCAGAAATTTCACATTCTGCCCAGAAAGCCGCCTATAGCGCGCCATCACGTCACAGGCCAGGCTGGTATAGGCATGGCCGATATGGGGAAGGTCATTCACATAATAAATGGGGGTAGTGATATAAAAAAAATCGTTCCTGCTCATCACGTCTGCTGCTTTCCAAGTAGAGTATTACGGAGTGTATCAAGCACCACCAGCGTCACCTGTTTCAGATCAAGGTTTGCCCGTGTGGCCTCTTCCACCATAAGGTTACTCTTTTCCCATAATTCCAGCCACTTATCAAGCGTTGTTTGCACCGCCAAGCGTTCTATCAGTGCAGTTTCTTGCGGCAACACACCCTCCAGCCTTACCCCTGCCGCTCTTTTGGCCATAAACACCAGCAGCCTGTTTAATAGCAGCCCGAAATATCCCCACGCCACTGCTCCGCCCGCTTTAGCAGCATGATGTTCAGCCAGTTGATACGCTGCCGCACTATTATAATGCGGCATAGGGGAAAGCACTGCAAGCAGCATTGTATAATAGGCCATAATATCACCTGCATAAAAGCCAAGTGCCTGACCAGGCCGCCCCTCTGCCAGCAAGAGCAGTTTTTCTGCCATTTCCCTGGGAAGACTGCTGCAATGGGCGCGCATCACTGCAATGGCCTGCTCCTGCGTTAAAGGCTGCATGGGTAACAGTTGACAGCGAGAACGGATAGTAGGCAGCACTGCGCCAGGCCTGTGGCTAATAAGCAAGAATATGCTATTGGCAGGGGGCTCTTCCAGTAATTTAAGCAAGGCATTAGCGGCATTGATATTTAGCGCATCAACACTATCAATAATCACAATGCGATAGGGGGAATGTGACGCAGTAAGATGCAGGAAATGTGCAATTTTCCGCACCTCATCAACGCTAATAACGCCCGCTTCCTCTGCCTCTAATACCAACACATCACTGGAAGTGCCATGCGCGATACGGGTTACAGCCCTATCGGATGCCATCACTGCCATGGTTTCTGGCTGTTCCAGCAGATGCGTAGGATCACAGCAGAGAAACTTTGCAATACGGTAGGCAAAGGTTGCTTTGCCTACTCCCTTGGGGCCAGAGAGCAGCAGACCATGCGGCATTTTCCCTGAAGCACAAAGCGCAATTACGCGCTTTTCCTGTGTATGATGAGCTAGAAATACATCATGCATACGCGGATGAGGAATAGAAAACACCTCAGAGGACGGTTTTTTTCTCATGGAAATAGCCTGGGTTCCCTAGCTGGACTCAACCAGAGAACCCACCAGTATAAACAACGTTACGCAGCCTGCTCTGACGGTTGGTCTGATTTCCGAGACAGAGCCTTAATATAACGATTCGCTGCAAAACAGAAGAAGAAGAAGTTAGCAATGTTGGTTGCTGAAGGTAATGCATCGGTTGACCCGAATACGTCCATCAATGTTCCGATGGAAATCACACCTATCACACCACCTAACCCAAACATCGAGGTAAAATTCGCCATGGCAGGCACCAGATCATCACCTTCATAACGGTCACGCAGGATGGCAAACGATACCGAATATAACCCCCCAACAATACCACCCCACACAAACATCAGCACGTAGGAGATTAAAGGATAATAAATCGCAAGCGGCAGGTAAATCGCACATACTAGGCTCAAAAACGTACCCCCCATTAATACGTTGCGGCGATCAAACTTATCGGAGAGTGATGCCAACAGCACTTCAAATATGATCGGCCCCAACATGAAGGAAGCCAACAGGAACGAAGCCTGCGTGATATCCATACCAGCTTTTGTCCCGTATAACACCACAAGATATTGTATCCCCATGGTTTGCAGCCCAACCACAATAGCAGAGACAAACACCAGCGGTGCCTGGCTAAAGGATTCACGGAAGGTAAGCTTTGTGGATTTCTGAAGACGGGGTGTCCATAAGAAGCCAAAAAACAGTGGGAATAATGCCACTATTGTAATAGCCGTCATTGCCTGATAGGGATCAATCGAACGCGCCCCCAATGCCTCAACAATCAGGGCACTAATACTGACACCCACCGAAATAGAAACACCCAGCAGCGAGAGAATGAACCCACTCCCTTTTTTGAAAGGCACCAGCCCCATCCATGCTTGCAGGATAAATATAAAGGTAAACTCCCCCGCGCCATAAAGCACCAGCATTATCGCCCAATGATACACATCATCATATTGAGGGAATGCCCAGATTGCATAACCACGTAGCACGGTTGACAGCAGGAACATGAACCGCATCCCCACACGCCGGATAATCCCGGGCAAAAGGACGCTGAGCGGCACAATCACCACCAGGAGCACTGCCATCATCCCCCCAATCTGCGTACCGTTCAACCCGTGCTCTTCCATCCCCAAAGGAATGATAATTGCCGTCATCCCCGTCACAATAGATACAAGAAATGCACTGAGAAGGATGCTGACCACTATTATCATGGGCCGGACTGTAGATTGAAAATATGACAACTCCTGCTTCATAATCCGCCTTACCTCTAATCCAAATTAACCCTGTATTTATACAAAAAACCCCTTATATAGGCTCTTTAATCATACATGAAACCGCACCCTAAAGTAAACATTAAAACCCCATCTCTGCCAATATTTTTCCAAAAACATCAACAGACAACAAGAATATTAACGCCATTACAGATTGTTGCCCTAATTGCCCATGATGGAAATATTTTGCTGGCGCAACCGTTCCCATTTATGGTAGTTTTATAGTAATAGTCTGCTCACAGTGCAAGAATTGGTTAGGTTGCAATGTGAGCAGACTAGCCCCAGTGCAAGCAATGCTGCATAAAGCAGGCATTGCGCGGCATTTCCCCCTGCATTATGTATCTTTAGATGCATCTAAAGATACATAATGCAGGAACGCAAAAATAAGGAATATACTGAAACCACTCTTCAAGTGGTTTCAGTATATTGTAAAAAGATGAGGATTCCATGACTGTCATACGCGCCTGGGCAGCACCTGACGCACATTCCTCACTGATGCTTTCCTCCATCGAATTTGGCCCGCTTGGGGAAGATGAGGTAGAGGTTGCCGTTGAATATTGCGGCATCTGCCATTCCGATATATCCATGTTGGAAAACCAGTGGAACGAAAGCGTCTATCCACTGGTGCCAGGCCATGAGGTTGTGGGTTGCATTGTCGCCATAGGAAGCAATGTCACAGGGCTGCATTGCGGCCAATATGTAGGTATTGGCTGGACTTCCGGCAGTTGTATGCGCTGCCACTCATGCCTGACAGGTGACCAGCATTTATGCGCCAACGCCAAAAGCACCATCATCGGGCGTCATGGTGGGTTTGCTGAACGCATCCGCACCCAGGCCATCTGGGCTGTACCACTGCCTGAAACCTTAGATAACCGTGCCGCCGCCCCCTTATTTTGTGGCGGGCTAACGGTGTTCAGCCCATTTCTTGCCTATAATATACGCCCCACTGATAGGGTTGGCATTGTAGGGATTGGCGGGTTAGGCCATTTGGCAATCAAATTTGCCCGCGCCTGGGGATGCGAGGTAACCGCTTTCACTTCCAGCCCCTCCAAGCATGAAGAATGCCTGCAACTAGGGGCCCATCGCACTATCTCTACGCATGATACCAACGCCATACAACGCATCCTAGGCGAGCTTGACTTCTTGCTGATTACCAGCAACGTACCCCTCCCATGGGAAGAATTGCTATCTACACTCGCCCCAAAAGGAAGGTTGCATATTGTGGGGGTCGTGCTCACTTCCATTCCTGTGCAGGCACTATCGCTGATTTCCGGCCAGAAAAACATTTCCGGCTCTCCTACCGGCTCTCCTGCTGATATTGCCACCATGTTGCATTTCTGCACACGGCATAACATATTGCCAACTGTTGAATATTTCCCTATGAGCAGTGTGAATGACGCACTTGCCCGACTCAAAGAAGGAAAAGCTCGCTACCGCATTGTTCTAGAAGCAGATTTCTAAAGCTGTTTGCAGAAGCTGCACTTATCGTAAAGTCTGAACTTGCAACAATGCGTATTATAGGCTATTGTATAAATGTTGTATAAAAAACATCCGGCGTCCTACATATAGATTATGTTATATTTAGGGCCATATGTAATACACTGAAACTGGAGGAGAACCCGGTGCTGGACGATATCAATACCACAATCCAAACCAAAGTTGATGAATACCGGATGCATCCGCTTCTTGATGCATTTTTGTTGGCTATCATCATCTGCGCAGCTATTTTTATTACCACGTTTTTTATTTATGAACGTGCTGTTGCTGCACAAAAAGGTGAGATTAGGGAGGGATTGCAGCGTTCAGGAGAGATTATTGCCTCACAGCTTATTGATCCAGAACTGCACAAGACATTTGTAAGCCAATCACAGAAAACATCCTCCGAATATCGGGAAGCAGTGCAGCCTTTTTCTGATATCATGGCCGTTGATAAATCGTTACGCTATGTATACACCGTAATCTTAAAAAACGATAAAGCCTATTTTATTCTTGACCCTGTCCCCCCCACTGAAGCCGATGCCGTTGAAGTGATGCAGGAATATACCGATGCAGGCCCTGATATTATGGCAGCCTTGCGGGAACAACGCCCGGTAGTATCCAAAGAACCATACAGCGACCCTTGGGGAACATTTATCAGTGCCTATATCCCATTTTACGATAAGCAAAAGGCCTTTGTTGGTGTGGTTGGTTTGACGATAGATGTGACCAACTACATGCAACGTCTGGCACCGATTAAAGCAGCCACAGCACGTGCGCTCGTCACAGGTTTATCCCTATCGCTTTTGATGGGGCTAGGAACATGGTTCATGCGCCGTTTTGCTGCCGAGATAAACAAAAGCCGTGTGGAGATTATGGAGAAACTGCGTATTTCCGTAGTTACCGACGGCTTGACGGGGCTATTCAACCGCCGTTATTTTGATCTACGCTATACGGCCCTGTTTAAAGAAGCGCAAGAACAGCAGAAGCCCCTATCGGTTATTATGACGGATATTGACCACTTCAAGAGCGTCAACGATACCTATGGCCATGTTCCAGGTGATGAGATTTTGCAACAAGTGGCACGCAGGCTTACACAGCATGTACGTCTTACCGACATGGTGGCGCGCTATGGCGGCGAGGAATTTGTGGTGCTCTTGCCTAATACCTGCCTGAAAGATGCCTTAACCATTGCCGAGCGCATCCGTGTTGCCATAGAAGAAAAACCCTTCAAGATTTCTGCCGGAGATGGCAGCCTAGCAAAAACAACGAGCCTGGGTGTCTCTATCCTGCGTGAAGGTGATACCATGCAGAAACTACTCAAACGTGCGGATGCCGGTCTTTATATTGCTAAAGAAGGTGGCCGTAACCAGGTGGCGGTGGCGGATTAGTGCGTCGCCAGCGTGCCTGCCATAAGGTGGTTACGTGAATAGCGAAGATCTAGCATTTTTAGAACAGGCTTTTCCCTGGCTTGGAACCTTGCTCGGGCTTCTGTGTCTACTCACGGTGGCGTGGCTGATGAATGCCGTCATCAAGAAATGTGTCCTGAAGGGAATTAAGCGGCTGCTCGCCTCTACGGCTTACGGTAAAGACCCTGCCCTCACCCAACACGGCCTCACTGAACGGCTGGCCAATGTGATGCCGCCTTTTATCATCATGTGGGGCATTCTGTTTGTGCCCCATCTCCCTGACACTATCGTACAGGTAGTGCGCAATGTTGCCAGTGCCTTCATTATCCTCACCTTGGCGCGGGCAATTTTTGCCATGCTCAACATTGCAAGCAGCATTTATAACAGGCACGCTGATGCCATTATCCATCCCATTAAAGGCTATGTGCAGGTTGTAAAGCTGGTGGTGAGTATTATTGCCTGCCTGTTAATTATTGCCGTATTAATCGACCGTTCCCCTATGATCCTGCTTTCTGGGCTGGGGGCAATGGCGGCGGTGCTGCTCCTGGTATTTCAGGACACACTTCTTTCCCTCGTGGCTAGCGTGCAGATTTCCTCATCGGACATGGTGCGTGTGGGTGATTGGATTGAAATGCCGCAACTTAATGCAGATGGTGATGTGATTGATATCGCCCTACACACCGTGAAGGTGCAGAACTGGGATAAAACCATCACCACTATCCCCATCCGTAAATTGATTACTGACCCGTTTAAAAACTGGCGCGGTATGCAGGAATCTGGCGGCAGGCGGATCAAACGTGCCCTCTATATTAACCAGAACAGCATCCATTTCCTCTCCGCACAAGAACGCACCACTCTCCAGCGTTTTGCCCTGCTTCACAGCTACATCCAGGAAAAAGAGCAGGAAGTATCTGCCTGGAACGCCACGCTTGGTAAGTGGGCGGAGGACGATGTCAATACCCGCCGTATGACCAATATTGGCTGCTTTCGTGCCTATATCGGCTATTACTTGCGTGCCCATCCTGGCATTCATCAGCACATGACCCTGCTTGTGCGACAACTAAGCCCCACACCAGACGGGCTGCCCCTGGAAATTTATTGTTTCACCAACAACACAGACTGGGCCAAACATGAAACAACCCAATCGGATATCTTTGATCATCTGCTGGCAA
This sequence comes from uncultured Rickettsiales bacterium, assembly GCA_964643145.1. Taxonomy (GTDB): domain Bacteria; phylum Pseudomonadota; class Alphaproteobacteria; order Rickettsiales; family Arcanibacteraceae; genus CAZXPG01. Next base: position 14,362 of record CAZXPG010000049.1, read on the forward strand.
TCTTACCAGAATTTGGCTTGGAGATATTTCAGAACCCGTCTGGTGAAGATTTACGCGGCTTACGCATAGACCCACACACACCTAACTAACTTTTATACATTATTGATCTTTCTCGTACTTGACACCCCCCGCGACGGCTGTATTCTGAGAGAAATACACTATACTGAAACCACTTGAAGAGTGGTTTCAGTATAGTTCTTATTTTTGCGTTCCTGCATTATGTATCTTTAGATACATAATGCAGGGAACGCGGAAATGCCGCGCAA
>CAZXPG010000050.1:0-13232 GCA_964643145.1 uncultured Rickettsiales bacterium
CACTCGGCGTAACACTGGGCAACGTGCTCGGCACAAAGGTCGGGCTCACACTCGGTACAAAGCTTGGTGACGTGCTTGGTAGGAATGTCGGGCTCACACTCGGCGTAACACTGGGCAACGTGCTCGGCACAAAGGTCGGGCTCACACTCGGCAGGAATGTGGGGGTGAGGCTAGGAGGAAGTGAGGGGTGTTTTGTGGGCGCGAATGAGGGGGCAAGCGTTGGTGAATCTGTCGCCGTACCGTAATACACACCCGGATTAGTGCTGGCAACATCTAAGGGATCGGTAATGATAAGATCTCCTCCACTCCCCTTATTCACCGCAAAGCCATCACCTACGCCATTGAGATAAAGGATAGGCGCAGTGCCTGTAGCCAGGCTGCCATCTGCTCCCAGGTAAACAGGCTGTCCATCTTTAATAAATTTTTCCCTGTTGGCCTGAATGGAAAAATCAAGATATTGGCCAGGGGCGAAGTAGAGTTCGGACATTCCACCAATCCACCTCTCTACAACACTAGGGTTCATGGCAATTTGCCAGGCATTCTGGGTATAGTCTATGATATCGTTGTTAGCGGTTTGTGTAACTTTATCACTTACCCCATTAACATATATATGTACAGAAGAAGTGGTTAAATCCCAACTGGCAAGAAGGTGTTGCCATGTTGTTGACACTGTGTAGGAGGAACTAGTGTATATATCGAGTATAGTTGCGCTAGCAGTGTTAATACCGGTAATTTGAAATTTATTATTTGAGTTTCTTCTAATCCTAAAACGTGGGGTAGCATTCGATAGTATGCTCAAGTTACTGCCGTCGCCACCATCAATACGAAACCATCCGCTAAATATTCCTTTCTTGCTATCAGTATTCCCTAAAAAGTCAGAAATTTTGACCAGATGATCATTGGTGCCATCGAATCTTACGGCATTAACCATTTCCTTTCTCCCTATGTGTCACCAATAGCAAGGCAAGGGCGTGGGGGGATGTTGTGGGGGGGAGAGTCAGGGGGGGGGTATAGGAATACATGGAACGACACTCAACATAATATTGTGCATTTGAGGCCATCATACCGTTTTTTGCAGAAAATTCCTATCAAATAATGAATAAATTTTAACTTATGCCATAATGGCGGCAACTGCCTGCACGGCCAACGCATAACCTGTTGCGCCCAGCCCACAGATAACCCCCTGGGCAGCAAGTGATACATAGGAATGATGACGAAATGCCTCACGTTTAAAAATATTGGATATATGCACCTCTATCACCGGCATATCCAGCGCAAGCAGCGCATCCATAATAGCAATGGAACTATGCGTATAGGCACCCGGATTGATGATCAGGCCAACCACCGTGCCATGCGCTTCCTGTATCCAGGTGACAATCTCGCCTTCGGTGTTGCTCTGGCGGAAATCGACATCCAGCCCGAAACGCCCTGCCTCTTCCTCGCATAATGCCGCAATATCAGCAAGCGTGCCATAGCCGTAAATATCCGGCTGACGCGTGCCCAGCATATTGAGGTTAGGGCCGTTGATAATCAGGATCGTATTGCGCATTATCACATTCCGTTATTGACTATAGACACGAACAATACCATAGATAAGGTGAAAAAGTCGATCAAAAAGGTGCCTATGTACACAATTATTCTCAATGGTGAAAAAACCTCCTTCTCCAACGCACTCTCTATTGAAGCGATGCTGGTGCAGCTTTCTCTTGATCCGCGTAAAATCGCCGTGGAACAGAATATGGCCATTATCCCCCATTCTACCTATGCCAGCACAATGATTAGCGAGGGGGATGTGATTGAAATTGTGCATTTCATTGGTGGGGGTTTATATGCATAACGACAGGTTACTATTAGGTGGCAGGGAATTCTCCTCCCGTATTCTGGTAGGTACGGGGAAATATAAGGATTTTGCTGAAACACGCGCCGCGATCGAGGCTTCTGGTGCTGAAATTGTCACCGTGGCGGTGCGCCGTGTCAATCTTACAGCGGGCCAGGGCGAAATGCTGCAAGATTATATCGACCCAAAACGCTACACCTACCTTCCCAATACGGCAGGCTGCTATACCGCTGAAGACGCAGTGCGCACCCTCAGGCTGGCACGGGCAGCAGGGGGCTGGAAGCTGGTGAAGCTGGAAGTGATTGGCGATAGGAAAACACTCTATCCTAATATGATTGAAACCCTGAAAGCCGCCGAAATTCTGGTGAAAGACGGGTTTGATGTGATGGCCTATACCACCGATGACCCTATCCTGGTGAAACGCTTAGAAGATATGGGATGTTGTGCGCTGATGCCGCTTGCCGCCCCGATTGGCTCCGGGCTTGGCATTCAGAACCCACTTAATATTCGGTTGATTGTTGAACAATCTAAGGTGCCGGTGCTGGTGGATGCCGGTGTTGGTACAGCATCCGATGCTGCCATCGCTATGGAACTGGGCTGTGATGGGGTGCTGATGAATACTGCCATTGCTGAAGCGCGTGAGCCGGTGCGGATGGCGCATGCCATGCGCTTGGCGGTGGAAGCCGGACGGCAGGCATTCCTGGCCGGGCGGATGCCGCGCCGCACCTATGCCAGTGCTTCTTCCCCTGAACTGGGCATGGTATAATGGCACGGCTTGCGGCATATGCGCCATTCCTTCTGGCACTATGCCTGACCTCGGCCCGTGTGGTGATGCTCTTCACCAGCGGCCATAATCTTTACGCTGATGAAGCGCAATATTATGAATGGTCACGCCACTTAGGCTGGGGCTACTATTCCAAACCTCCTATGGTGGCCTGGCTGATCGCCCTCACCACCCAGTTTTGTGGCCAGACAGAACCATGCATCCGCCTTGCCTCGCCGCTCCTTCACCTTGCAACAAGCCTACTACTGTTCCTTAGCACTAAACTGCTGTATAACCGCAGGGTTGCCCTGTGGGCGATGCTGGTTTACCTTACGTTGCCAGCAGTAAGCCTTTCCTCACAGCTTATCTCGACCGACCCGCCACTGCTGTTTTTCTGGAGCCTCAGCCTGTTTTTTTTCATGAAAGCCCTACACACCGATAGATGGTGTTGGTGGATCGCAGCAGGATGTGCGGCAGGGTTGGGGATGCTCAGCAAATATACGATGCTGTTATTTCTGCCCTCTGCGCTGCTGTTCCTATGCTTCACGCCCCGTTACCGTAAAAGCCTCTATTCTGCCAAATTCTGGTTGGCAGCAATCATCACGCTTCTGTTTTATAGCCCGAATATCTACTGGAACTATTTGCATGGTTTTGTCAGCTACCATCATACCCAGGATATCAGCCGCTTAGATAAACCCCTATTCCATCCATGGGAACTATTGTCGTTCCTGTTCGCACAGGCAGCCGTGTTTGGCCCGCTATTATGGGCGGTGTTACTGGTGATCATCGCCCGTATCCGGCAAGAATGGAAGAACGACACTTCCCGGCTGCTCTTATCGTTCATTCTGCCGCTTCTTACCCTCATCACCTTGCTTGCGCTGCTCTCAAAGGCAGAAGCCAACTGGGCGGCCCCCGTCTATAGCACTGCCTGCATTCTGGTGGTGGCAACTCTATTCCGCTGGCAGAAGCCTTGGCTGGTTTATAGCAGCGTGGCACTGCATTTGTTACTGATACTGGCTTTTTCCCTCTATACACCACCAAACAGCAGCTATAGATGGGATCTTAGCTACCGCCTGAAGGGCTGGCAGGAGATGGGGCAGCACGTGATACAGCTTTCCCGCCGCTATCCCACTGCGGTGCTGCTATTTGATGACCGCAAAACCATGGCAGAAATGCTCTATTATGGCGGGAAGGCGGCAGAGAATGCCCGCAAATGGAACGTGGATGCCCGTATTGAAGACCATTACGACTTAACGCGTGATGCTAAAGAAATACCAAAAGGCACGCATTTTCTCTTTATCAGCAAGCTGAATACCGTTACTATCATGCCTGGGTATTTTAGCCACATACACAGGCTGGAGGATATTGCCATTCCGCTCTATCCCGATTACAAGCTGCATTACCGCGTATATTATCTTGAAGGGTTCAAAGGCTATTAATAATGTTTACCTATACTACCACACTTATCATGCTGGTTTCCGGTGTGTTTTTCTACCATTTTCCGCAAGTAGATTTAGCCGCCGCTAGTTGGTTCTATAGCCCAGTACAAGGGTTCTTCCTCAAGCACAATCCCCTCATACTCTTGCTCTATAAAAGCGTGCCGGTGATGGTACGGTTTTTCGCAGTTACCGGCCTGGTGCTGCTGGCTACCGTGTATATTCGCAAGAAACCGATAGGCATGTTTGGTAAGCGAGAGCTTTATTTCCTGCTGCTAGCACTCATCATTGGCCCAGGCTTGCTTGTTAACGGTGTGTTCAAAGAACATTTTGGCCGGGCGCGGCCTGCCCAGATCGCTGAATTTGGCGGCAGCAAGCACTTTACCCCTGCTTTTGTGATTGCTGATCAATGTGAAAGCAACTGCTCCTTTGTGTCCGGCCATGCAGCCGTAGGGTTTTACTTTGTCGCCTTTGCTTTGCTTGCTAGGAACTATAGAAAACTACTGATTGCACTCTCTCTACTTCCTGGTGTTGCTATTGGCGTTGCCCGCATGGCGCAAGGCGGACATTTCCTGAGTGATGTAGTATTTGCTGGTCTTTTCACGATTCTGTCATCATACATCCTCTACCTAGTGATATTTACAAGAGAATTACAACCAGAGCGATAATGTGACTCTCATCCCTTTTCTAGGGAATACATAACATTCTGTTATATAGATATAAAAATTATATAAAAATTTTTAAAATACAACTATATTTCCAAATGGAAATCATATAGTTATGTTCTATTGCAATCGTTTTCAGTTGCATTTTTGACTACTAACTCATATTGAGTATATATTTTAAGAGGTTGTTCATTCTATTATAACAATAATAAAAGGGGGAGAAATGAAAAAAAACCGAATAACCCTGCTGCTGGCAGGATGTTGCGCTATAGTTGCCACGCATAACGCTTATGCGTTAACAGAAACCATGTCCGCGTCTGTTACATTCATTGCACCACTGGCTATCAGTTCTGTTACCAGCCCCAGCTTTGGCAAGCTTTCCGCCGATGTAGATTCCACCGTTTATACGCTGGGCACGGATGGCTCGGTGCGTGTTGCCTCTGGCCCTGGCTCTGCTCTAGGCGGCTCACCTGCTGCTGGCAGCATGACAATCAGTGGCTCTTCTACTCAAACCATCGACATCAGCTCCGGCAACCTGATGAGTGATGGCGGCATCGAACCTTCTGCTGTTATGTGTAAATATGGAAGTGGTAGCGAAGTTTCCTGCAACGATACTTCACTCAACACGGCCAGTGCTCCTGGAGGCGGCACGGTGCTAAAGGTGGGGCTTACCGTTACCACCACCGGTGCTGAAGCCGATGGCGACACTGCCGAACCAGGGTTTGATATTACCGTGGTCTATAATTAACCTTAATACTTTAACCATTTCTTATACGCTATACGCTATCCTTGAAACATACACTAACCAACAAGTGGGGCTTGTATGTTTCAATTCTGGACGGCGTATCGTTATATAGTTTTGACACTACTACTGGCATTGCACGGGGAAGCCTGGGCAGTGACAGTTGGAATGCAGGCAGGCATCAGCTTTGTAACACCGGCAACATTAGCGGTGAAAACGATGCCTGTCGCTACGATGGACACACAGAAGGAGAACAGTGCCAGCGTGGTGACAGTTACCGGAATGGCAGACCAGGTTGCCGGTATCCAAGCAAGGAGTGGGGTGGCGGGGCAAATAGCTATCATGTGTACATATGGGGGAGCGAGTACCGTGAACTGTAACGATTCTCGCTTGGCGGCATTGCCTGTTTCGGCAACAGGCACGGCACTTTATGTGGCATCACCACCAACAGCAGCACAACCAGAAAGCCAGCGTATTCCGACCTTTGAGATAATGATAGTGTATAATTGACAGCAATATGTATAGAACATTTAAACTATTGTTTCTATTAAATATTTACTTCTACGCATTGCCAGTAGGTGCCGTGGTGACTATAAGGGAGGTAAGTACGCTTTCCTTTGGGATGCTGGAAATTCCGGCATCGGGCAGCACTGTCATTACCATTGATTATGACAGTGGCCTAACAAGCGGCACGGCCACGCTGGTGCATAATAGCACAAGCCGGGGGCAATATCTGTTAAGCAGTGACATGGCTTCCGAAACCGTCACGCTTGACATCCAGAATATCAGCACCGGCGCTTCCAGCCTGAGGCTGGAGAACTTCAAGGGGCGGTATAATGGACAGGTGATTGACCATTTCCCAACATCAGCACTTTCCGTGCCACAGTCAGGAGCACTGCTGAACCTGGGAGCAAGCCTCACTTTCAGTAGCGCGCTTAGTGAGCAATCTTATCCGATAAATTTTGATATTGTAGTGAATTATGAATAAGGTTTTTTCCTGGTTATCCATCCTTATTGCCCCAATCCTCTGCTGGCCAACACACGCTGTGGCTGGGCAGGCACAGGCATTACTTTACCCTACGCGGCTAGTGCTAGCTAATGACGAACACACCGCTACGCTTGGCATTAAAAACACAGGCACAGCGACGGGCGGTTACCGCGTTGAACTGGTCGATATGCATATGCAGGAAGAGGGAAGTGTGGTGCAGTTGAAACCTGAAGAAACCGAACCGTTCTCCGCCAAAAAATTCATCCGTATTTCCCCACGCAGTATTAGTTTAGGCGCGGGCGAGAGCCAGAATATCCGCATCCTGGTGCGGGCACCAGATGATCTGGAAGCAGGTGAATACCGCACGCATATCAAAGTGATGCTGGTCAATGACAATCTGGATGGCACCGGCCTTGATACCACCCAAGAACCTCCAAAAGATGTGAGAGTTGTCGTGAAACCACGCCTTTCCCTGGTGATTCCACTGATTATACGACGTGGAAAAACATCCTACAGCACAGCTATTGAGAGTGCTACGCTACGCTATATTCCCAACACAACAGGAAAAAAACCGTATATAGATTTGCTACTTACACGCACAGGCAACCGCTCCTCTATGGGCAACATTGCGATTGATTATACCGACAAGAACGGCAAAACCTATCCGTTAAAACGGCTGGCAGGGCTGCCGATCTACCGGCCAACCACACGGCGGCGTATTTCCCTGCCACTTGACATACCGCCTGGGCTGACGCTGGGCAAAGGCACGTTGCATGTGACCTATCGGGCGCAAGCTGCCGCTGGGGGTGGACTGCTTGCTGAGGGTGATTTCCCATTGTGAAACATGTGCGTATTATTGCGCTATTACTGTTTTTAACACCTGCAGGTGTGTGCTTAGGGGCAGAGACTGCTCCCCAATTCACGGACGACACACTGCTGTTATTCCAGCCAATGCTGGATGAAGTTGCCTATGAAGAGATTTCGCTGCCGGTACATCAATGGCAAGGGCATTATTACCTCCCCCTGCAAGCACTGGCAAATTTTAGCGGACTGGGGCTAAAGGCCAGCCCTATGAAAGGCCGGGCGGAAGGCTGGCTCACCCGTGAAAGTGACATATTCCGGCTGGATGTTGCCAAGCACCAGGTTTTTATACATGGCGAGATAATGCCATTTCCGCCGCATAGGGTGGTGGCAAATAATGAAGATATTTTTGTTGAGCAATCATTATTGGAGCACTGGCTGCCTTTGCGTTTTACCTTTAATCCCCATAAGCTGGTGCTGACCATTCACCCAACTAGCCCCTTGCCCATACAGCAACAGGCCGCCCGCCGGCAACAATGGGAGCGCCTGAAACAGCGACATAGCAAGGCTGCACAGCCGGTTTCTTTTCCACTCCCCTATCAACAGCTTAGCTGGCCGTTTATGGATATTACACTGGGGCAGAATTATCGCCATAGCAACACAGACAGGCAGGAAGGCGGCAGTTATTTTATGCAGGCTGGGGGCGATATGGGGCTGCTCAGCACCCAGATTGCAGCGGGCGGCAGCAGTGATGCGCCGCTTGATACGCTCAGGATAACGGCAGGACGGCAAGACAGTGATGCTACACTGCTTGGCCCCCTGCACGCGACGGAATTTGCGCTTGGAGACGTGCATTCCGCCTATATTCCGCTGGTGGCAGGCGCGGGCGATGGGCGTGGTATTGCCCTATCAAACCAGCAGCTTAATCGCACACAAGGATTAGATAGTACGCGTTTCTCCGGCGATGCAATGCCCGGCTGGGATGTGGAACTCTACCGCAACGGCATTCTGCTTGATGCACAGCATATAGGGGATGAAGGGCGTTATGTATTTGATAATGTCCAGGTTTTGTTTGGTAGCAACCGTTTCACGCTGGTGTTTTATGGCCCTGAAGGGCAGCGGCGCGAAGAAACCCGCGAGGTGATGACCAGCAGCAGCATCTTAAAGCAGGGCGCATTTACCTATGCGCTCTCCGTCAATGAAAAATACAGCTCCACTTTACCCATCTCTCGTGAAGACCGCCCATTCACCTTTGTCAGCACCATCATTAATGGCGAAGAGATTGAGGAAGAAGTGCCAGCACAACAAGGGGTACGTAGCATTCTCTATACGGAATATGGCCTGACTGACACACTCACCCTGGCATTTGGCAGCGCCCATATCCCGCTTGCCACCGAGGTGCATGACTATATCACCGAAGGAATACGGGCGGCACTGTTTGACAGGCTGCTGCTTTCCCAGGATATAGGCCATGATCTCACCTCTGGCGGTATGGTGGAAAAAACTTCCATGCTCACGGCACTTTATGGGGCAAGCCTGAAAGCCGAGCATAGTATATATAGCAGCTTTGTTGGTGAAACAGAGGAGAAGGAAGCAACCACACTAAAACGCGTATCGGCTGGGGAACTTACTCTGCCTCTGCCCTCTATCCCCATGGTGAATGCTGGCTTTGCCCTGAAACGCCAGCAATTTGCCGTAGGAGAAAGCGAAATCACCCTAAACCAGCGCCTTTCCACCAGCCTGCACGGGGTGAGTATCACCCATGCACTGACACGGCAAGAAACCCATTCACCGGGCGTGCGTGATATTGACACCAGTGGCCAGATGGCGGTAAGTGGCACGGTGAAAGGCACCACCCTCAGGGCCGCTGCCAGCTACGCGCTGTCCGATAGACAAATGACCGCCGCCGGGATTTCTGCCCAGAAACAATGGAAGAAAAACCTGGTGATTACGATGGGAATAACGGATGACAGGCAAAGTGGTGACACCATCGCCACCTTTGCTACGCTTAGCTGGGAGTGTGGCGCCGCTCGCTATAGTGTCAAGCTGGATGCAAATAGTGAGGAAGAGCTTTACCTTGGCACCAATATCAGCTTCTCTCTGGCTAAACCTCCTTCCTCTGGCTGGCACCTCACCAGTGAACCTGCTGCAAGCAGCGGTGCTGCTGCCATGCGTGCTTTTCTTGACAGCAATAACGATGGCATCTTTACCACAGGAGAACAGTGGATTCCTGAAGCCAGCTTTAGAGCCGGTACTAAACGCGTTACATCGCACGAGGGAGAGGCTGCTTTTGCCCTGGGGCTTCCGGCTAGCGTTCCTGCCACTGTCACACTCGATGAGAGCAGTCTGGAAGATCCGTTATGGATTTCTCCCCATCCTGGCTACCAGTTTATTCCCCGCCCGGGTGTTGTGGCGGCACTTACCTTCCCGGTGATTGCCTCAAGCGAGATTGAAGGGAGCGTTTACAGGCTGACGGCTGAAGGGAAAAAGCCCTATCCCAGCATCATTGTGGAGCTGGTAGATGCCAATAAACAGGTGGTTAAGCAGGTAAAAAGTGAATTTGATGGGGTCTATATGTTTGAACGCGTACCGCCTGGCCACTACCAGCTACGGCTTCAGCCCGCCCTACTAAAAGAAACCGGCACGCGTGCCAATGATTACAGGCTGGATATTGGCGGGGCGGGGGATGTCTATGATAATAACGATTTTACGGTTGTGTCGCAGCACGCGCCGCCGCTATAATAGTAATCTTCACCTCATCACCTATCACGCTGCTTGTGGCCCATTCGCCCTGGCCAATAGCAAAATCAGAACGTTTTATTGTGGTTTCTCCTTCAACATGCAACACACCAGCAGGGGTTTTTGTGAGGGTAAAAGGCAGAGTAACAGGCAACTGGTGGCCATGCAGTGACAATGTGCCAACCACCTCATAGTGATTGTCGCCTTTATGGGTGAAATGCGTGCTTTCAAAGCGGGCTTTCGGGAATTGTGTCACATTAAACCAGTCATCCCCCCGCAGGTTATCGGCAATCTCCGCATAACCGGTCTGAACACTGGCAAGATCAATATCAGCGGTAACGAGACTACCTTCCAGATTATGTTCGTCAAAACGGATAGTGAGCGTGAAACGGCTGAACTCGCCAGTAACTGGCGCGTCGTTCTGGGTGGCGGTGAAGGCAATATGGCTTTGTTCCGGCAAGGGGCTAAGAAGCGGAGCCTCTGTTGCCGCAAAAGCCTGGAAACTATAGAGACAGCAGAGAATAGCACACCGTCTTTTCATGAGCGTTTCCGGGGATAGAAGGGAAGCATCCGCACCAGCACATTGTCTTTATAATAGAAATGATGCAGCAGGGCGGCCGTTACATGCAGGAAAATAAGCGCAAGCAGGCTCCAGGCCAGCAGGCCGTGCAGTTCTTCCAGCACCTCTCCCAGTATCTTATCCGCTGCAATCGGTTGCGGCAGCATAAACCAGCCAAACACTGATACCGGCATTCCCTTGGCGGACGACATCAGCCAGCCACTGAGTGGCATCAGGAACAACAGCGCATATAAGCCAAGATGCGAAATATGGGCAAGAGCGCACTGCCACCACTGCATCGCGGCTGGCAATCGTGGAATGATCGTCACCAGCCGCCAGCCAAACCGTAAAGCAGTCACAGCGAAAACCAGTGTTCCCAAGGATTTATGCCAGCCAATCACGGCAATTTTGGTAGGGCTCAAATGCATCTCTTCCGCGGTAAAGCCCAGCACATACATTACCACTAGCAGAACTACTGTTCCCCAGTGAAAGGCTTTGGCCACAGCACCATAGGAAGAGGGTGTATTTTTTAGCATCGTTACTTCGGCATCCCGGTTGTGGCTTCTGCTTCAATGGCAATCTGCACTTCATCAGAGATGCTTGGCACATATTTATCAATACCAAACTCGGAACGTTTGATCATCGTGCTGGCAGAGAAGCCTACGGCCTGCTTATGGCTCATCGGATGTTCGCCCATTTTATTTAGCGTAACCTGCAGCACTACCGGCTTGGTGACGCCATGCAGGGTGAAATCGCCATAGACATTGGCGGTATTCTTGCCGGTCACTTCCACCTTAGTGCTGGTGAACTGCGCAGTAGGGAATTTTTCAACATCAAGAAAATCGGCACTTTTCAGATGCGCATCAAACTTGGCAATACCTGTGACCAGATCGGTGGTATCCACTACCACACTTACGCTGCTTTTCTCTGGGGCAGCTTCATCCAGTGTGAGCGTGCCTTCTTTAATGCCAAAACGGCCAGACGGGCTTGAAAAACCAAAATGGCTGGCATGCCAGAGGATATTGGTATGGCTAGGATCAAAACTATAGCTGTCAGCAGCCTGGGCAGAAAGCGAGAACAGGCAGGCAAACAGGGCAATAATATATTTCATGATAGACGGCTCCTTCTTACGTACGGTTATAGCTGTTTTCCCCAGCATTGTCCAGGGTTTGCTTGAGCAACCAAAGCACTCATACCGTTTTTTGTTACCTGAAGCACTCTCTCTTGCCGAGTGCCTTTTCCATACTCTTCTTATCAGAAAGCACACGGCTGGTGAAGAAATCGCCAGAGAAGGTATCAAGGGAATAGCCTTTCTGCCTAACCTTGGCTGGAAGGCCTAGCCTATCGCTATTAGCTTGCAATACGATGTGCCGATCGTCATGAGAAATCTCATGGGTATGATCTTCATCGGCTGCCTTTTTATAGGAAGAACTGGACGTCCCCTTGCCTGCATCACTTGCACTGACACGGGTGCTCCATAATAGTCCTTTTCGCGGAGTGTCGATACTTACTCCCTTTCCATGCAAGTGCTGGGTAATATCATACAGAGCCCCTTTAGTGTGGCTATTTTGGAAGCCTATCAAATGCACATTGCAATTCTCGCAGAGATAACGGGTGGAATAGAGATCAAGGATCATCCATCCCACTGATCTTGCATGAAGTTCCTGTAGTCTGCTTACAATAAACTTTTTTCCTTCCTCCGTGCTAAAAAACTCCATAACAGCCTGCTCAGAATGATGGAATGTTTCGTGGAAGTTACCTTTCACCACTTCTAATCCAAACCCTTTCACTGAAGTCAGTGTCGTTGTTGAAAAAAGAAACCGTTCTTTATACTGTCTAAAATCTTTGATACGTCGCTGAAGATGGTCATTGAAGTCATAGTTTCTAAGCCATTTATTACATGCCACGCCCTGTGCTTCATAGGAACGGTCGTCATCAAAGAAACTTGCTACATTAAAGGTATATTGCGGCGTTGTGATTGGCACCCGAACGGGCATATGAGCAACATCAAGATTGCCTATATATCCTTCATCCAACGAGGCATCGCTATAAAGCACACTTAGCCCAGCCGTCACAATATTAGCCGCATTCAATGTCGTTGTAGCACTGCTACTTTGGTAAAGCTGGCTATATTTCTCCCTGTATCCCTGTTCGGCTGCATAAAGTTGCGCGTGAATATGTTTGCTAGGCACATACGTCCGCACGATGTCTTCATCACTAAAGGCAATGCTAGCACCAACATTCAAACTGGCAGTAGGGCGCGACAATGGCAAAAGTGCAGGTGCCTCGTCATTTATATTTAAGGGCTCAGCAGGAAAAGCGAGTTCTGCACCGGCTTCATCACCTTCAACCTTAATGTGTACTTTCTTTTTAACCATAAACTGCTCCGAGACTAGGATTCATTATTGAATACTATAACCCTGATATTACACGCATTTCAACTCAATAATTGGTTTTTAGCAAGCGTTGCACCTACACATTAGACTATATACTGCTCACAGTTCAAGTAAAATAGACCCCATACATGGCGTGTAATCATAATGTAACATTTTTATGATATACTTCTGTTTATCATAACAGGATGCCAGGAACAACATCAGACCTCTGTCATAAAAGTGGCTTTATTAGCCAACCTGGCGGCATATAAATAACCTCAGTTTTGGATAAGGTTCATGTTTTTTAGTGCTGGTTTGTTGGTTTTA
>CAZXPG010000051.1:0-13141 GCA_964643145.1 uncultured Rickettsiales bacterium
CGGTGATGGTGTTGGCCCCGTCACCGCCATTGATGGTATCGGCACCTGAACCACCGGTGATGCTTTGATCGACATTGGTGCCGGTGACATTCAGCGTACCCGTTACAGCACTGCCAGCCAAGTCAGCCGCTAAGTTAGTGACGGTATAGGCAGTGGCACCAGCGAGGGTAAGGATGCGAGTATCTGCCATAGTAGTAGCGTTAACGGTGAGCGTCGCTGCGCTGCCGGAAATAGAGGTGTTACCATCTCCTGCGTTGAAGGTGAAGCCAGAGGTGTTTGCTCCGGTTGTAATCGTATCGGCTCCGGCACCAGTGACCGATTCAATGCTGGTGAAGGTTGCTGAAGCCAAGTTCAGTATACCCGCCGCTAGCATCACCACAGTATCGGTGCCACCACTCCCCCCACTGATGGTTTCAGCCAAGCCTGTCAGATCGGCAACGGTAGTAAGGTTAAATGTATCATTGCCCGCACCCCCCGTGAGATTGTCTGCCCCACCGCCGCCGGTGATGGTGTTGGCCCCGTCACCGCCATTGATGGTATCGGCACCTGAACCACCATTGAGGTTGTCTGCGCCTGTGCCGCCAACAAGTGTATCATTGCCTGTACCGCCAAGAATGCTGGTATTCACCCCATCTTTTGAAACAACGCGGTTATTTACTGCATCTGCCAGTGTCACCGCTCCGGTACCACCAATAACAACATTATTTGCAGCATTAATAGCAGCCGTATTCAGTGAGCTGATGGTATGGGTGCTATTGGCCAGTTCTATGCTATCGGATGCAGAATCAATAGCGGCATCGGCATTACTTGCTAATACCAAGGAATTGCCATCACTTGCAAATGAGAGCACTTCAATACCGCTAATATGAGCGAAGTTGGCATCGGCAACGGTGGCAGTATCGCTAAAGAGAATAATATCCGTTCCTGTGTCACCTGCAATAGTGTCATTCGCAGCAAATTGTGTTGAACTGGTTAGGAACGTATCATTATTCGCTCCACCATTGAGTGAATCTACGCCATCTCCACCAGCGATAGTATCATTTCCATCACCGCCATTGATGGTATCGGCACCAAAACCACCGGTGAGGTTGTCTGCGCCTGTGCCGGTGGTGATGCTGATTTGGGAATTGGAGACTGATAGATTGCCAGCATTAAGTGTCACCACGCCGGATTGGGTGGTCGCGTAACTCATAGTGAGGGTGGTATTGGTAGCTGTCAGGATGGCAGCCCTGGCATTGCTGCTAAGCGTAATGCTTTGGGCATTGGCTGAGCCTTTGAACTGGATAGCTTCAATCGCGTTGATATGGGTAAAATCGGCATCCGCGATGGTGTTATCATCGGCATCCGTGAAGACAATAGTATCCGTGCCTGTGCTGCCTGCAACCGTAGCATCAGCACCCCATTCAGCAGCGAGATAGTTAAACGTATCATTGCCCTCGCCCCCCGTGAGATTATCCGCCCCACCGCCGCCGGTGATGGTGTTGGCCCCGTCACCGCCATTGATCGTATCCGCCCCGGCACCACCGGTGAGGCTGTCTGCGCCTGTGCTGGTTGTGATGCTGATCTTAGCCGCGCTTGTGAGGGCGGAGGCATTGAGCGTTACTGCGCCGGATTGGGTGGTCGCGTAAGTCATCGTTAGCGTGTCGCTGGTGGCACTGGCAATTGCTGTCTCAGCAGTAGCAGCTAGTGTGATGCTGTGAGCACTAGTGGAGCCATAGAATTCGATAGCTTCAATGGAACTCATAGACGCAAAATCAGTATCAATAATATCTACATCCGCTCCCTCTTCTGCAAAGGCAATTTTATCATTATCCGCTCCACCATCTATCGTGGTATCAAGCTGAGCACCATCCCAATCGCCGGTCATATAGTTGAAGGTATCATTGCCCTCCCCCCCAATAAGCCTATCTGTCCCGCCTCCCCCGGTGATGACGTCATCACCGGCAGCACCATTGAGGCTATCGGCATTAGCCCCGCCAGTGAGGGTGTCATTACCTTCGCCACCATTTAACGTGTAGGTAGCATCCATTGAATTGCTACTTATTATTAGGCTATCATTGCCACTGCCGCTGGTGATAGCAATAGAGGCGTCAAATGCGTTGGTAGTTGTTAGTGTCACGGCTCCAGTTTGTGCAGTAGCGTAACTCATAGTGAGGGTGGTGCCAGTGCTGGTGCTAATGGCTGTCTCAGCATTGCTGCCAAGCGCGATGCTTTGGGCATTGGCTGAGCCTTTGAATAGGATGGCTTCAATCGCGTTGATATGGGCGAAATCGGCATCCGCGATGGTGCTATCATCGGCATCCGTGAAGGCAATAGTATCATCGCCATCACCGCCTGCAACCGTAGCATCTCCACCCCATTCAGCAGCGAGATAGTTAAACGTATCAAGCCCATCGTTTCCATATAAAGCATCGCTACCCCCGCCACCACTGAAAGTATCATTCCCATCACCACCGATGATCGTATCATTACCTGTGCCGCCAATAATGTTGGTATCTACGTTATTAACAGAGGTAACGCGGTTATGTACGCCACCTGCCAAGGTAACAGCCCCCGTACCGCTGATTTGAATCGTGTTGCTGCTGCTTACCGCCGATGTATTGAGCGAGCCAATCGTATAAGCACCATTTACAATGGTTAAGGTGGTTGTGCCTGTCATATTGACGGCATTATCCCCCAAAGTAAGAGAGGTGATATTTTGAGAGAAGCCCAAATTCTCAATAGAACTGAGATTAGTGAAATCCGTATCATCTAAGGAGGGTGAGTCAGTGAAAGAGAGTATATCGCTACCGCTACCACCATTAATAGTCATGGCCGAAGACAGGTTGGCGGAGGTAATATACACCGTATCGTCGCCTTCACCAGCACTGATATAATCACCTACGGTTGCGCCCGTAACGGTTTCATAGAACGTATCCGCCCCATTGCCACCAAGAAGGCTATCGCTGCCTGCCCCGCCGGTAAATGTATCTGCACCATTCCCACCAGTAACGCTGATGCTGTTGGCAGTGCTGTTCACCGCTGAAGCATCAACGGTGAGTGCGCCAGTGCCCTCACCGGTTGCGCTCAGGGAAATTGTTACTCTATCGGTAGCTGAGGCGCCCACAATACTGTCATTAAGGGTGATGTTATTGTAGAGTGCATCGCTTAAGAAGGTAATCGCTTCAATGCCACTGACATTGCTCAGATTGGCAGTGGTGAGGGTTACGCCGTTGACGCTATATTTGATTGTATCCGTATCGCTGGTGCTATCATCGCCATATTCCCCCCCATAGATAGTGTCGGTAGCGGTGAGGGCACTGGTTGTGGTGAAAATAATCGTATCATTGCCGCTTCCGCCGCGAATATCATCACTGCCACTGCTGGCAGTGAGCGTATCGTTCCCTGAACCGCCAAAGAGCAGTGCGCCGAACCCGCCTGTCACGGCTGACCAGTTAATGATGTCATTACCATCGCCGCCAGCAATGTTGGAAGCGGCAGTGCCTGCCCCAGCCCCTGTGATGGTGTCATTGCCAATGCTGCCATACACGAGATCAGAGCCCGCCCCAGCAGTGATACTGTTGCCATCGTCGCTGGAATCATTAAAGCTACTTCCCGCATAGATGGTATCATTACCGGACGTGCCGGTAATAGTATCTTGTCCAGCATTACCGTAAATCAACACACTATCGCTTCTGGTCGTATCGGCGGCATAGTTAATGGTATCATTACCCGCACCACCATAGACAATATCGTTGCCACCGGCAGCCGTGCCCGTGATAGTATCGTTTCCGCCATTACCATAAATGATATCAGCTCCACCATTGCCGGTGATGCTGTCGGCGCCGTCGGTGGAATCATTGGCACTATCGCCACCATAGATAATATCTGCATTGTTGCCACCCTCAATAGTGTCGCTGCCTGCATTACCATAGGCCAGAAAACGGCCGGTACTGCTGCTATAAGAGACAGTATCATCTCCTGTGCCGCCGTAGATTATATCTGTTCCCGCGTCGCCACTGCCGGTGATGGTATCATTGCCGCCATTGCCATAGAGCATATCATTGCCCGCACCGCCATTGATGCTGTCTGCTGCATCATCAGGATCGGTAATATTATCGCCACCTATAATAATATCGTCATAGGCACTGCCGGTAATGCTATCACTGCCTTGGCCTGCAAGCACCGCAAGCCGGCCTTTATTCGCGCTATAATCAATCAGATCATTGCCGTATCCACCATAGACCGTATCGCGGTCAACAGTAGTGACAGTGGAACTGCCAATAATGGTGTCATTCCCACCATTACCATAAATAACATCGGCCCCATCGCCGCCATTAATGCTATCGGCACCATCGGAAGAATCGGTGATAGCGCCGCCACCGAAAATAGTATCATTGCCATCGCCACCGGTGATATTATCAATAACCGCAGTTTCATTGTTGCTGTTGCCATTACCGACAAGAAAATCGTTACCTGCGCCCCCGGCAATAGTATCGCCTCCTCCTAAGCCGTAAATACGGTCATTATAAGCGGAACCGGTAAGGCTGTTGGCATTATCGTCATTGGTGGTAGTTGCGCTGTTATCGCCCACAAGGAACAGGCTTCCATCCTGGAATACAACATTGGTTGTAGTGATGTTATATAAAGAAAGCCCAGATACAGACATAAGCTGGGCTGATGAATTATGATAGAAAGTGGTAGTATCGCCGTAGAAATAACTGGTTACATCAGCTGCTGCAATGGGGGAAGAAAAATATACCATATCACTACTGGGAGCGAAATTATAGACCTGATCGAGGTGAGAGGTAAAATTATATGTATTTCCAGCCATGTTTTTCCCCGGCAATAATTAATATGTTAATGTTTGCTATATTTTTAGTATATTGGCGTGTAATGCCACACAGAAAATGCACTATAAACGATTTTTTATAGGATTTAAAGGGCTATTTCTAGTAAGAGGGCATCATGGTCGGAAAAAGGTTGTTTGATGATTCTCAGTGCACTGTGCGATGCGATGGCAGGCGAGCATAGACATAAATCCAACATCAGTTTGCGGCGGTGGAAGGTGAAAGTATGCTCGGTTTCGCGGTTAAGCAGGTGAAGGGAAGTGTGCTCTAATAAGGGGGAAAGTTCAGTGGGGCCGGTCAGAATATTGAAATCACCTAGAATAATCACCTCGCCAGTATTGCGTGCTTGTGTTGTGAGTATGGCCAGTTCATCAAATTGTTTTTTACGTACTTTTTCTTGCAATGAGAAATGGCCAAAAAATATGTGTAATCCGTCATAGGGGCGTAAATGGTAGAGTAGCCGCTTGGCACCATGTGTCAAATAGTGACGCTCAAAAGGCAGGGGGTGTTTGGCCAGAAATGCATTGCAGCGCCCCTGATAGAGAGAAAAATGCCGTAATAGGCTGTGTTTCCCATATTTATTTGCAATATCATAAAAAGTGTAGTGCTGGTCGGTGAGGCTTTCAATCTGGTTGTAATAGCTGGAATGGAGCGAGCCTTTTTCCACTTCTACCAGGCAGCATATATCGGGGTTTTCGCGGTTGATAAGTGTCTTTAGCTGATGCAGGCTTTTATGCTGCACCGTTTTTGAGCAGTAAAAATGGCGGTTGGCGTTTAGTATATGCTGGGAAAGATAGCCATTAATGCCTTTAGCGTATCCGATATTGCTAAATAAAATCGAAAGATGGTGCATGATAATTAAGATTAGGCTACCTTCTCTAATTGAGCGTGTCAAGGGTTGAGGGAGAGAAGGTGCCCATTATAATATTCTGCTGGCGCAACGGCCAAGATATTCCAGGAACTTCTGGCTGAGGGGGCGCATTTGCCAGCGTTCTGGTTGCATCTCATAGCTGTGCTTCAGATCGTTAAAAAAATGGCGTGTTAATAGGCGGATAGGTTTTTTATCGCGAATAACCAAGTTAGCTTCGCGGTTATAGTAAAAACTGAGATAGTCGAGGTTAGTGCTGCCAATTGTCGCCCAATCATCATCAACAATGATAGATTTGGCATGAAGCAGGCTGTGCTCATAGCGAAAAACACGGATGCCATGGCTGAGTAATGCGGTAAAATAGGATTGCGAGGCAAAATCCGCCAGTGGTGCGTCGGAATTATGGCTGACCAACAGAATAATTTCCACCCCCCGTTTGGCAGCACTATAGAGCAATTCCATGAAATTCTGGTCAGGGATAAAAAAAGGGGAGGTGAGGTAAATGGCGAAACGGGCATGGTTAAGTGCCTTTTTGATTTCATCATAAATGGCATTCCTGCCCAGGGTAGGGGTGCTGACTATATAGCGCAGGGCATTATTCCGCGGTGCAGGCTGAGTGGAGAGGTGATAGTTATGATTGCCTGTAAAACGTTGCCATAAATAGTCAAAGTCATCCCGTACCTGCCGGATGATGGGGCCGGTAAGCCGCACCTGCGTATCACGCCAGTTGTGCATTGCTTGGTCAAAACATACGCTGCCCGTATAGGCAATGTTAGCATCGATCAAGATGGTCTTGATATGGTCACGTGGAAACCAATGCCAGGGTTGTAACAGATGCGGGAGTTGTAGATGGTTATAGAAGAAAATTTCTCCCCCATTATGGACAATCTGATTGATCCGTGATGATGCTAGCAGGCTGCGGCTGCCGATACGGTCGAACATCAGGCGAATGCGGAGATGTTGGCGCGCTTTCTCGGCAAAAAGCTGTAAGAGCCGTGAACCAATTCCCTTATCGGTGAGAATATATTGCTCGCATTCAATAGAGTGGCGGGCTTTGGAACAGTCGTCATAAATAGCGTCCCAGGCGGCCTGGGTGGTGAGATAAAATTTCACGTTATGCATAGTAACACTCTGCTCTTTCCTTTGTCTTCACCCTCACGACTTCCCTCAGACTTCCCTCTGGGAGAGGGAAGTCGTGAGGGGTGGGTTAATCGGCGGCAATAATCACGATTGCCTGTGCTAAAGGATAATCATCACTTAATGAAAGATGAAGAGAGGCTATTTTACCAGCAGGTGTAATGTTATGCAAGCGTGTGAGCGCGGGGCCGGTGAGGTGTAATTGTGGTTTTTTAAGAGGGGAAGGGTGGATAGCGATATGCTGAAAGCCAATGCCTTCACGGAAGCCTGTACCAAGAGCTTTGGCGCAAGCTTCCTTGGCGGCGAAACGTTTGGCAATATAGCCGATCCGTTGCCGTTCAGCATGTATAGTGGCGGCATATTCTTGCTCATATGGGGTGAGGATGCGTGCCATAAAGGCGTTACCAAAGCGTTTGAGGCTTGCTTCAATGCGTGGAATATGGGTAATATCGTTGCCTAGGCCAATAATCATAGGGTGAATGGTGATAAATGTGATAAAAAGAGATGGGTGCTTATTTAGTTTCTTGATTCCTATAAGTGCATGTTGCTATTATGAGGGAAATCTCTTTCCCTTACCAAGGCGCGGAAGTAATGCTGACAGTTTTTGATAAGCAAAGCGTATAAAAAACTGAGGTTATAATATACTGACATAAAATATATGGTTAGACATTTAAAAACAAATAAAATACGTGCTGTAGGGGCAATTTTGTTACTCAGCCTGGTGCAGCTTACAGCATGTTCTTCGGGCTCTTCGGGTGAGAGCGCGTTTTCATGGAACCCGTTTTCTCGTAAAGACGATAATGGGCTGGGAGCACGGCGTTTACCGAAAGAGAATAATTATTATACCATGAAAACAGGCCAGATGGGAATGCAAGCCGCAATGCCTGCCTCTGCACCATCGCTACCGCCTTATCCGCCTATGCAAGCAGGAGCAGGGGGGGCGGCTTATGGTGCTGTTCCGGTCATGCCGGTAGATTCTGGCTATGCAATGCCGCCGTCTGGGGCAGGCGGGAAACAAGTGCCAGCCATGCCGCCTATGCCTAGCTATGAGGCATTAATGGCCGCCCAGGCGCAGCCGTCTGTTGCTCCTGTTGCCAATCCGGCTTATCCTGTCCCGAAACCGCCAGTGGTTGCGCCGGTAGGGTTATCTATGCCTCCTCCTCCGGTAATGCCTGCACCATATACGGGAATGCAGAAGGAGAGCAATAATGCTAAACCTATTGCTGTGCCCGCTCCTGTGCAGCAGGAGCCTTCGTTTTTTAACCGGCTGTTACATCGCTTCCGCAGTGATGATTCGGCTTCAGTTCCCGTTACGCCTTCTCAACCTGTGTCAGTGAAGCCAACAGCATCGGCGGTAACATTAGAGGGGGAAAAGGAACAGCCTAGCAAAGTGGCAGTGGCATCGGTTCCAGTGCAGCCGCCATTGCCAGTTTCTGAAAAGACAGTGGAAAAAGAGAGCGGCACTCCCCAGCAGGTGAAGCCGGTGGTTGTAGTGTCAGAAAAACCAGCCCCCCAGAAGCCAGCAGTGGCAGAAGCACCAAAGGTGGTAGTGGTTGCAGCAGCCGAGAAGAAATTTCCCTCTCTGTCAACCGTGCCTGCCAAGCCGGAACGCATGAATGAAAAAAGTGAGCTACAGAAAGAACGCGATAAGCTGCGCTCTATGCAGCGGCAGATAGAGCAGGAACGCAAGGCGATTGAAGACGAAAAACGGCGGATGCAGGAAGAACAGGAGCAGAAATCTGGCACGGATGTGCCGGTGGCGGTTGTTCCGGCTTCTCCAGTGGTTGTGCCCGTACCCGTACCTCCTGTTGTTGCTGAGCCAGAAATTGCTGCGCCTGCGCTTCCTCCAGTGCCGGTGACACCAGAAGTGGTGGCAGTTCCATCACCTCCACCGGTGGTTCCTGCGGTTGCTCCTGAGCAAGCCGCTATTGCTATCATGAATCCGGTGCCTGCACCATCAGTTGGTGCGGATGCTGGCAGTGATGATGTGCGTGTGTATAGATAAATAACGCTAACCCTTCTTATAAGATATTAAATCATGGTTGAGGAATTTTACCGCCTGAAGAGGCTGCCCCCGTATGTGTTTGCTGAAGTGAATAATTTAAAAGCACGGGCGCGGCAGCAAGGAAAAGATATTATTGATTTTGGCATGGGCAACCCCGATTTACCCACGCCTCCCCATATTATTGAAAAGCTGATTGAGGTGGCGCGTGATCCAAGCGCGCATGGCTATTCGGTATCGCGTGGGATACTCGGTCTGCGGAAAGCACTGGTTGGCTATTATGCCCGCCGTTTTGGCGTGGAACTGGATTATGACAGGCAAGTGGTGGTGACCATTGGCTCTAAGGAAGGGCTGGCCAACCTGGCATCTGCTATTACTAAACCAGGCGATATTGTACTGGTGCCAAACCCCAGCTATCCGATTCATCCTTATGGTTTCGTGATTGTGGGGGCTTCCGTCTGGCACATCCCGAAAGGGCCGGAATTTAACTTCATGGAACAATTGGAAAATGCAGTTAAGCACTGTTCGCCTAAACCCACGGCACTGGTGCTGAACTATCCTTGCAACCCGACAACGGAAGTGGTTGACCTTGCTTTTTATGAGGAAGTGGTGGATTTCTGCCGTTTCCATGGTATTTATATCTTGTCTGACCTTGCCTATTGTGAGATTTATTTTGACGATAACCCACCCCCCTCTATTTTGCAGGTGAAGGGGGCTAAAGATATTGCCGTAGAATTTACCACCATGAGTAAAACCTACTCGATGGCTGGGTGTCGGGTGGGGTTTGCGGCAGGGAACCAAACATTGATTAAGGCACTGACAAAAATTAAATCCTATCTGGATTATGGTGGTTTTACCCCGATTCAGGTAGCGGCTACAGCAGCACTGAATGGCCCGCAGGATTGCGTGGAAGAGGTGCGACAGATCTATAAAGAGCGGCGTGATGTGCTGGTAAAAGGCTTATGCGATGCCGGATGGGATGTGCCTTTGCCTTCCGCCTCGATGTTTGCCTGGGCACCTATCCCGCCAAAATTTGCCCATTTAGGGTCGTTGGAATTTTCCAAGCTGCTTCTGGAGGAAGCTGAAGTGGCTGTGGCCCCGGGCATTGGTTTTGGGGAATATGGTGATGCCTATGTGCGTATCGCGTTGGTTGAGAACAAAAAACGTATCCGGCAGGCGGTGCGGAACATCAAACATTTCTTACAGAATGCATAAGGGCAAGTGAATGACAAAAGAACTCAATATTGCTATCGCCGGTATCGGTACTGTAGGCGGTGGCGTGGCGTCTATTTTACAGGAAAAAGCGGCACTGCTTGAAGAGCGGGCAGGGTGCACGCTGGTGCTGAGGGCGGTATCGGGCCGTAATAAAGCGCGCAGCCACGCGCTTGATATGCGTGCAGTGGCTTGGGTGGATGATGCTATGCAGCTTACGCAAGACCCAGGGATTGACCTGATTGTTGAGGCCATTGGCGGTTCAGACGGTATTGCTTTTTCGCTGTGTGAGGCGGCACTGAAGAATGGTAAGCATGTGGTGACAGCCAATAAAGCATTGCTTGCCCATCATGGCGTGTATCTGGCAGAATTAGCAGAGAAACATCAGGTCTGCTTAATGTTTGAAGCGGCGGTGGCCGGTGGCATCCCGGTGATTAAAACCTTAAAAGAGGGCTTGGCGGCTAACCGCTTCTCGCGCATTTGTGGTATCTTGAACGGTACATCTAACTATATCCTCACCACCATGCAGGAAACCGGCCGTGCCTTTGCCGATGTGCTGAAAGAAGCGCAGGATTTAGGCTATGCAGAAGCAGATCCAAGCTTTGATGTAGATGGGGTAGATGCAGCGCACAAGCTGGCACTTCTTGCAGCACTTGCTTATGGCTGTGCCGTCAATTTTGCAGCTGTGTACCGGGAAGGCATCCGTCATATCACCCCGCATGATATGCGCTTGGCGGCAGAGCTTGGCTTTGCAGTGAAGCTGCTCGGTATCTGTGAGATGACCGAAGAAGGATTAAGCCAGCAAGTGCACCCTTGCCTGGTGCCGAAAGAAAACCCAATTGCTAGTGTGAGTGGAGTGTTTAATGCTGTGGTAATTGAGGGTGATTCGGTGGGCAGGTTGATGCTGGAGGGCAGGGGGGCTGGCAGTGGCCCTACGGCTTCGGCGGTGGTCGCTGATATTGTTGATATTGCCAGTGGCCGTGGCAGCCTGCCGTTTAACCGCAAAACGCACAACCTTCAGCAGGTGCCCTATACATCAATTGCTAGCCATAGGGGAGCCTATTATATGCGTTTAGTGGTGCAGGATAAGCCAGGCGTACTGGCGGATATTACGGATATATTAAAGAGTGAGGCAATATCGGTGGAATCATTGTTGCAAAAAGCGCATAAGCAGGAGGAAGCGGTGCATATTATGATCGTTACCCATGTGACCAATGAAAAAGCGGTGCAACGTGCAATTTCCCGTATGAAAACACTTGAATCGGTGCTAGAATCGCCCCATATAATCCGCATATGCGCGTAAACCAAGCAAGAGAGGAAAGAAAATCAATGCTCCATACCATAGAAAAACCGCATTTTAATGAAGGCTTAACCCTGGATCGTAATTTTGCTCTTGAGGCTGTCAGGGTGACAGAAGCTGCTGCTATTGCCAGTTCGCAATGGATGGGGCGGGGCGATGAGAAAGCGGCAGACCAGGCGGCAGTGAATGCCATGCGGCGTGCGCTGAACACGATGGCAATTGATGGCACGGTGGTGATTGGGGAGGGAGAGCGCGACAAGGCTCCCATGCTCTATATTGGCGAAAAAGTGGGAACCGGCCAGGGGCCAAAGATTGATATTGCCCTTGATCCGCTGGAAGGCACCACTATCTGTGCGACGGGTGCACCGAATGCCTTAGCGGTGATTGCCATGGCAGAAAAAGGGGGGTTTTTACATGCGCCCGATGTCTATATGGATAAGATTGCGGTAGGTGGTGGCCTGCCTGAAGGGGTGATTGATTTAGATAATAGCACCGATACCAACCTGAAAAACATTGCCAGGGCACGTAAATGTGAACTCTCTGATCTGGTGGTTGTTATTCTTGATCGTCCACGCCATGAAGAGTTGATTGCTTCCGTGCGTGAGGCAGGTGCGCGTATCCAGCTTATTGGTGATGGTGATGTGGCTGGGGTGATTGCAACGGCTAGCCCAGAAACTGGTGTGGATGTCTATATGGGGATTGGTGGGGCACCAGAAGGTGTGCTGGCTGCCGCGGCACTGCGTTGTATTGGTGGGCAGATGATGGCGCGGCTGGTATTCCAGTCTAACGATGAGCGCGAGCGTGCCAAGCGGATGGGAATCACCGATTTCACCTGTAAATATACGCTTTCTGATTTGGCAGCAGGCAATGTGATGTTTGCCGCCACTGGCGTTACCGATGGCTCAATGCTGGGGGGGGTGCGCCGTTTCCCTGGGGGTGCGACAACCTCTTCTATTATAATGCGTTCCAAAACCGGTACTGTACGGAAGATTGAGACGCGCCATAATTTCCGTCACCAAGACAGCATACAGGGCGAATAAGCCTATTGGCTTTTTATAAGGGGGCATCGTAGTGTTTTTCTATTTAGCTGGAGAACCACGATGGCCCTTCTTGACCTGGATAGTATTCGCAATGCTTCCCTCATGCGCCACCCGTATAATTACCTGATTGGTGAGCGCGCTGTTCGCCCTGATGCTGCAAAGGCGTTAAGTCGGGATTTTCCTGATATACGAATGGCAGGGTTCCATCCTGTAAGCACATTATCGGTATATGGCCTGTTTCGCCAGTTGATAGAAGAATTAGAAGGCGAACCGTTGACACAGGCGTTATCCGAGAAATTCAACTATGATTTTGCTCGCTATCCCCGTTTAATCACCATCCGCAGGTTGTCGGCTGTGCATGAAGGGCGCATTCATACCGATGGTAGAAGCAAGGTGATGAGCCTGTTATTATATCTGAATGATGTATGGCAGCATCAGGCGGGCCGGTTACGTGTCCTCTATAATGCCCATGATATTGATCATTATGCCGCTGAAATCAGCCCTGAAACCGGCACGGTATTTGCCTTTATGCGCGCTGACCATTCCTGGCATGGCCATACTTCATTTGTAGGAGAACGCAAAGTGGTGCAGGTTGCTTGGGTAGAGAGCCAGGAGGATATCGCTCGTAAGACACGTCGGCATCATCTCTCCTCCTGGTTCAAACGCTGGTTACGATAACCTCAGTTTTGGATAAGCAAAGCTTATCCAAAACTGTCAACTATTTGAAAAATAATGATTCAAGGCGGCTTGAAC
>CAZXPG010000052.1:0-13056 GCA_964643145.1 uncultured Rickettsiales bacterium
TTTTTCAAATAGTTGACAGTTTTTGATAAGCGTAGCTTATCCAAAACTGAGGTTATATTAGCACCTTAGTAGCCGCCTGCCTGATAGCGTTATTACCCATTTATTAGGCAGGCATTCCCAGCGTTGGAGCTTGCAAAAATATGCAATTCTGATACCATATTCCTATGGACATGTTATCTACCCCCTCATTGCAATCTTCTCCCTCCACTGGCTTCTCCCTGGTAGAACTTTCGGTTGTCCTCGTCATTATCGGTTTGATTGCTAGCAGTTCACTGACAGCCATGAACAGCCAACTGGCCGCTGCCAAACGCACCCAGACCCTTGCCAAAATGCAGACTATCGAGAAAGCAATAGCGTCATTCCTGGCGATCAATAACCGCATCCCCTGCCCTGCCCATTCTGGACTACCACTTAACAACCCTGCCTCTGGCCAAGAATTATGTATAGGGATTGCCAGCAAATCAATGACGGGGGCACTGCCAGCAGGCTATGAAACCAGAACGGGCGACCCCTGGATTATTGCCGGATCGGTGCCCACCAAAGCGTTGCAGTTGCCTGATGAATTTATGATGGATGGGTGGGGGAACCGCTTCACCTATGTGATGACCGAGGCACTAGGGAGCGGACATAGCGAGACTTACGGCCCCCCTGCCAATGATTTTACCTTTGATGACACCACAACCGGGCTGATTACCGTGAAGGATGGCACATCACAGACAATTTCACTCTCCATTCCCATAGGGTCATTACTGACAGGCAAGAAGAAGAAGACTACCGTTAAAGCCACCATCACCGGCACACGCACCAACGAGGCAGCGTATGTGCTATTGAGCCATGGCCCCAACCGTTTTGGCGGCTGGCTACATGATGGTAATGGCCAATGGCCTGCATCCCCGAATACTGATGAGCAGGAAAATAGCGAATGGGGCAAAGATTTTGATGAAGTCTTTATCCAGCGTGAAGCTAATGCCACCTTTGATGATATTGTTCACTACAAAATGAAATGGCAACTAACACGCGAGGCTGGCGCACTTATCAGCAACAACAACTGCCAGACGGCCCGCGCTCTTGTTAATCAAACGATTAGTTGTGCAGAAAATGCCATGCCCGATTGCAACGCCTATCTGCTTTCCTTGGCCAACCAGGTACGTAATTGGTGTATACAGTAATGAAAACCCCTTATCACCCTCATTCTGGTCATGGTTTCTCGCTTGTTGAGTTATCGGTGGTGCTGGTTATTATTTCAATAGTGCTTGGCAGTGTGCTCACGCTTGCCACCAGTAAAAGCAAAAATGCCAAGCAAAAAGAAACCCAGGAAATTATGGCGCAGGTCACGGATGCCTTAGCTGCCTATGTTGCTGAAAATAAGCGCATCCCTTGCCCTGCCAGCGGTAACATCTCACAGAATAATATGCTCTTTGGGCAGGAAGTGGAAGATTGCAGCAGTAATCCTGGTGCTGTACCTACTAAAACCCTACAGATCGCTGATGATTTTGCTTATGATGCCTGGGGCAGGCGCATCACCTATTATATCGCCCCGCCCTGTAGTGATGTTGAATCTTTTGTAGATAGCAGTATGTGCCCTTCTTTATCAGGCATTACGGTCAATAGTGCCGCCAACACCCCCATCACTACCAGTGCCGCTTTTGTGCTGGTGAGCCACGGGCAGAACGGGTTTGGTGCCTGGTCACATAATGGCGGCAAGAAGAAAATCGCCCTGAAAACGGCAAGTGCTGAAGAAATTGAGAATACCGATGATGATGCCGTCTTTGTACAACGCTCTCTCGGCCGCGATTACGATGATATCGTGAGCTACAGCACCCGTCCATTGTTAATACAGCAGGCAGGCGGGTTAACAGGCATGGGAGGTGGTGTTGTCCCCCCTCCTACTATCTCTCCCCTCTGCGCTATGGTATCGAGCCGTGTGCATGACAATGCCAGTGCCATTCTATTATGCGGCGCGGGCAATACCGCCTGTTCTGATGCGCTATGGTCGGCCACCGACACCGGCGTTGCCGCACAAGTTGCCGCCCTGTGTTTTTAGCGAGGGCAACCTCAATTGTGGATAAGGAAAGTTTATCCAATTGAGGTTAGGGTATTAGCTTTGCCAGCACCGCTTCCGCCGATAACTCCTGCTTGTCGCCAGTTTTGCGGTTTTTCAACTCAACAATACCGCTTGCCACCCCCCGTGGGCCAATGCTGATCTGCCAGGGCGTGCCAATCAAATCCTGCGTGGCAAATTTACTGCCAGCACTGCCTTCCGTATCATCATACAGCGTTTCCACTCCGGCATTCATCAGGCTGGCATAGAGCATCTCGCAGGCGGCAGCGCAGGCTTCCTGCCCTGGTTTCAAATTAATAAGCCCTACGGCAAAAGGAGCCACCGCTTCTGGCCAGATAATACCGTTGGCATCATGGCTGGCTTCAATAATCGCGCCAAGCAGACGGGAAACCCCAATACCATACGAACCCATTTCCACCAGCACCTGCTCTCCCTTGGGGTTCATCACATAGGCGTTCATAGCTTTGGAATATTTCGTACCAAAGTAAAATACATGCCCCACTTCAATGCCTCGACGGCTGCGCAAGCGCGCTTCCGGAATGGGGCAGGCGGAAGGCACGTGCTTTTCATCGGCGGCGGCATAAAGCTGGTGCATGGCCTCCACATCAAGATGCTGCTGCTTGCCCAGCTCTTCAAAGGCGGCATCATAGAAAATCTCACTCTCACCAGTATCGGCGACAATATGGAACTCATGGCTCAAATTACCACCAATCGCCCCGCTATCGGCCCGCACCGGGATAGCATTTAAGCCCATCGCCTTGAAGATGGTGAGATACGCCTGGTACATGGCATTATAGGCGGCTTTGGCACTGTCAAAATCCAGATCAAAAGAATAAGCATCTTTCATCAGAAATTCGCGCCCACGCATCACGCCGAAACGTGGCCGGATTTCATCACGGAATTTCCACTGTATATGGTAGAGATTTTTTGGCAGATCGCGGTAACTGCGGATATTTTTACGGAAAATATCGGTAATCACCTCTTCATTCGTAGGGCCAAACAGTAGCTTATGTTCATGCCTGTCGGTAATACGCAACATTTCCTTGCCATAATCATCATAACGGCCAGATTCCTGCCATAACTCTGCTGGCTGGATGGTAGGCATAAGCAGTTCAATCGCCCCAGCACTGTCCATCCCCTGCCGCACAATTTTCTCAACATTGCGCAGCACCTTGAGTCCTAGCGGCATCCAACTATAAATACCACTGCTTAACTGACGGATCATTCCGGCACGCAACATCAGACGGTGTGAAGTAATGCTTGCTTCCGCGGGAGTTTCTTTTAGAATGGGCAGAAAATAACGGGATAAACGCACTTTATATGTACCTGAGTTTAAATTATACAGCATGTTACCAGGAAAGAAGATATATCTCTCAGAGAACGGATATGTCAAGCAAACTACTATGCCAGAAAAGAACATAATCATGCAAAGGGGAAAGGCACTACTTACCGCTAACCCTCACCCCCTCCCACTCCCAGAGGGAGAGGGAAGCAACGCCACATATCCCTCCTCCCTCTGGGCGAGGAACAGCCCCTACAGTCCCCTCTTCCTCTGGGAGAGGGGTAGGGTGAGGGAACAACTTTGGCCCCTCGTGCTTGTCGGTGCCTTGATTGTTATTTCTTCAAAGGTCAATGCACAGGATATATCGACACGTCAACCTGTCGAGGCAATACAGAAACCTGTTATCAAAGAAGAGCCGGTGTTGATTAATGCTGATACTATCAGCTATGACAAAGATACCGAAACCGTTACTGCTTCTGGCCATGTCGAACTCTACCAGAATAACCGCATGATGCTGGCCGATACCGTGCGTTACCATAAAAACACCGATACGGTCACTGCTGAAGGCAATATATCCGTGTTGGAACCAAGTGGCGACGTATTTTTTGCCGATCATTTGACCTTCACCGATCAGATGAAAAAAGGTATTATCGACCATTTCCGTGCCCGTTTTGTTGATAATTCCCTACTTGCCGCCCAAAGTGCTACACGCGTCAATGAACATAAGGTGATTTTGCGCAAGGCGGTATATTCCCCCTGTTCATTATGTAAAACACATCCTGACCGCCCCCCTGCCTGGCAGATTAAAGCCGATAAGGTGACGGTGAACCAGGAAAAACAGAATGTGAAATACCGTAATGCGTTTTTTGAGGCGTACGGCATACCGGTGATGTACAGCCCGATATTTTCCCATGCCACACCCAATGCGGATAGAAAAAGCGGCTTTCTTGTGCCAACCTACAGCAATATTACGTCGCTTGGCTCTACGGTTAAAGTTCCCTATTATGTCAATATCAAGCCGGATATGGATGCCACCCTCACCCCTTACCTCACCAGTGCGGAAGGGCCGGTGATGATAGGGGAATTTCGCCAGCTCACCGACACGGGCAGCTATATGTTAAGTGGCAGTATCACCAACCCAACCGATTACCGTGCCAGCCCTAACGACCCCTCCCCTGGGCAACGGATGCGTGGCCATATGCAGGGAGAAGGGCGCTTCCATTTGAAGCCAGAACTGGATGTGGGGTTTAATTTCAAGCAGGCCTCCGATGACACCTATCTCAGCCGTTATAAATTTGGCGATGAAGACTTCCTGACTAGTCGCGTCTATGCTGAGAGCATCAAACAGCGCGATTATACGTTGTTACAAGGCTTGTCTTTCCAGGATCTAACTGCAACTTCGGACAGCAGTAAACCGCCTATTGTCATACCATATTTGACCTCTCATAAGGAAGGGCGTGTTAGTGATAATGGTGCACGCTGGACGTTAGATAGCAGTGCTATGGTGCTTAGCCGCAAAGAAGGCACCGATTCTCGCCGCCTCTCCTCTACCATTGGCTGGGACATCCCCTATATTACTGAAAGCGGCCATGTGTTTAGTGCCACTACCAGCCTGCGTGGCGATTTTTATAATGTTTCCGATGTGGAAAACCCGGACGACCCCACCCGCACCTTAGATGGAGGGGTGTCGCGCTTCATTCCGCAAACCAAGGTGGACTGGCGCTATCCGCTGGTGAAAGAACAACAGAATTACCATATTCTGGTTGAACCGACTGCCAATGTGATTATTAGCCCTTATGGCCTCAATCCCGATAAAATTCCTAACGAAGACAGCCAGGAAGTGGAGCTTTCTGATAGCAACCTGTTCAGTGCCAACCGCTTTACCGGCCTTGACAGGGTGGAAGATGGCCCACGCACCAACTATGGCATCCGCTCTGCCATCCGTGATAGTAATTCTGGCCGTAGTGCCGATTTCCTATTTGGCCAAAGTTACCGCCTGCACGAGGAAAGTGAATTACCTAAGGGCAGCGGCTTAAATGATAATTTCTCTGATTATGTCGGGCGTGTCGGGGTGAAACCGGTGGACTGGCTGGATATGGCCTATCGTTTCCGGCTGGATAATGTGAATATGAACCCGCATCGTAATGAAATAGATTCCACTTTTGCCTTTTCCCCGGTAGTATGGAATGTCAGTTACATTTTCTTGAATGATAATGAAGTGGGCGCAACGCCCGAGCGTGAGCAAGTCTATAGTTCTGCCTCGCTTGCCTTGTCAAAACAGTGGACAATTACCGCCGATGCCCGTAGAGATTTATCGGATGGTGGGGGGATGATTTCTAGCGGTGGTATGCTCATCTATACGGGGGATTGCGTCAATTTCATCACCGCTGTATCCAAGCAGTTCACCCGTGACCAGGATATTAAGCCTGCTACCTCCATTACCTTCCAGGTGTTTTTGAAAAACCTTAATTAATCTGGCCTGATGATGAAAAAATTTATTCTTACCCTACTGCTGGCCCTCTGCTTCCAGAACCCCGCTTATGCCGGAGACGAGAATAAAATTGCTGCCATTGTTGGTGGCGATATTATCACCACCATTGATGCTCATGATCGTGCCTTGATGATCCTGCATTCCGGGGATAATACCACAAGCCCAACCACCGCCATGATGCAGGCAGCACAATCGCAGGCATTGCAGATGTTAATTGAAGAGACGCTCTACACCCAGGAAGCAGAACGACTGAAACTAAGCGTGACACCTGCCGAACTAGAGCACGCCATTGCCGGTATTGAAGCCAAGAACCAGTTGCAGCCCGGCGGCTTCCCCGCCTTCTTAAAAGAACGCAATATTCCAGCGTCCACGGTCTATAACCAGGTGAAGGCGCAAATATTGCTGGCCAAAATCATTAATACCAGGGTACGCCCTAAGGTGAACGTGACTGAACGCGAGCTTGGGTTGGAAATTGCGCGCATAGGCGGCAACAACCGCTCCCTCACCTTAAAGCAGATATTCGTTCCCTTGGGCGATACGAATGCACAGGACTTACGCAATTTACGCCAGAAACTTGAGCATCTGCGCAGCAACGCCAAAGGCTGTGAGACCTTTGATACGCTTGCTGCGCGTGAAGGGCCCGAGTTTGCGCCTACGGTGCTGAACGTCACGGCCGCCAACCTGAACCCTGCCATCCGTGAACTGGTAAGCCAGCTTGATATTGGGGAGCCAAGCAACGTGCTGCAAACCGATGACAGCCTGCAACTGCTGATGCTATGCGAACGCGGCCAACCAGCCCTTAGCCCTACACAGAAACAACAGCTTTCTGCCATACTGCTTGAGCGCAAGGTTGATCTGCAAACCAAGCAATATCTGCGCACTCTCCGCCAGGAAACCTATGTGGAAGTGCGTTAGGGGGAGATGTTCATATTCCTCCCCCTTGAGGGGGAAGCGCACCAGAAATTCCTCCCCCTTGAGGGGGGAGGTTAGGAGGGGGTGATGGTAATCACTGTGAGCGGTAGCGAACACATTCTTCTTCATATAGAAGCATTCGCTACACTTATATTATAAATACCCCCACCCCAACCCTCCCCCCTAAAGGGGGAGGGAGTATAACGGAACAATCCCTACTAAAGGGGGAGGAGTATAACGGAACCCTCCCTGCTAAAGGATGCGGGAGTATAACGGAACAATCCCCCTTGAGGGGGCGGAGAAGACTATATTAACCTCAGTTTTGGATAAGCGTAGCTTATCCAAAACTGAGGTTATATTACCTTATTAGACATGCGTGCAATGACCAAGCCTGATTTACGTTTTTCCGATATTTCCCTGCGTGAGGTGATTAAAGCCTATGGTATCTGGCCGGAAAAAAGCCTGGGGCAGAATTTCCTGTTTGATTTTAACCTGATTGGCAAAATTGCCCGCGCTGCCCTGCCGCTTGACGGACGAACCGTGATTGAAATAGGGCCAGGGCCCGGAGGCTTAACCCGTATGTTATTGGCCTATGGGGCTAACAAGCTGGTGGCTATTGAGCAGGATGCGCGTTGCCTTGGTGCCCTTAGTGATATTGCCGCCTTGGCTCCTGGTAGGCTAGAGGTGGTACAGGCAGATGCGCTGAAGGTGGATGAAACTTCACTTGCCGAGGGGCGCGTCAAAATTGTGGCCAACCTGCCCTATAATATTGCAACGGTGTTACTCTTTAAATGGCTGGAAAACATCCTATTCTTTGAGAGCCTAACCTTGATGTTCCAGAAAGAAGTAGCTGACCGTATTGCAGCAGCCCCCGGCACCAAAGACTATGGCAGAGTGTCAGTGATGGCGCAGTGGCTATGTGAGGTGCATCACCATTTTGATATTAGCCCGGAAGCGTTTATTCCGCCGCCGAAAGTGACTTCTTCCGTCATCTCGTTGATTCCGCGCCCCACGCCGCTGGCTCCAGCCAATAAAACCACGCTTCAAACACTCTGCAAGGCCACGTTTAACCAGCGGCGTAAGACCTTGCGTTCCAGCCTGAAGCAGCTTATCCCTGCACCGGAAAGCGTACTGGAAGAGGCCGCCATTCTGCCTAGCCGCAGGCCGGAAGAACTGAGCGTAGAGGAATTTTGCGCTCTCGCCAGGGCCTATGATGCCCATCACCCTGCCCCGCATAGACGTTAATGCTTCTTTTATTGATCTTTTCTCTTATTCTAAACGAATTTTTATATATATCAGAGCATAGTATACTGAAACCACTTGAAGAGTGGTTTCAGTATAGTCCTTATTTTTGCGTTCCTGCATTATGTATCTTTAACCTCAGTTTTGGATACATCTAAAGATGTATTGCAGGGAACGCGGAAATGCCGCGCAATGCCTGCTTTATGCAGCATTGCTTGTACTCAAGCATAGTCTGCTCACATTGCAACCTAACCAATTCTTGCACTGTGAGCAGTATATCGCCTCTAGCCCCTAAAAAACCATTGAAACTGACAATAAAGAGATTATTATCACTACATACACACAACCTACCTCTGGGGGGGATATGACCACGAGTTTAGATTGCACCAAAAGCACCACTTACTCCGTACATTCACAGGAGCAACTCAAAGAAAAACTGGCTTCTGCGCTTCTTTCCTCCATTTCGCATGATTTCAGAACACCACTTGCCTCCATTATCGGCTCGCTTTCGGCGGTGCGTCATATGCAGGCGGTGCTGAATGAAGAAACACGCAACACCTTGCTTGAAGCGGCGCAGGAAGAGGCGGAACGTTTGAACGCCTTTATCACCAATCTACTGAATATGACCCGCCTGGATTCTGGCACCGTACCGCTTAACTACCAATGGCAGCCACCGGAAGAACTCATGGCACGGGTGATGCGACGGATGCAGTTTGGCCTAACCCAACATCAGGTAGAATATCACACCACCGGGCCCGCCTGCCTGTTTTATATAGATAATATCTTAATCGAGCAAGTGCTTCAGAACCTGCTGGATAATGCAGTGAAATATTCCCCCGCCCATAGCAGTATCCAGGTTCTCTTTGAATATGCAGAAGGCAGAGGGCATATTAGAGTGAAAGACCAGGGCATTGGGATTCTACCTGAGCATCGCAGCCAGATTTTTGAGAAATTTTTCCGTTCGGGTAGCGTCAAAAAACTCTCCGGCGGCGCAGGGCTGGGGCTCGCTATCTGCAAAACCATCATCGAAATTCATAACGGCCTGATAAGCGTTGACTATAACCCCGACCAAACCGATCCGAAATATCCGGGCAGCCTCTTCCATATCTGGCTGCCAGAAGCCAGGCTCGCCTGATATGAAAATAGCAGGCAGCCGCCTATCAGCCTTGACACAACGCCAGTGATATATCGCGTTGCATCGCCGGTGGTATCCAACGGGCTTTCCCCACCTGTGAGGATGGGGGAAGGCGCATTTCATCAACATATACTGCCAATTCCCTTTGATAGAGTAACATAGAGACCTTTCCATATTCGACATCCTTAGCTACATAGACGGGATTAGTTGCGGCTGTCGACTTTGGCTTTTTCATCTCTTCGCGCCGCCATTCTTTAAATTGTTCGTGTCCGTCTTTTGCACGTTCCCAGGCAGTTTCCCCCTTTGCCGAACCTGGTTTGAGTATATCCCTCATCGTAGCAGTGAATCCCTTGTTCGTATCACAACGAATGGTTGGATCCATCCCATACACCTCAAGAAGATGCGTGGTCATAGCCAAATGTCCCTTAAATGCCGCCAGATGCAGGGGATTCATATCTTTATCGGTTTTGGTGTTAACAGCCTCTACGCGCATCTCCTCTGGCATACTCGCTAATAATGCCTCAAGTGAAGCCACATCACCGCCACGCGCAGCAGCATGTACCGGGGTGACACCGTTGTTATTGGTTGCCATAACTACGCGATGTTTATCACTCTCGTTCTCTATCTTCCCAAGCAGCAGTGCAATAACGGCACTGTTTCCCTTGCTAGCAGCAACATGCAAGGGCGTACCACCCTTATCATTGGTTGTTGTTAGTGCGCTTATAATCTGCGACTGCCTATGATGTTGCAACAACCGCTCTATCTCATCAATATTCCCCTTGCTTGCGGCCTCATACAATGGGGGATTAGCCTCATCCTCCTCGCTTGCTATCGATAGCGCATCATTTTGCTCGGTTATATCATCAGCACTCTTCAGGTTGATGGCAGTTTTTTCCTCTTCGCTGGTTGCTGATGCATCGATGACGCTTCCTCGTAGCGATGTTCTCATGTCCTTAAAAAACTTCATTACTCCCCCTCGACAGTGGCTTATCATTACTACGGTGCCAATTTCCAGATAGTAGCAACCGTTGTTATTTGCCTTTGCTCATGTGCTCGCTTGATGACGTCGATTGTGTTCTGCTCACCCATGAGGAAGAACTATTCCCTTGTTCTTCTTGCCAACGACGCATTTCCTCTTCCCGGCTACAATTTCTTCCGTACACACGTTCACCCCCCTCAATCGCCTCAAGAAGTGGCTGAGGCGCTCCTTTCTTCTTCGCCAATGTTATAAGCTTCACCCCCTCATGCGGAGCAGGGTCTGCTTGACACTCTTGGAGAAGATCGTGGGCTAGAAGAAAATGCTCAT
Source organism: uncultured Rickettsiales bacterium (assembly GCA_964643145.1). GTDB lineage: Bacteria > Pseudomonadota > Alphaproteobacteria > Rickettsiales > Arcanibacteraceae > CAZXPG01. Next base: position 10,431 of record CAZXPG010000052.1, read on the forward strand.
TGTTTATAGCCAGATGCAAGGCATTCATGCCTTTATCCGTTTGCTGATTAACATATTGCCCACGCGCACCCCACGGTATACTCTCTACCAATGCCTTCAGTGCCTCTCGATGTCCATTACGGGCAGCCGCATGTACTGGGGTGACACCGTTATTATTCGTTTTCACTATGAACGTTCTTTCTTCTTGCCTAGGCACCTTCTCAAGCAAGGCCCTCACAGCATTTGCGTGGCCATTCCCGGCGGCGGCATGGAGTGGCGTAGCAGCCTTATCGTTTTCTAACGATAAGGCTGCATGGGTTTGCTCGGGGGTAAAACCTGCAAATAGGCTATTAATACCAGCAGCATTACCCGCTTCAGCATATCGATGCAACACCGTGCATCCCTCATTATCCTGCCCTCCGAGACCAGACATCCATTCAAACCGTGCAGCAGGATTGGTTGGAATTACCCAATTTGTTGGCACATCTGATGAAGTTTCGTTTGATTTTTTTCCTTTAGTAAAAAATTTCATCATTACTTCTTCCCCTCGGCGCATTGTTAACCATTAGTATAGTTCAGCCACCCCACTAGCGTGCAGCTTTCATGAAGAGCATTATAGCAGCGGATTGTTACAGTTTTGTGACAATTTCATAAAAATCTCAATGGATGCATTCAGAACTAGAGAGAGGCTTCCTATACAAGCAGAAGCCTCTCTCGTTATATCACGCTTTTAGAACAGCCGTTGCGATTAGCGCGATGCACCAGCTTGTCTGCTTGATGATGTCAAACCGATTCTCTCCGCCCATGACCTAGTAGGCTCAAGCGCATTGGCAGTAGCGATATGCCCTTTACGACGTGCCAATTCTGCTGCGGTTTCCGTGAACCCCATGGAGCCTCTCATGCCATTTCCCCTGCGACATGTAGCATCTTTGTTGGCACCATGGGTACTAACGAGTCTCTGAGCCATTTCGGTGTGGCCATTACGGGCTGCCAGATGCAGGGCATTCAGCCCCCTATTTGTGTGCTCACTAAGACGTTGTTGTTTTATAGTAGTTTCCACGTTTTCAAATAATGCATCCAGCGCGTCTGTTTGCCCATTACGTGCAGCAGCCTGCACGGGGGTGACACCGTTGTTATTTCTTATCGCTGTCAATTCTGCTTCATGGCCTGGAACCTTCGCAAGCAGTGCCTGCACAGCAGCCGCCCCGCCATGCCCGGCAGCACCGTGCAGTGGCGTGCCGCCATTGCTGTTTCCTTGCCTCATTGCCTTTAGCACCTCGTTCTCTGAGCCTAATGTATTAAGTATGCGGTTTATTTCACTAACGTCGCCTGCGCGCGCAGCTCTATGCAGATCCGTATCACCTGCCTCAGCCTCTATCATTGGCTGTGTTTCTTCTTTGTAATTGCGTTGTCCAGATTTCATTCTTTATCCTCATTATTATGATGTTTATGATTACACTATCATGCCTATCGCATCATTTCGCTGCCATATGCATGATGTAAGCACCGTAACAGAAGATTGTTACGGTTTTGTGACAATGTGATAAAAATATCAATGGACGCGTCTACAAAGTATAGAAAGACTTCACATCAACACACACGTCTTGTTACGGTGCCTAACTCCTTCCTGCCTTGAGGGAAGGCGGACTCTCTCTGCCCATAGTTCGGGGCGTGCTGGTTCAATAGGAGGGGCTGGTTCAATAGGATGTTGTGCTGCCCTAAATGCCTCTTCTTTGCTCCTGAGCATTGTAGCAGTCGCCTGATGGCCAACGGATTCAGCCACTCCTGCGGCAGTCATCTGGGCTGCTTCACGCCATTTATCGTTTGATTTAAAAAAAGTAACCAACCATCCCTTTCCCGGCACGCAATAAATAGTTGGATCAGCACCATATCTATCAACGAGCAGTTCAGCCACGTGATACTTGCCATTCAATGCAGCCAGATGTAGGGGATTCATATCTTTATCGGTTCTATCACGAAGACGTTCCTGCTGTATAGCTGGTGACACATGTTGGAATAATACATTAATTACATCGGCTCTCCCATTACGTGCAGCAGCATGCACCGGCGTGACGCCGTTATTATTGCGTAGTGCTATAAGCTGAGCCTCATGCCCTCGCGCCCATTCAAGCAACGTCCTAACAGCATTCACTGCGCCAGATCCCGCAGCACCATGCAGTGGGGTAGCGCCATTATCGTTTGTTTTCCTCAGTGCCTCTAGCCTGCCCTGCTCCGTTAATCCAGTAAGTATACGGTCAATTCCCGCAACATCATCAGCACGTGCTGCTGTATGTAGTGGAGTATCGCCTCTCTTATCGCCCTCCACCCCAGCATTAGGTGCTGGTGCTGCCGTTGCGAGCAGTGTTGCAGTAGGTGGGTGATCCTGTTGTTGTATATTATTACCTTGTTCCATTGCGCACCTCAGTTGTTGGTGTTGGTATATATCCTTCTATACATAAATCTCATGCATGATTGGCAGAGCATAACAGGAAGGGCGTCATTCTTATATTATTTTTGTATTGCTAAGGTGCTAAAATAACCTCAGTTTTGGATAAGCGTAGCTTATCCAAAACTGAGGTTAAAATAATACATGACATCGTGGTCAAGATGAAATCCCTCCCCCCTTGAGGGGGGAGGGAGTGCGCCT